>JABWBQ010000091.1 GCA_013360395.1 Flavobacteriales bacterium
CCTGGGTGGCCAGGGCGACGCGCGACGGGCCCTGCGGCGCCTCGCCGGTGTGGAGGTTGCGCAGCAGCCGGCCCGACCGGTCGAACAGGTCGATGGTGATCCGCCGCGCCCCCGGCATGTCGAAGCTGGCCCAGGCCTGGTCACCGGCGGGGTTGGGCAGCACCGCGAGGCCGCCGGGCAACGCGCCGTCCACGCCGTCGATGCCCGTGACGGCCAGGGCGTTGTTGATGGCCTGTTGGAGCGCATTGGCGTTCACCGTGTTGTTCACGTTCAGGAACACGGTGTGCGCACTGCCGCCCAGCACCACGATCTTGGGCATGCCGTTGCTGCCGTAGTCGCTCATGCTGATCGCGGCGTTGGAGAACGTGGTGGTGTTGGTGAGCCCCTGGGCGTTCCGCCAGTTGTTGAGCGCGGCGCAGCTGGTGTTCGCGTAGTCGTCGCAGAGGTACATGACCACCTGGCCCGGGTGCGAGCTCTGGTAGCTCTCCACCACGTTGTAGGTGGTGAGCGAGGGGCCCACGCAGCTGTTGCACGGCATCACCCAGGTCAGCACCACCACCTTGCCGGCGTCCAGTTCGGCGAAGAGCTGGTGTGGCGTGCCCGCACAGTCGGCACAGTTGAAGTCGGTGGCCGTTTGGGCCGTGGCCAGGGCGGTGGGGAGGCCCAGCACGGCGGCGAGGAGGATCCTTTTCATCGGGTTGGCGCCGGCCATGAAAGGCCTTGCGGCGCGCGGCAAAAGTAGGTGGAAAGCCACCTGATCAAGGTCATGTGGGAACCGCGCTTGGTATCCCATCAGGGGCGCCAGCGGGCCTTCCTGCGGGGAAGCGGTGTGGACCGGAGGGCGCGTCCGGGAGGGATCGCGATGCGGCGTCGGCGCGGCCGGCCTGTGCATTAACTTTCGAGGTATCACCGAACGTCCTTTTCCCATGACACGCCTCCGCCATGGTGTTGCAGTCGCTGCAGCGGTGTGCTGGGTGTTCGGGAGCCACGCTCAGACCGGTGGATTGGATCCCCTTTTCGCCAACGGTGGCATGCTGGTGCTCGACCTCGGTGCATCGGAACAGTTCCGGAAGGTCATGGTGCAACAGACCGACCAGTTCGTGGTGGCCACAGGATACACCATGCCCCCCGGCACCGGCGGCCACCTGATCGTGGTCAGGACCATGCCCGATGGTACGCTCGATCCGGGATTCGATGGCGATGGGATCCTGGAGATCGATGCCTTCAACGGCACCATCGGTTTGGATCTGTTCCAGCAGGATGATCAGAAGATCGTGGTCGCAGGGGTGCGGGAGGATGCGAATTCAGCATACGCCATGTTGATCGTCCGCCTGCTTCCTGACGGCAGCCTCGATCCGTCCTTCGGCGTCGGGGGCATGAGCGAATTGGCCATCGGCACCGGGAGCAGCTACGCCTACGCGGCGGCCCCCCTGCCGGGCCACCGCATCCTGCTGGCCGGCGCTGCGGAGTTCGGATCCTCCGACGACGTCCCCGTGGTGGTCCGTGTGGAGGCGGACGGCACGCTCGATCCCACCTTCGGGAACGCGGGCGTGGCAGCGCTTGCGGTGACCGAGGACGACAGCCGCTTCTGGGATATCGGCCTGCAGAGCGATGGGAGCATCGTGGCCTGCGGCCAGTACGACCAAGGAACGGGTGCCGGCGGCTTTCTGGACTTCGACGTGCTCGTGGCACGGTTCACCACCAACGGGACCCTCGACACCGACTTCGGCAACGGGGGCATTCTCCTCAAGCCCATTTCCGTGGAGATGTCGGAGAGTGCGGCGGCCATGGCCATCGACCCGAACGACAACATCCTGCTGTGCGGCCATTTCGCGCTGGCGGACCAGACGTTCGATGCCTTCGTGATGCGGCTCGATCCGATGGGACAGGACGATGCGGGTTTCGGCAACGCCGGCCTGGTGATCTTCATGAACGCGCCGATGGATCAGTTCATGGACGTGGGGGCGCTTGCGGATGGAAGGGTGCTGGCGTGCGGTACTTCGGGCGGGCTTTTGGCCGATCCACGCCACCAGGTGCTGGTGCGCTACCTGCCCAACGGCGCACCGGATCCGGCGTTCGGTGCGAACGGGCAGGTGCTCACCACGGTGATGGGCGGCAGCGATGTCGCCAATGCGTTCGCGTTGACGGCCGCAGGACGCATCCTGGTGGCCGGCCAAGCGCAGATGACCGCCGGTCGCGATGCCACGCTCTTCCGCCACCTGAACGAGGTGGGTTCCGCCGTGGGCGAACAGGGGGGCTTCCCTTTGATGTCCGTGACGCCCAACCCGGTGACGGCCGGGGGACCCATGAGGATCGTGTGCCAAGGCGCCTTGCCCGGGGATCTTGCGGCCGAGCTCGTTGGACCGCTCGGCGGTTCCGTTCCCATGCCCGTGCGCAGGCAGGACGGGGCGGATCACCTTGGGCTGATCGTACCGGCCACCGTGGCCCCGGGCGTGCACATCCTGCGGCTGGTCGCGGCCGATGGTGCGGTGGTCGGCCGGGCGCGGCTGGTCGTGGAACGGTGAGCCACCACCCGTCGTCGGGGGTCAGAGGCTCAGCAGCTCCTTGAAGCGTGTGGCCTGCCGCCGGCTCACCTCGATGCTCTCGCCCGGGGCGCCGCTCTTGTCGGCCGGCTTGAGCTTCACCATCAGCCCGCCGTTGAACCACGGCTCGATCTTGTCCACCCAGCGCAGGTTGACGATGTGCTTGCGGCTGGCGCGGAAGAAGGTGAGGGGGTCCAGCTTCTCCTCGAGCTTGTTGAGGCTCCGCAGCACCAGCGGTTTCTGGTCGGCGAAGCGCACGCGCACGTAGTTGCCCTCGCTTTCGAAGACCCGCACGTCCTTGAGCGTCACGAACCAGCATTTCTCGCCGTCCTTCAGGAAGATCTGGTCGCTCTCGCGCAGGAGTTCGCGCTGCGGCACGTCCTCTGCGGAAGTGCTCGGCACCTTGGCCAGGGCCGCGCTCAGCCGCTCGGGGTCGATCGGCTTGAGCACATAGTCCAACGCGTTCACCTGGAAGGCCCGGATGGCATGCTCGTCGTACGCGGTGACGAAGATCACGTGCGGCGGCCGGTCCAGCGCCGAGAGCAGCTCGAAGCCGTCGCGCCCCGGCATGTTGATGTCCAGGAAGAGCAGGTCCGGCCGCTTCTCGGCGATCAGGGCCTCGGCCTCGTCGGCGTTGGCCGCCTCGCCCACCACCTCCACGTCGTCGTGCTTCTCCAGCAGGGAGATCAGTTCCTTGCGGGCCAGCCGTTCGTCATCGATGATCAGGGTCTTCATGGGTCGTTGGTTGTTCGGGTCGGGTCGTTCAGCGGGGCCGGTGGCCGGGTGCGGTGTGGCGATCGGTACGCGGGTCCAGGGGCGGGTTCAGTCGTCGTTCTCCAGCACCGACCGTTCCATGCGCGGGATCAGCACGTCGGTGACCACCAAGCCGTGCTCGTTGGTGATCCGCATGTTGGCCTTGTGGCCGTAGATGAGGTCGAGGCGCTTGCGGGTGTTGCGCAGGCCGATGCCGCTGCCGTTGATGCGCCCGGGCTCGTAGTGGCCGGTGTTGCGCACCGTGAGGTGCAGCCCGTCGGCCTCCTGCCGCGCCGTGATGTGGATGTCGCCGCCCCCGGTGAGCTTGGCGATGCCGTGGCGCACGGCGTTCTCCACCAGGGTCTGCATCAGCATGGGCGGCACGGGTTCGCGTTCCAGCCCCGGGGGCACGTCGAACTGCACGCGCAGCCGCTCCTCGTAGCGCATGGCCTCCAGGGCGAGGTAGGCCTTCACGATGTCCACCTCCTCGCCCAGCGGCACCGTGCGCCGTTTCACGGTGTTCATGGCGTTGCGCAGGATGGCGCTCAACTGCGTGATGGCGCGCTTGGCCTGCGCGGGGTCCTCGTCGATCAACGCCCGGATGCCGTTGAGCGCGTTGAACATGAAGTGCGGGTTGAGCTGGCTGCGCAGGTTGTTGAGCTGGTTCTCCCGATCGGCCGTCTGCAGCCGCAGGTTGCGCACCTCCTCCAGGCGGATGCGGGCGAAGTAGTGGTAGGCCAGGTAGGAGAGGGACCACATCACCAGCAGCACCACCCAGTTCACGAGCTGGCTGAAGAAGCGGGCGATGTCGCCGGTGAACAACGAGCCGAATTCGGGCAGCAGCAGGCTCACCAGCGCCCCCTCGATGGCCGTGGCGGCCAGCCCCAGCAACAGGCCGGCGAGCGCCAGGCGCGGGATCAGGAAGCCCAGCGGACGGTCCAGCCAGCCGTTGCGCACCATCACCGCACGCAGCGCATGGCTGGTGCCGATGCCCAGCGCGAACACCAGCACCATCACCACGTAGACCTCGGCGCCCAGCGAGCCCTTGACGTAGTTCCACAGCACGAAGAGCCCCACGTAGCCGCCCCAGGCCACGAGCTGGGTGGCCCAGTACAACAGATGGCGGCGGCGCGGGGTCATGCGACCGTACGAAGGTACCGGCGCCGCCGCGGACCCGGATCGCCATTCCATGGGCGGCGCACCCGCGGGTTGGATGGGCGGTACCTTCGGGCCCCGCGATGAACTTCCTGGGCCATCTGTACCTGAGCGGCGACGACCCGTTGGTGATCACGGGCAACTACATGGCCGACGCGATCAAGGGCGGCGATCTGGGGCGCTTCCCGGAAGGCCTGCGGAAGGGCATCCGGCTGCACCGCGCCATCGACCACTACACCGACGGGCACCCGCTGGCCCGCGCGGGCCGCGAACGGGTGCGCGACCACGCCGGCCGCTACGCGCCGGTCGTCATGGACCTGTTCTACGACCACCTGCTGGCGGTCCATTGGGCCGCGGTGCATCCCGAGCCGCTGCACCTCTTCACAGCACGCATGTACGCGGTGCTCGGGGCGCACGCCGCGTGGATGGAGGGACGGCCGGCACGCATGCTGCCCCACCTGATCGCCGAGGACTGGCTGGGCGCCTATGCCCGCCGTGAAGGCCTCGCCGCCGCCTTGGGCGGCATGGCCCGCCGTGCGCCTGAAGGACACGTGATGGCCGGCGCCGAAGCGGTGCTCTGGCAGCACTACGACGCCTACCGCGCGGAGTTCATCGGCTTCCTCACCGACATCGAACGCGCCACCGCCGCCCAACGATGATCCGCTCCCGACGCATCGCGCTCCTGGGCCTGCTGGCCCTCGGCCTCCTGGGCCTGCTGATCCGGGCCCTGCAGAAGGACCATGCGCGGAACACCCCGGTGCGGCCATGGGCCGTGCCGCTCGTGGACCGCGACCTCGGGGCCATCGCCGCCGACACCCTGCGGGTGCTCGTGGTGGAGCATCCGCTCACATACGAACAATTCCCCGGCGGGGAACGCGGCGCCGAGACCGAGCTGCTCGAGCGCTTCGCCCGGCACACCAAGCTCCCCCTCCAGGTACTGCCGGTGCCGCCCGACAGCCTGCTCCCCATGCTGCAGCGCGGTGCGGGTGATGTGATCGCCGCCCTGCTCCATCGCGGTCGCTTCGGCGATGCCGTGGCCTGCACCACGCCCTGGTGGCACACCACGCCGGTGATGGTGCACCTGCGCCCCGACCGGGCCACCGGCACCGGCGACGCGGGGACGGACACGCTGCGCGCTTACGTCCACGGGCCCTGGGCCTACGACACGACCACGACGCGCATCGCCGATGCACGGACCGGCACCGCCCTCATCGAAGCGGTGGCCGTGGGCACCCTGCCGGCGGCGCTCGTGGGCGACCTCGAGGCGCGGCACCTCGCCGAGGAGCTTCCGCAGCTCGCCTTCGACCCGGTGGACGCTCCCGCCGAGGACCTGGTGTTCGCCGTGCGCCGCAACGCCACCCGGCTGCGCGAGGCGTTGGATCACTGGCTGCTCCGGCCGGACGAACAGGAGGCCCGCGGTCTCATCGTGGCCGCCTACGGACGGCGCCTGCCGAAGCGCGGTCCCTTGGGGAGCACCCGTGCGCGTCCACCGGCGGGCGACTCGCTCTCGCCCTTCGACGACGTGTTCCGGGAGAAGGCGGACCTGATGCACTGGGACTGGGAGCTGCTGGCCGCCATCGCCTTCAAGGAATCGCGCTTCGACACGTCGGCCATCAGTGTCAAGGGTGCGCAGGGCCTCATGCAGATGATGCCGGCCACGGCCGAGCGGCTGGGGATGGACAGCGTGGAGATGGTGGAGGGGCAGGTGCATGCGGCGGCCACCTACCTGGCGGTGCTCGACAGCCTGTGGCGCCGCAGCATCCCCGACGCCGACGAACGCCTGCATTTCGTGCTGGCCGCCTACAACGCGGGCCCGGGCCATGTGCGGGATGCGCAGCGCCTGGCCGAAGAGCTGGGCCTGGACCGCCACCGCTGGACCGGGCATGTGGAGCGCGCCATCACCCTGCTGGCCCTGCCGCGGTACTACCGCCTGCCGGGCATCACCGCCGGGCGTTGCAAGGGGAGCCAGACCTTCCTATACGTGCGCGAGGTGCTCGGTCTGTACAAGCGGTTCCGCGCTTCGGGACGGTGACCGGGCCACCCGCTACCTTGCGGACCATGACGCCCGTTCGTTACTTTCCGCCTGCCTGGCTCACCGCGGCCCTTGCACTGGCCCTGCTGATCCCGGCCACCGCCGTCGCCCAGCTGGGGCTGCCGCACACCCTCGACCCCGCGGAGGTGCCGCTTATCCGGGCCTACCGCGACAGCCGCGCCGCCACTGCCCGCGCCATCAGCACCCCGCCGCCCTTCACGCCGCGCACCATGGCCGAGTGGGAGGAAGTGCAGACCCTCTGCGTGGCCTGGGTGTCCTTCCCCTCCATCCTGAAACAGATCGTCCGCCACGCCAAGGCCGAGTGCGAGGTGCTCATCCTCTGCGGCAACCCCGGCAGCTCCAACTCCCAGGCCAACATCACCAGCTACCTGCTGGCGAGCAATGCCGGTGGCGCACCGCTCCCCGACCTCAACGGCATCAGCTTCCTCAACACGCCGTACAACAGCATCTGGATCCGCGACTACGGCCCCGAGAGCATGTACCAGAACGAGGTCGACTCCCTGTTCCTGCTGGACTGGATCTACAACCGCCCGCGGCCTGCGGACGACGCCACCGCCGACGCGATCGGCGCCTTCAAGGGCATCGCCGTGTACGGCACCACCACCGCACCGAACGACCTGGTGCACACGGGCGGCAACTTCATGTGCGACGGCTTCGGCACCGCCTTCAGCAGCGACCTGGTGGTGGATGAGAACGGCCCGGGCGGCGTGTACAACCAGACCGACCGGACGCCCGCCGAGGTGGACGCCATGATGACCGCCTGGATGGGGATCGACAGCGGCCGCTACGTGCGCATGCCGACGCTGCCCTACGACAACATCCACCACATCGACATGCACATGAAGCTGCTGGACGAGCGGACCCTGCTGGTGGGCCAGTTCCCCGCCGGGGTGAGCGACGGACCGCAGCTGGAGGCCAACCTGCAGGCCATCCAGCAGGACCACCTGAGCATCTTCGGCACGCCCTACCGGATCATCCGCGTGCCCATGCCGCCCAGCACCGGTGGCTCCTATCCGCCGAACAGCAGCTACCGCACCTACACCAACAGCATCTTCATCAACCGCACCATCCTGGTGCCCACCTACCGGGAACAGTACGACAGCACGGCGCTGCGCATCTACCGCGAGGCGCTGCCGGGCTACAAGGTGGTGGGCATCGACTGCGACGATGCCAGCGGCAACATCATCGCGCAGAGCGGTGCGCTGCACTGCATCACCAAGGGCATCGGCGTGGCCCGGCCGCTGCTCATCCGCCACGAGCCCCTGGCCGACCGCACCAACGACGGCAGCGGCTATCCCGTGGAAGCGTACATCCGCCATCGCACGGGTATCGCTGCGGCGGAGGTGTACTGGACCACCGACACCGCCCAGGGCTATGTGCCCGTGCCGATGACCCACGCCGGTGCCGACGTGTGGACGGCCACGCTGCCCGAGCAGCCCGGTGGCGGCACCGTGTACTACCACATCCGGGCGGTGGCCAACGACGGCAAGGTGCAGGTGAGGCCCATCACCGCACCGCAGGGCTGGTGGCGCTTCACGGTCGTCCCGGCCCCCGGTATCGCCCTGGCGGCGCGCGTCCTCCTCGAGGGGGCGTACGACACCCTGGCGGGCCTGATGCGCGACGACCTGCGTGCCCAGGGCCTGGTCCCGCTCACCGAGCCGTACACCGCGGCGGGCTTCACCGTGTTGAACAACAGCACCCCGGCCACCACGGCGCCCGTGCTGGCCGTCACCGGCCCCGATGCCGTCACGGACTGGGTGCTGGTGGAGCTGCGCGCGGCGGGCGACCCGGCCCAGGTGCTGGCTTCGCGCACCGCCCTGCTGCAACGCGACGGCGACATCGCGGGCGTGGACGGCGGAACGCCCGTGCTGTTCGACCTGCCGCCGGGCAGCTACC
>JABWBQ010000030.1 GCA_013360395.1 Flavobacteriales bacterium
CACCGCTGGAACGTACAGCGTGGACGTCACCGTGAACGGATGCACCGGCACCGATGCGGTGAGCGTGGTCGTCAACCCGCTGCCCATCGTGAACCTCGGACCCGACCTCACACTTTGTCCGGGTACGCAGGGAACGCTCGATGCCACCACGCCCGGCGCCACCTACCTCTGGGACGATGGCAGCACCGGCGCCACACGCACCATCAACGCCGCAGGCACCTACAGCGTGGACGTCACCGTGAACGGATGCACCGGCAGCGACGCCGTGAACGTCACCGTTGGCAGCGTGCTCAACGTCAACCTCGGTCCGGATCTCACGCTCTGCGCCGGTGATCAGGCCACGCTCGACGCCACCACGCCCGGTGCCACCTACCTCTGGGACAATGGCAGCACCGGCCCCACGCGCACCGTCAACGCCACCGGCACCTACAGCGTGGCCGTCACCGTGAACGGATGCACCGGCACCGATGCGGTGAACGTGGTCGTCAACCCGCTGCCCATCGTGAACCTCGGGCCCGATCTCACCCTCTGCGCCGGACGATGGCAGCACCGGCGCCACACGCACCATCAACGCCGCGGGCACGTACAGCGTGGCCATCACCGTGAACGGATGCACCGCCACCGACGCGGTGAACGTGGCCGTCAACCCGCTGCCCGTGGTGAACCTCGGGCCCGACCAGAGCATCTGCACCGGGGACCAATGGACCCTGAACGCGAGCTGTGCGGGGTGCAGCTACCTCTGGGACGATGGTAGCACTAGCGCCACACGCACGGTGGACCTTGCCGGCGTGTACAGCGTCATCGTCACCGCCAACGGATGCAGTGCCTCGGACAGCTTTGTGCTGACGGTGGCCCTGGCACCGGTGGTGGACCTGGGGCCAGACCTCGGTCTTTGCCCCGGAGGATCCCTGCTGATCGACGCGACGGTGGCCGGCGCCACCTACTTGTGGCAGGACGGCAGCACGGGACCCACCTTCAGCGCCACCGCACCTGGCAACTATGCAGTGACCGTGAGCCTGGGCAGTTGCTCGGCTTCCGATGCGATCGTGTTGACGGCCCTGCCCGCACCATCGGTGGACCTGGGCAACGACACCACCCTGTGCCCGGGCGAGGCGTTGCTGCTGGACCTCACCGGCACGGGCGCAAGCGTGCTGTGGCAGGATGGATCCACGGCATGGACCTACAACGTCATCGGTGCGGGCACCTACACCGCGACCGTGACCGGGGCGAACGGGTGCACGGCCCAGGACGCGATCAGCGTGTTGGTGGCCACGCCCTCGGCCGTGGACCTTGGACCCGACGCGACCCTCTGTGCCGGCAGCACCCTGGTGCTCGATGCCACGCTTCCGGGTGCGAACTACCTGTGGAGCGATGGAAGCACCGGTCCCACCCTTCCGGCCACGGCCGGCGGCACCTACTGGGTGCAGGTGTCGCAGGGGACCTGCGCGGTGAGCGACAGCATCACGCTCACCTTCCTGCCCATGCCCATCGTGGCCCTCGGGCCCGACCTCACCGTATGCGACGGCACGGCCGCGACCTTCGACGTGACCAACCCCGGCGCCAGCTACCTGTGGCAGGATGGATCCACCGGGGCAAGCTACAGCACCACGACCGCCGGCACCGTGGTGGTGACGGTGACCATGGGCCCCTGCGCCGCAAGCGACACAGCCCTGGTCGCCGTGAACCCGTTGCCCGCTGTGGACCTGGGCCCGGACGTGAGCCTTTGCGAGTTCGAGGTCCTGACCTTGGACGCCACCTATCCTGGCGCCACCTACCTCTGGCAGGACGGAAGTACCTCCCCCTACTTCGTCGCGGGTACCGCTGGCACCTACAGCGTGATGGTCGATCTGAACGGTTGCACGGCCACCGATTCCATGACACTGGCGGTCTACCCGTATCCGGACGTGTACCTGGGGGAGGACACCAGCCTGTGCGCCGGAACCTCCCTCGCGCTGGCACCGGCCGTGGGCAATGCCACTGTGTTATGGAGCACAGGCAGCAGCCAGCCCACGCTCAGCATCACCACTTCGGGCACCTACTGGATCGAAGCGGTGAGCAATGGCTGCATGGCCACCGACACCATCACGGCCACCTTCATCGACCTGGGCACCGTGGACCTGGGTCCCGATGTGTCGCTCTGCCCGGGCGGCGCACACACCTTCACCCTGAACGTTCCCGGCGCAACGGTCACCTGGCCCGATGGCAGCACTTCCACCTCCTGGACCACGGGGACGGCGGGGCCGGTGACGGTGAGCGTGAGCCTGGCGGGCTGCACGGTGCAGGATTCGGCGACGGTGTCCATGATCCCCGTGCCCCAGGATGCCCTCGGCGCGGATGCCGTGCTCTGTGCCGGGGACAGTCTGGTCCTGGTGGCGCCTTCGGGACTGATCGGCCCGACCTGGTCCACCGGCGACCATGGGGACACGCTGCTGGCCATCCAGCCCGGCACCTACACCCTCACCGGGACCTTCCAAGGCTGCCCGTTCAACGAGAGCATCACCCTGAGCACCGTGCCCGACCCGGTGCTCGAACTGGGCCGTGATGTGGAGGCCTGCGAGGGTGAGCAGGTGGTGCTGGAGGCGCTGGCCTCGGGGAATGTGCTGTGGAGCACCGGTGCCGAGGGCGCTTCCCTCGCGGTGAACGTGCCCGGTCTGTACTGGGCCACCGTGACGGGCGCTTGCGGCCAGATCAGCGACACTGTGCGGGTGGTGGCCGGTGATTGCGGACCGTACATCCATGTCCCCAACGCCTTCACGCCCGACAACGACGGCCTGAACGACGTGTTCGCGCCGAGCGTGGTCGGCAACATTCTGCAGGCGACCTTGGAGGTCTTCGACCGGTGGGGCGAGCGCATCGTGCTGCGTGAGATGCCGGACCTCCGCTGGGACGGCCTCGTGGACGGGATGCCCGCACCCGATGGCGTGTACCCCTGGGTGCTGCGCTACAAGGCGTTGAACCGCGACGGGGTGCGGCAGGAGCGCCTCCTCGGGCACGTGACCCTACTGCGGTGATGCTACCGCCACGTCGAAGCCCTCCTCCTTCCAGATCATCCGCTCGGTCGAGGGTTTGAAGTAGGCGAGCCGACCGCCGCGTTCCACCTGCACCAGGTCGGCGGCCATGGGCACCACCTTGTCGAAGGCCAGCGGCACGCGCACCCGGCCCTGGCCGTCCACGGCGCCGTGGCGACCGTCCTGGCGCACCACCAGCAGGCCGTGCGCGGCATCGGCCATGGCCTCGTAGCGGGGCGGCACCACTTCGCGGCCGGTGCTGTCGATCGCGCCCCATCGCCCCTCGACCACCACGCGGCCCAGCCCTTGCACCAGCGGCCTCGCCTGGTCGTACCGGGCCTCGGTCACCGGGCGGTCCAGACGGTCCACATAAGCCCATTTCGCCTTGCGCCGCACCGGAATGAGCCCGTGCGCGAAGCTGCCCACGTCGGCGTATTGTGCCGGGATGATGAAGCGGCCGGTGCTGTCGATCGCCCCTCTTTTGCCCTTGACCTGGACCTCGGCCACGCCGTTGCGGAAATCGCCCCAGGCGATGACACCCTCGGCGGCTTCGAGCTCCTGGCGCACCACCCACCGGCCTGCGCGGTCCACATAGCCGCACGCCTTGCCGTCCACCACCAGGGCCGGGCCGCCGGTGAAGCTGCCCACATGGTCGTGCACAGGTGCCAGCACCGTGTCGCCGAAGGGGCCCAGCAGGCCCATGCGCCCATCACGCCGAACGCGGGAGAGCCCACGGTCGAAGCCCTCGATCCAGTCGTACATGAAGGGGACCACCACATTGCCGCGGGTGTCGATCACTCCGTTGCGGCCGTCGCGCTCCACCACCGCCAGGCCGCCGTGGAAGGAACCCGCCCGCTGGAAGGAGAACGGGATGGCGATGTTGCCGCGTGCATCGATGTAACCGTACAGCCCGTCGAGGGCGGCATAAGCAAGGCCCTCCCGTTGTTCACCCACCTCCTCGAAGCGCATGGGCACCACCAGTTCCCCGCTGCGGTCCATCACGCCCACCTTGTCCGCGCGCTCCACAACCGCCAGGCCTTCACTGAACTCCGAGACGTCGTCGTACTCCACGGGGATCACTTCCCGGCCGCCCTTGTTCACCGTGCCCGTGCGCCCGGCCCGTCCCACCAGCGCCTGGCCGTTGTGGAAGGGCTCCACCCATTCGTACACGGCCTTGATGCGCTCCTCGCCCTGCTCATCGATGAAGCCCCAGGCCCCCTCGTGACGGAAGGGCAGCAGCACGAGGCTGGCCACGCGGTAGTCCTCGCTCAGCTCCTGGATGAACGGGTAATCCGGGTTCTCCCGCAGGAAGCGCGTGATGGCCGCCGCGTCGAGGTCGCGGACGTAGGTGGCGTACAGTTCCCTCCAGGCGTCGGGCACCCGGTGGTTGCGGGGATGGGCGGCGATGAAGGCGCGCAGTTCGTCCCGGCCCCGTCGCGGCGTGCTCAACCGGTAGATGGCATCCTCGGCCTGCTTCACATAGGGGCTTTCGCCATGCTCGGCGATGAAGCGTTCATAGGCGGCGAGGCTGCTGTCGGCCGTGCTCTCGCGGAACACGGCTTCTTCCAAGCGTCCGCGGGCCTCGTAAACCTGCCGTGCGCCCGGATACGCGGCGAGGAAAGCGCGGTAGGCCTCGGCCGTGTTGCTTTCGCGGGCCCGTTGAAAGGCCAGGTGGTCGCGCACCGCACGTGCATCCGCGACCTGTTCGGCCATCGGATACCGCTGCACGAACCGGTCGTAAGCCTCCAGCGTGTTGGCGTTGCGCGCCAGGTCCCAGGCCAGCCCGTGCAGGTACGCCCGCTGGGCGGCGAGCGCCTCGGTGTCCACGCCCAGGGGCTTGATGCGGTCCTTGGTGCGCGCATCGCTCAGCGCGTAAGCCGCCTCGGCACGCAGCAGGAAGGTGTAAGCCGAATCGGGTTGGTGGAAGGGGTTGTCCGCCCGGCCGGTGATGATGCTCAGCCCGTACCAGGCCGCAGCGGGCTGCCTGGCCACCTGGCCTTGGAAGAGCCGTCGTGCCAGGAAATAATCATGGATCCGGAGCGCCTCGAACGCCTTCTCCAGCTTGCCCGCTGTGGCCCCGAGGGCCGTTCCCAACCCGAGCATCAACGCCAGGGCGCGCACCCACCTGCTGTCCATAGGCCCCCAAAGTTAGCCGCGCCGCATGCGGCCATCCCCCACCTTTGCCGCTCGCCATCCCCATCACTCTGTTCATGGACCGGCCCGGGCAACGGATCCAGCGCATCGAGCGGCTGCTCACGCCGCGCAACGCCCGTGTGGTGCTGCTGCTGCTGGCGCTGCTCACCCTGCCGGCGCTGTTCATCCTGCCACGGGTGCGCACGGACCACGACTTCGAGCAGTTCTTCCCCCACGACGATCCCGAGCTGGCCCGGTACCTGGACTTCCGTTCGCGGTTCGGCCACGACAACGAGTACGTGCTGCTGGGCATCGGCCACAGGCCCACGGTGTTCGACCTGGACCTGCTGCGCCGCGTGGACAGCCTCGCAGTCCGGCTGTCGGCCCTGCCCGATGTGCGGCGCGTGGTGTCGCCCACGCGGATGCGCACCCCCCGCTGGACCCCGGCCGGGCTCTTCGAGCTGCCCGTGCTGCGCCTGGAGCACGACAGCACACTTGCCGCCGACAGTGCCCGCCTCCGGCTGGACCCCGTGACGGCCCCCCTGGTGAACGAGCCGGGCGATGCCCTGCTGCTGGTGATGCACACGGAACAGGGGCTCAGCAAGGTCCGAAGCGATCGCCTGCTGGCGGCGATCGAGAACGCCGTGGCCACCAGCGGCCTGTCCCAGGTGCACATCGCAGGTCGCATCCACGGCCAGCACCACATCCTTGCGTTGATGTCCCGCGAGCTGGTCGTCTTCCTGCTCACCTCGGCCGTGTTGCTGGCACTCTTCCTGGCCCTGGCCTTCCGCACCGTCTGGGGCGTGGCCGTCCCCATGGCCGTGGTGGCCCTCACCGTGCTCTGGCAGGTGGCCCTGATGACCGCCTTCGGCAAGCCGCTCAGCATCCTCACCATGCTGCTGCCCACCATCCTGTTCGTGGTCGGCGTGAGCGATGCGGTCCACATCATCGAACGCTACATCGAAGCCCTGCGCGAAGGGTATGCCCGGACGCGGGCCCTGGCCATCACCCTCCACGAGGTGGGGCTGAGCACCTTCATCACCATGCTCACCACCGCCATCGGCTACGCGACGCTCGTCACCAGCGGCATCCGGCCCATGAGCGAGTTCGGTCTTTTCACGGCGATGGGGGTCTTCCTGGCCTACGCCCTGGCCTTCGTCATGCTGCCCGCCGTGCTGGTGCTGGTGCCCACCCCCGTGCCGGCCGAACGCACGGTGCGTGCCTCGTTGTGGGACCGCGTGGTGCATGCCCTGCTGCGCCTGCTGCTGCGCCGGCGACGCCTCATCCTCTTCGGTGCCGCCGGTGTGGCCTTTGCCTGTGCGCTGCTGGTGCCCCGGATCAAGGTGAACAACTTTCTGCTGGAGGACCTGCCGGACAGCGACCCCGGCAAGCAGGGTTTCCTGTGGTTCGAGCAGCAGTTCGGCGGGGTGCGCCCCTTCGACCTGGAGATCACGGTGCGGGACAGTGCCCTGAGCGTGTGGGACCATGAGGTGCTGCGGCGCACGGCCCTGGTGCAGGACCATCTGGAGCGCCGTCACGGCGTGCACCACATCACCAGCCCGGTGACGGTGGTCCGGGCGGCCAACATGGCCCTGCACGGCGGCGACCCCGCCTGGTACCGGCTGCCCGACGACCCTGGCGCCACCGGACGCGTCGCCCGCCTCGCACGGAACATGCTGGGCCGCGAAGGGCTCGCCACCATCGCCGCACCCGACGGGCGGAGCGCACGCCTCAGCGGGCGCATGGTGGACGAGGGCGGGGCGGCGCATCGCCTGAAGAACGCCACCCTGGAGGGCCTGCTCCAAGGCCTGGGCACCACACCCGCCGTGGACTTCCACCAGACGGGCATGGCCTTCCTGATCGACCGCAACAACGAACGCCTCAGCACGCAAATGTTGGAGAGCCTGGCCCTGAGCTTCCTGCTCATCGCGGCCATCATGGCCCTGTTGTTCCGCGAACCCCGCATGGTGCTGGTGGCCCTGCTGCCCAACGTGCTGCCTCTGGTGGTCGTCGCAGGGTTCATGGGCCTGGCGGGCATCGACCTGAAGGTGAGCACGGCGATCATCTTCAGCAACGCCTTCGGCATCGCGGTGGACGACACGGTGCACCTGCTGGGCAAGCTGCGCATCGAACTGGCCAAGGGCCGCACGCTGGCCTACGCCATGAAGCGCACCTACCTCAGCGGCGGCAAGGCCGTGATCGTGATGAGCCTGATGCTCTGCGCGGGATTCGTCAGCCTCACGGCGTCGGACTTCGCCAGCGTCCACTACATGGGCCTGCTGATCAGCATCACCCTGGGCGTGGCGCTGCTGAGCGAGCTGCTGCTGCTGCCTTTGTTGGTGCTGTTCATCCTGCGTCGCAGCCCGCTGCGGTCGCCCCTGCGCAGCGCCACCGGAGGCGGAGCGTGACGGGGCTGGTGCCGGGGTGTGGACAGGGAATGCCACCGGAATGCACCGTTGCGTTCGCCCCATGGTCGCGCCCGCCCGGACCTTGTCGCCGCCACAGTAACGCACGCGCACTAAATTGGCCCGGCATCCCTGCGGCACATGCGGTTGCTCTGGCCCCTTTTCGCGATCCTCGCCCTGGTGCTGGTGGGTGTGTACCTGCAGCGGCGCCACAGCCGGCGCAAGCACAAGCACCGCCGCTACCGCTGAAGCGACCATGCACGTGGACCAGGCCATCCGACGGCGGCGGGCATTCACCGAGTTCCTCCACCATCAGAGCACAGGCGGCATCGTGCTCTTCGTGGCGGCCGTGGTGGCCATGGCCTGGGCCAACAGCCCCTGGCGTGCGAGCTACCACCACCTCTGGGAGCACACGGTGACGCTCACCGCGGGCGATCTCACGCTGCGCGGAACGCTGCACCACTGGATCAACGACGGCCTGATGGCCCTGTTCTTCTTCGTGGTGGGCCTGGAGCTGAAGCGCGAGGTGGTGGGCGGTGAACTGAGCCGGCCGCGCGATGCCCTGCTGCCGGTGGCGGCCGGGTTGGGCGGCATGCTCATGCCGGCGGCGCTGTACCTGGCCTTCAACCGGGGCGGCGAGGCCCACGCCGGATGGGGCATCCCCATGGCCACCGACATCGCCTTCGCCGTGGGCGTGATGAGCCTGCTGGGCGACCGCGTGCCCACGGGGCTCAAGGTCTTCCTCACCACCCTGGCCATCGCCGACGACCTGGGCGCCGTGCTGGTGATCGCCTTCTTCTACACCAGCGAGATCAGCCTGGACAACCTGCTCATCGGCATCGCCTTCCTGGCCGTGCTCTGGGGCGGCAACCGCCTGGGCGTGCGCACCCCGTGGTTCTACGCCGTGTTCGGCATCGCCGGCATGTGGACCGCCTTCCTGCTCAGCGGCATCCACGCCACCATCGCCGGGGTGCTGGCCGCGTTCACCATCCCCGCCGTGACGCGCATGGACGAGCCGGCCTTCGTGGCCCGCATCAAACGGCACATCGCGGCCTTCGCCGACCTGGAGCCCAACGGCAAGCCCACGCTGAGCGAGGACCAACTGGCGGTGATCCAGCGCATCGAGACGGACTGCGAGCGGGCCGCCACACCGTTGCAGCGCCTGGAGAAGGCCCTGCACCCGCTGGTGGCCTTCGGGGTGATGCCCCTGTTCGCCTTGGCCAACGCCGGGGTGGAGCTGCCTGTCGACCCGCTGGGCGCCCTCACCTCGCCGGTGGCCCTGGGGGTGGGCACCGGGCTGCTGCTGGGCAAGCCGCTGGGCATCTGCCTCACCGTGCTGCTGCTGATGCGCTTGGGCGTGAGCAGGCCCGGGGCGGGCATCACACGCGGCCATCTGCTCGGCATGGGCTTCCTGGCAGGCATCGGCTTCACGATGAGCCTGTTCGTGAATGAACTCGCCTTCGCCGACCCCGGCATGCGGGAAGCCGCCAAACTGGGCATCCTGCTGGCCTCGCTGCTCGCCGGCACCGTGGGCTTCCTGCTGCTGCGCAGGCTGCCGCGCGCCGACGGGTGAGAACGCACACCGGGCCGCCCTCCGGGCACCGTTGAAAAGTCGTAGCCCCCCTGCTTGGCCGCCCCACGGCTTTTGATAGGTTTGCACGGTCCGGAAGACCCTCCGGTCCAGCGACCTATCGTTCCAAACCAACGCCCCATGGCCCAGCGTTACCCTTCGCTCCACACCCTCCTCCTTGCCGTCCTGCCCGCCGTGCTTGCCGCCCCCTTGGGCGCACAGGTGCTTGTGGACGACTTCAACCGCGCCAACAACAACACCGTGGGCGGCGGCTGGACCGAGACCGAATCCGCCGCACCGACCGGGTGCCGGGTCAACACCAACCAACTGGTGACCGGGAGCACCACAAGCGGGCGTGACTTCGTGGCCCAGGCCACGCCGGGCACCTACAACACGACGCTGACCGCGAACACGTGCGTCCTGACCTGGGCGTTCAACATGCGGCAGACCCGGCCGAACCCCTCGGGCTTCAACAACGGCGATTACGGCATGGCCGTGGTGCTGGCCGGGACCAACACGGACCTGACGCAGGGCAATGGCTATGCGGTGGTGCTGGGCAATGCCGGGCCCACCGACCCGCTGCGCCTGGTGCGCTACACCGGTGGCCTGGACGCCAATGCCAACCTCACCACCATCATCACCAACGCCACGGATTTCGGCAACAACCACCTGGATGTGCGGGTGACCTACAACCCCGCCACGGACGGCTGGGCCCTGTTCTACACCGACAACGGTGGTGGCCCCTTCGGGGACCCGCTGCTGGCGAGCACTGCGGCCGGCACCACGCTGGACGCCACCTACACCGGGGTGAGCGCGCCCGCCATCGGCTGCTTCTGGAACCACAACACGGGAGCCGGTGCCAACGCCTCCTTCGACAACTTCCACGTACCCAGCACCTGCAACACCACCGTGCAGTTCACCGGCACTTCGGCCACGGTGAGCGAGACCGGCGTGAGCACCACCTTGACCGTGAGCATCGCCAATCCCGACATGCTGAACGCTACCACGGCGGACGTGGTGCTGACCGGGGGCACGGCCTCGCGCATCGGCAACTACACCACGCAAACCGTGACCTTCCCGGCCGGCAGCAGCGCCAACCAGACGGTGACGGTGAACCTGACGGACAACGGTGCCTGCGATGGTTCCGAGAACTTCACCTTCGAGCTGCAGAACGTCACCGGGGGCAGCGGCGCCACGGCCGGTTCACCTTCGAGCTTCACGTTGACGCTCACGGACAACGAGCTGCAACTCGAGCAGGTGATCGCCCGCCAGGCCTTCGATGGTCTGGGCTCGGACACTTGGTCCATCCAGGCCGGTGCCGGCAATGTGAGCGGGGCGGCCGGTGGCGGGGACTCCCCTGCGAACCAGCGCATCCTGAGCGGCACCCAGAGCTGGCAGGTGAACAACGGGAACGCGACGCTGGACCTGGGCACCGTGGATGTGAGCGGATACGACAACGTGCTGGTGCGGCTGCGGCTCTCCAGCGTTTCGACCACCGGTGGCAATGGCGCGGACGTGGCCGATGACGTGGCCGTGTACGTGGACCTGGACGGTGGCGGCTGGCCGGGCACGGCGGACGTGACGGTGGGCGGCAACAACAACGCCCGCTGGGGATACAGCACCGGGCTGGGCGTGGCCAGCGCCACGGCGGGCACGCCCCAGACCTATGCACCGGCCGGTGGCGGCAACCGCACCACCGACGGCTACACCTACATCGAAGTGGAGGTGCCCCCCGGCACCAACACCGTGGCGCTGCGCGTGGTGGCGCAGAACAACGCCGCTGCCGAGGTTTGGTGCGTCGATGATGTGGAAGTGGTGGGCGACCTCTGCCGGCCCATCTACTACACCCGCGCCAACGGCGACCAGACCACGGCCACCTGGAGCACCACCCGCACCGGCACCGCCAGCGCCGTGACCTTCGACAAGAACGCCACCGCCGTGGTGCAGATCGGCCACACCGTGACGGCCACCGGGGCCAACTGGACCGTGTACGACCTGACCGTGGAGGCCGGCGGCAGCGTGGCCATGGGCACCACCAACCTGGAGCACTACGGCACGACCCTGACCAACAACAACAGCTTCACCATCGGCACGGGCGCGGTGACCTTCCGCAACCCCGGCGCGGTGACCCTGGGCGGCAGCGGCACTTACGACCTGTACGACGTGACGGCGAACAACGCCGATGTGACGCTGACCAGCAACCTGCTGCGCATCCGTCGCACGCTGGACATGACCAACGGAGGCACCTTCAACGCCAACAACAACGGCAACCCCGCCCGGGTGCTGGAGCTGCACAGCGACGCCAACGGCACCGGCCGCATCGGGCCCATGGGTGCCGGCCCGAGCTTCACCGGGCAGGTGGTCATGGAACGCTACGTGCCGGCCGGGGTCACCAACTGGCGCCTCATCAGCGCCCCCACCAACAACAACCAGCTCAGCAGCCTGGAGGACGACTTCGTGACGGCCGGCTATCCCGGCAGCCATTTCCCCCTGTTCGACGATCCTCCCGGCAGCAACAACCTGTGGCCCAGCATCCGCACCTACGATGAGACCAATGCCGGTGCAGCGCTGAGCGACGGCCTCATCGGCGCCACGGGCGACAACATGGTGATGGCCATGGGTCAGGGCTTCACGGCCTGGAGCGGCACCGGCATGGTGACCACCAGCGCATTCACCATCGACCTGCGCAGTGGCGTACGCAATGCGCTGACGCCGCTGAACCTGCCGGTGACGTACACCAACACGGGCAACGCCACGGTGGACGGCTGGAACTTGGTGGGCAACCCGCTGCCCAGCCCCATCGACTTCAGCCAGCTGGCCCTCACCAACGTCGACAACTTCTACTACGTGTTCGACCCCGTGAGCGGCAACAACGCCACCTGGGACGAGGGCCTCGGCCTGAGCATCCCGGGTGGTTCCCTCAACGGCAACATTCAGAGCTTCCAAGGGTTCTGGGTGAAGGCCAACGCCGCCGGCCCTGGGGTGACCGTGGAGGAGACCGACAAGGTCCTCGACCTGAACGGCGGTGGTCTCTTCGGTGGCGATCAGCAAGGCCCGCAGCCGATGTTCCGCTTGGAGCTCACCAATGCACAGAACGCCTTCTTCGACGAGGCGGTGGTGCACTTCGGTACCGGCACCCCCACCGCCGGCGACGCGCACGACCTGGTGAAGTTCACCTTCAGCCACCCCGAGGCCCCGCAGGTGATGACGCGCACCAGCGACGGGCAGGACCTCACCCTGAACGCCTGGGGACCGCTGGGCACCGGTGCCAGCATCGAAGTACCCGTGGACGTGGCCGTCACCGGAAGCTATACCCTGCGGGTGTACGACGCCGAGGGGATCATGGGTCAGACCTGCCTGATGCTGGAGGACCTGCAGACCGGACAGAGCATCGCGCTTGCCGAAGGCGCCACGTACAGCTTCACGGCCGACGCCAACGACCCGGTGCTGCCGGCCCGTTTCGTGATCCACGCCAGCGCCCCGGTGCAGCACACGAGCACCGACGTCACCTGCCAGGGCGCCGCCAACGGCAGTGCCACGGCCCTGGGTGCGGGCAACGGCCCGTGGGACTATACCTGGGCCACCGACGGAGGCACCGTGCTGCTGACCCAGAACCAGGTGAACGGCGCCGGGCAGATCGACCAACTGCCGGCCGGTGATTACCTGGTGACCGTGAGCAGCCAGGCCGGCTGCGGCGACCTGACCCAGGCCTTCCACATCGACGAGCCGGCCCCGCTGGACGGCAGCATGGCCACCACGGCGACCGCCTGCGCGGCCACCGCCGACGGCAGTGTGGACCTCACTGTGATGGGCGGCACCGCACCCTACCTCTTCACCTGGAGCAATGGCACCACCAACGAGGACCTGACCGATGTGGCCGCCGGTACCTATACGGTGGTGGTGACCGATGCCAACGGCTGCACATCCGCAGCGCTCCAGGCCACGGTGGCCGAAGGTGCAGGACCGAGCTCCGCCTTCCTGCCCAGCACGACGAGCACCTTCACCGGCGAGCCGGTGGAGTTCTTCAACCTGAGCACCTGGGGTGCGCAGGTGAGCTGGGACTTCGGGGACGGCAACAGCAGCACCGACACCGAGCCTGTGCATACCTACACCCTGCCCGGCATTTTCACCGTGACCCTGACCGTGACCGTGGACGGCTGTACCGCCGTGAGCAGCCAGCAGGTGGTCGTGGACGTGAGCACCGGCATCGTCCCCACCACGGACGAACTGGCCCGTGTGTGGCTTGACGGTCAGCATGTGGTGGTGGATCTCCAACAGCAGCGTGCCGATGAGGTCGTGATCACCGTGCTCGATGCCGCCGGACGCGTGGTGGCCGAACGCCGCACGGGCATGGGCACCACCCGCGAGCGCATCGCGGTGGACCATGTGGCCCAGGGCGTCATCTTCGTGCGTCTGCGCACCGCCGACCAAGGCCGCACCTACAAGCTGCCGCTGACGCGCTGATCATCCTCAACTGTTGCCACGAAGCCTCCCGCATGGGGGGCTTCGTGGCTTTGGTGGAGGCGCGACGAACTCTCTGCGCGTCCCGCCGACCCACCCACCGGGGTTCAGTGTGGGACGAGCGGGATCCGCCACCGGCGTCGGTCGGCAACAGGACACCCGTGATGAAGCTGGTGCAGCGCTGCCATCCCTGCACCCGTTGACCATTCCTTCCACCCCGTCCCTTGTGCGCTGGGGGATCCTCCCTCCCGACCCCACCACAGCATAGTGGCGGCGGGCACCGTGTGCAGCGTACGCGGGATCCGCGCACGGCAGGATCGTTCGGCCGGCCAGAGGCCAAGGAAAAGGCCGCCCCGGCGGAGCGGCCTCTTCATCCGTGTGGAGCGGATCAGTTCAGCTCCTCGTACTGGAGCTTGAAATCCGGGTCCTCCATGAAATGCTCCTTGCCCAGGTTGATGGTGCTCCGCGCACTGTCGCGCATACCCTTGGTGTTGAGGAACTCCGAGTACCGGATCAACGCGTTCTTGAGCAGCTTCTTCTGGTCTTCAGGCAGCGAGCCCGTGTCGGCGTTGAGCGCGGCCTTGGCGTATTCCTTCATGCTGAGATCGCCCTCCTTCACCAGGTTGCTCTTGTACTGGCTGAGGGCGAGCATGATCCAGGCGCCGGGGTTCTCCGGGTAATAGCCCACCATGCCGTCGAAAAGGCTTTTGGCCTTGCTGAAGCTGCCTTCCTCGAAGAAGTTCTCGCCCTGCTCCATGCTCATCTTGTTCAGTTCCGCCCAGTAGTCCTCATAATTGCCGAAGAACTCCTTGTTCTTGTCCTTCTTGCGGTACTTCTCGGCCCATTTCACGGCATCGCGCGCCGCCTTGGGGTAGTCGGCCTGGTACTTCTCGATCTTGCTCATCTCGTACAGGCACATGCTCATGTACAGGTAGGGCAGGGGATCCTTCTTGGTGTTGTCGTTCAGCGTGTAGCCTTCGGCCTTGCCGAGGCATTTCTCGTAGTTCTCGTCCACGTACAGCACGAGCAGGTCTTCGTACACGTGCTTTTGGGCGCTGGCCCCGAGGGTGCTGCCGAAGAGCAGGGCGGCGGCGAACAGGTGCTTCATGGGTGTGGCGGTGGCAAGATCGATGCCGAAGATAGCGGGATCGGCCGGGAGCGCCTCTCTCCCGGTGCGCTCAGGGCAGGCCGCGGGTACTGCGGATCCGCTCCCAGGCGTCCTGCACCTTCTTGAAACGCTCAGCCGCCGCACGCTGCACTTCCTCGCCCATGCTCCCCACCTTGTCGGGATGGTGCTTCATGGCCATGCGGCGGTAGGCCTTCTTCACCTCCTCGTCGCTCGCGGCGGGGTCCACCTCCAGGATGCGGTAGGCATGGTCCAGGTCGGTGCGACCGAACATGGCGCTGAGGCTGCCCAGGTCCTTGTCGCTCACGTTGAGCAGCCCTGCGATGCGGCGCACCAGGTCCACCTCGGCCCGGCTCACCGAGCCGTCGGCATGCGCCAGACCGATGAGGTAGTGCAGCAGTTGCAGGCGCGCGGCGTGGTGCATGTGCCGCCGGACCTGGTCGCACACGCCGTGCAGGTCGATGTCCTGCTTGAGCACCTCACGCAGCACGAGCAGCAACTGTCGGGACTGGGGTTCGCCGAAGTGCTTGCGGAAGAACGCCCGTGCCAGATCGAGCTCGGCACGGCTGGCGCGGCCGTCCACCTTCATCAGGGCGGCGGTGAGCACCACGAGGCTCAGGGCCAGGTCCCCTTGCGTGGTGGTCCCAGGACGGTGGCCCTGCACGCGTCGGGCGGAGCCCTGCCCGGTGGGCGCTTCCCGGTCGCCGCGTATGCCGTCCATCAGGGCCCCCAGGGCGAAACCCACCAAGCCCCCGATGGGCCCGCCGAAGGCCCAGCCCAACCCACCGCCGATCCACTTGGAGTAGCTCATGGGTCACCAGCTTCCACCCGCACCACCGCCGCCGAAACCGCCGCCGCCGAAACCGCCGAAGCCGCCCCCACCGCCGCCGCGCCATCCACCGCCGCCGGTGAAGCCGCCCCAACGGCCGCTGTGGCTGCGCCCCGTCTGGTTGAGCAGCCACAGGGCGGTCCAGAAGTCCACATCGTTGGTGCGGGCATAGCGCCGGGCGCTGTTCCGCAGGCTCAGCACCACCACCAGCACCACCAGGCCCAGCATGACGAACACCGGCCAGGGCACCTTGGGCTTGTCGTAGCTCGTGTGATCGAACTCGCCCTTGGCCAGGCCCATGAGCACGTCCGTGGCCTTGTCGAGCCCGGCGTAGTAGTCCCCCTCCTTGAACCGCGGGATGATCTCCCCGTCCACGATGCGCTTGCAGGTGAGGTCCGGGATGGCCCCCTCCAGGCCGTAGCCGGTGGCGATGAAGACCTTGCGCTGGCCGGGCGGGCCGGTGGGTTTGACGAGGACCACCACCCCGTTGTCGAAGCCCTTGGCGCCGACGCCCCAGGACTCCCCGATGGCGAAGGCAAAGTCGCTCGGCGGAAGGCCGCAGAGGGTGTCCACCACGAGCACCAGGATGCGGTTGCTGGTCTCCTGCGCGAACCGCGTGAGCTTGCGGTCCAGCCGCTCCTCCTCGGTGGCGTTCAGCAGCGGCGCCAGCTGGAAGACCAGCCGGTCCTGTTCCACGCGGGGCGGGGCCTTGGGCAGGCACGGGTCGTCCTGCGCGGCGAGCCGGAACAGGCCCGTGATCAGGGCGGGGACGAGCAACAGCGCACGGAACCTCATCCGATGCTGATGTCGTCGGGCAGCTCGTTGCGGTCCGCGCGGCCGCGTGGGAAATGGGCCCGCAGCTTGGCGCCCACCATGTGCACGGCCTCACAGAGCCCATCGGCGTTGCGGCCCGCGGCGAAATGCAGGCGCAGCACGCCGAGCACGTCGTTCCAGAAACCGGCCGGCACCACGGCGTTGATGCCGGCGTCGCCGATCACCGCCATGCGATGGTCGCCCACGCTGATGTAGATGAGGACGCCATTGCGTGCCGCAGTACGGTGCATGCCCAATTCGTCGAAGATGAAGGCGGCATGGTCCAGCACGTCCTCCTGGCACAGGTCCTCCAGGTGCACGCGCAGCTCACCGCTGGTGCAGTGTTCGGCCTCGGCGATCGCGGCCCTTACCCGGGCGTGTTCCGCGGGGGTGAGAAAACGCTCGGCGAGCAGCTCGTGGTCGGCGACCGGTGCGGTGCTCACTTGAAGGAGATGTCGGGCGCGTTCTCGGTACCGGCCTGGGCCTCGAAGTAACCCTTCTCGGTGAAGCCGAAGAGCCCCGCCAGCATGTTGCCGGGGAAGCGCTTGATACGCACGTTGAAGGCCCGGGCGGCGTCGTTGTACTTGCGGCGCTCCACCCCGATGCGGTTCTCCATGCCCTCGTACTGGGCCTGGAAATCCCGGAAGGCGGCCGTGGTCTGCAGGTTCGGGTATTGTTCGATGGTGGCCATCAGGCGGGAGAGCGCACCGGTGAACTGGCCCTGGGCCTGCTCGAAGGCCTTGATCTTCTCGGGCGTGAGGTCATCACCGCTCAGGGTGATGGACGTGGCCTTGGCCCGGGCCTCGACCACCTCGCGGAGGGTGCGGTTCTCGAATTCGGCCGAGCCCTTGATGATCTCGACGATGTTCTTGGTCTTGTCGGCGCGCAGCTGGTAGGCGTTCTCCACGTTGCTCCACTGCTTGGTGACGTCCTCGCCGAGGCCTACCGTACCGTTGTAAAAACCCATGGCCCACAGGGCGATGAGCACGACGGCGCCGAGGCCGAGGAAGAGGGGAAGGCGTTTCATGTTCTGGTCGGGGTATGGCGCAAAGATGGCAAGGTGCGCGGCATCGCATCGTCGGCGGTCGGGCAGCCGGTCGCCGGCCCTGATGAGCGGGCCTAGTCCCTGAAGATCGCCGTCACCGGCGTCCCGTCCGGCGCGAGGTGACCGCGGTACATGCCCGAGCAGTTGAAGTCGAGCACCACCCGGCCGTGCCTGTCCACCGCGATGATGCCGCCGTCCCCCTCCAGCGGGGGCAGGGTGTCGTGCACCACCGTGCGCACGGCCTCGGCCAGGGAGAGGCCCTTGTAGGCCATGAGCGCGTGGACATCGAAGGCGGCGACGGCCCGGATAAAGCTCTCCCCATGGCCGGTGCAGCTCACGGCACAGGTGGCATCGTTGGCATAGGTGCCCGCCCCGATCAAGGGGCTGTCGCCGATGCGCATCCATCGCTTGTTGGTCATGCCGCCGGTGCTGGTGGCCGCAGCCAGGTGCCCGTGCAGGTCGAGGGCCACGGCGCCCACGGTGCCGTAGCGGTGCTCGCCGTCGCTGTGGTCCAGCTGGTAGGCATCAGTGCCCTTGGTGCGCTGCCACTGCTCGTAACGGAAACGGTCGAAGAAGTACTGATCGTCCTCCAGCAGGATGCCTTCGCGATGCGCGAACTCGAAGGCTCCGGGCCCGCTGATGAGCACGTGCGGGCTCTTCTCCATGACGCGACGGGCCAGCGTGACCGGGTTGCGCACGTTCTGCACGCAGGCCACGGCACCGGCCTGCAGAGTGTCGCCGCGCATCACCGAGGCGTCCATCTCGTGCTGGCCGTCGGCGTTGAAGACGGCGCCGCGGCCGGCATTGAAGTGAGGGCAATCCTCCAGGGTGCGTACGGCGGCCTCCACGGCATCGAGGGCGCTGCCCCCCTCGCGCAGCACCGCCCCCCCCCGGCGCAGGGCGTCCTCCAGACCGTCGCGGTAGGCCTTCTCCCGCGCGGGGTTCATCTCGGAGCGTGCGATGGTGCCCGCACCACCGTGGATGGCGAGTGCGAAGCGGGAAGCGGTGGACATGGGTCAGGGCAGGTTCTCGGGGCGGTGAAAGTAGGGCACGGCCCAACCCACGACGGCCCCGGCCAGGCAACCTGCCAACACGTCGGTGGGGAAATGCTTCCCGGCCCGCACCCGCAGCCATCCCATCAGCACCGGCACGGCCACGGCACCGGCCCAGGTCGCGGTGCGCACCGCCGGGTCCACCCGGGCGCGGTCCACGAGCATGGCCGCGCTCACCGTCAGCGCCGCCGTGTTGGCCGTGTGCCCGCTCCAAAAGGAATGGAAGGCATCGCGCCCGCGCCGCTCGCGCATCGGCACCTCGGGGTTGAACACCAACGGCCGCGGCCGGCGGGCCAGGCCCTTGACCAGTCCGGTGAGACCGGCCGACAGCAGGAGGCTCTCGCCCACAAGGGCGATCGGTACGCCTGGTCCCTGGTCGGCATGGGCAAGGGCCGGGCCCACGGCGCTCACGACCAGAGCCGATACGAACAGGATGTCGCTGGCGCGCTGTGCCGGCCGTGACCAACGGAAGGCCGCGGTGCGGTCGAACGCAGGGAGCGCGGACCGGTCGATGCCGCTGTAACGGGCCCATAGACCCGCGGTGTCCGTGGGCAGCAGCAGGGCGGTGCCGCCCAGCACGAGCCCCGCACCGGCGAACGCCGCCTCGCGACCGGGATCGAGCGTGTGCACGCGTTGGGCCGGCGTCGCCCCGGGCACCAGCAGCAGGGTCGTCAAGAACACGGCCCGGAGCATCGCCCCGGGCACCAGCAGCAGGGCCGTCAAGAACACGGCCCGGAGCATCGCCCCGGGCCGCTTCTTTTCGTTCACTGCGCGGTCAATCACCGATGAGCACACCGTCGGCCAGGAAGGTGTAGGCGATCTTCGGTTCGGTGATCTTGGCGATCTCCTCCTTGCTCTTGCCGGCGTCCTCGGCGTAGTGGCGCTGGGTGGCCACATCGATCACCTCCTGGCTGGCGGTACCTTCCAGGATCGCGCGTTTGCCGGCGAGGCCCTCGGTGGGCACGAAGAAGGCATAGTCCGCGAAGCGCACTTTCATCACCTCCCCGTTGGGCAGGGCCACATCCATCCAGCAGCCTTTGCGGGCACAGCTGGTGATCACCTCCACGGCCACCTTGGCCTTGAGGTTCTCCTGGCCCTTCATGCGGGTGACGAGGTCGTTGGCACTGATGGCGCCGTCGGGGGTGATGGCCTTGCCGTAGCTCGCCATGGGCACGGGTGCGCCGGAGGCGTTGCGGGCGGGGGTCTGGGCGTGGACGGCCGTGCCCAGCAGCAGGGCGGCGGCGAGGCTCAGGGTGTGCAGGTGCTTCATGGGGTCGCGCCTCGGGCCGGGCGCAGGCTTTGGGTTCGTGTTGTTGTGCAAAGTTGGTTCACTTTCCGTTGCGGCATGCTGTCATCGGTCAGGAGGAGGACGCAATGCCGCCGGACGGCGTCGCCTCAAGCAAGCATCATGCCGGTCCGGATCAACAGGGGCGCATGGGAACTTCCGGCCCGTGGACCGGTGCGGTGCGTGCCGGGCACGCCACCTTCGCGCCATGGCCAGGCGCACGCCCGTGCTGATCGGAAGGTTGGAACACATCGCCCTGCCCGGCCTGGGCATCGCCCGGGTGCAGGCCAAGATCGACACCGGCGCCTACCGCAGCGCCCTGCACTACCAGCGCGTGCGCAAACGGATGGTGGACGGGGTGGCCGTGCTGGCCGTCACCTTCCAGATGGGGGGGCGGCGCCGCACCAAGCTGTTCAAACGCTTCCAGCGGGTGACGGTGAAGAGCAGCACGGGGCAGACCACACGCCGCTACCTCATCAGCACCCGTGTCAGGCTCAACGGCCACACGGTGCGCACCCAGTTCACGCTGTTCGACCGCAGCGACATGAAGCACCAGGTGCTGCTGGGCCGCAAGTTCCTGCGCGGCCGCTTCGTGGTGGACGTGTCGCGCAAGGATGTGCTGGGCTGATCAGTCCTCCTCCCCCTCCGCCCCGTTCACACCGCGCAGGGCCCGTTTCTCGGCCGGCGTGGGCGCCGGCACCCAGTCCTCGGCATAGGGCACCAGACCGGGTCCGTTGCGCACGCGCCCCACGGCGAGCCCCTTGTCGAGGTAATCGCGCCAGGTGCGGAAGGCGGCGTGCCTGGTGTCCTTCAGGATAATGAGGGCGGTGTTGACGCCCGACTTCACGGCGATGGGCACACCGCCGCCCAGATCGGCCCAGTGGCCGCCCAGCAACAGGCCATCCACCGGGGTGCGGTAATGGGCGATGCCGGCCTTGAAGTTCTCCTTGCCCGGTTTGGCGCCCATCATGCTGCCCGACCGGTTGCCCGTATAACGCCAGTGGGTGATGGGCGTGGCCACGTCGCATTGCACGATGTGGTCGCGCAGGCCCGGGGCCAGCTCCCGCTCCACCCGATCGATCAAGGCATCGGCCACGCGCTGTTTGAGCTGCTCGTAGGCCTCGCCCCGCACGATGCCACCCGCGGCATCGCGCCCGGTGGCCCAGGTGTCGTGGTCGCCGAAAAGCGCCGGGATGTAGAGCGTGAGGGTGCCCATGCCCGGGGGGGCCAGGCTCTTGTCGCGCAGGCTGGGTGCCAGGATGCTGATGCCGCTGCGTGCGGGGTCGGTGCCGCCGTGAGCCTCCCGGGGCACATCGTCGCGGTGCAGGTAGATGAGCTCCTCCTCGAAACCGAGCTGCTCGGCGGGCACGTCCAGCCCGAGCGATACGGTGACCGAGCTGCTGTAGAGCACGGCGTCCCGCAGCTTGGCCTTCAGCTTCGCGGGTACGGCCTCCGGGGGGAGCATGCGTTCGTACAGCGCCTCCACGTCGCAGGCGGCGATCACCCGGGGGGCACGCACGGTGAAGGGGGTACCGCGCTGCTCGCCCTGCACCCCCACGCAGCGCCCCCCCTCCAGCAGGATGCGCGTGACACGGCACCGGCAGTGGATGGCCCCGTCCAGGCGGGCGACCACGTGGGCCAGCCATTCGGGGAAGACCTGGCTGCCGCCCTTGGGCGGGCTCTGGTAGTCGCCGAAGTAGGCCCAGCCGATGGGCACCAGGCAGGCGAGCAGCTCCTGCTCGCTACTGAAGAGCTTGTGCAAGCCGGGGTCCTTGAAGTAGCGGTCCAGCCCCTTGCGCACACCCGCATCGCCCTGGTGGCCCAGGTGCTTGATGAAGGGCAGGGCGAAGCGCAGCCTGCGCACCAGGTGGAGCACCCGCTCCAGGGGTCCCATGGTCTCCTGGGCACGGATCAGGCCGCTGCTGCGGTCGAAGGAGCGACCGAGCTTCCACGCGTCGCGGAAGAAGCGCTCGAGGCCGGCACGTTCGTGGGGGAAGCGGCGGATGAGCTCGTCCTTCAGGTCGTCGGGGCGGTCGGTGAGCAGCAGGTCCACCGAGGGGCTCTTCCACCGCCGGATGCGCCGTTGCGGACGGGCCACGGGATGGTCCCGCCCGATGAGGTCGAACACGCGGGTGACGTAGCCCCGCGGCCCGCACTGGTTCAACCAGTGGATGGCGCTGTCGAACCGGAAGCCCCTGCGCTGGAACCCGGCCAGGTAGCCGCCGGGGCGTGCGTCCATCTCCAGCACGCACACCTTGAGCCCCGCCCGCGCCAGAACGGCGGCCGAGGTGAGGCCGCTGATGCCGGCACCGATCACCACCACATCATACTCGCCCGAAGGAATCGGATGCCGCATGCGCTCACTGGGTGTACACTCGGCCCTTCCACCAGATGCGGACGCCGTTCAGCGGCATGGTGATGGTGAGGATGCCGCGCTGGAGGCTGAAGCCGGTGGCGGTGCGTTCGCGCAGGGCCACCTCGCCACGCCCCTTGCGCCACACGCGTACCGTGCCATCCGTGGCCGCATAGGCCAGCATGCCCCAGCTGGCGTCCCACCGCTCGGGCCAGTACCGCTCCACCTCGTACACCCGGCCCGCCTGGAACACCTTGAGCATGTCCTGGTCGCGGAACACCACCAGGCTGTCGCGCACGTGGAACTCGGCGGGCGCGAAGTCCGAGGCGGTGTAGATCCGCCCATCCTCCAGCACCTTCAGCGCGCCGGTACGGTCCAGCCAGGCCGCAATGCCCTTGCCCACCGCGTAGCGCTGCGGGGCGATGGGGTCCAGGTCGTAGAAGGATCCATTGTGGAAGGCCTTCAGCCCGTTGCCCTGCGGATCGAGGTAGAGCACCACATCCGCCCCGGCCTGGAAGTCGATGCCCTGGTCGTACACGTCGGCCGCGTCGTACACCACACCCCGATGGAAGATGCGGAAGCGCCGTTCGACCGTGCTGACCCACGCCAGCAGGTTGTCGCCGCTCTTCCAGTCCTGCACGGCACCGATGGCCAGGCCGTCGGCCAGCATCTCCTCCCGACCGTCATACCACACGTGGATGGTATGCTGCGCCTCGTCCACCCACGCCGCGAGGCTGTCCTCCACCACATACGGGCCGGTGTTGATGCAGAGCGTGCGGAGCTCACGGCCGTCGTGCAGCTTGAGGGCGGTGGCGACCTTGAAACCCAGCAGGTGGTCGGTGACGGTGAGCTGCGCCGCGGTGGAGCGGTCGAGCGTGGCGGTGCGGCCACTGGCATGGCGCTTCAGGTCGCCGATGGCATTGAGGAAGGCCACGAAGTTGCCGCCCACGAAGTACGCGGTGGGACGCACACCTTCCACCACCGAGAAGCTGCCGCGGTCGAAGGCCACCAGGCGGTCGCGATAGTCGAGGAAGGCCGTGACGTCCTGCGCGGACAGGGGCATGGCCGGCAGGACCAGGGGAAGGAGCCAGGGCGCGCGCATCAACCGCGAGTGTACGGCGATCCGTCGGGGTTGTGTGCATCAGGAAGGGAACCACGGATGGACACGGATGGCATGATCACACCACCGTCCGGGAGGGAGGGGACCACGGATGGACACGGATGTCCAAGGATGGTCCGGTAAAGCGTGCGGCCGTGGTGCGTGGGCCGCAGGGATGTGGGCGGAGGTGCGCACCGCCGCACCGGTGTTCCACGGGCCGCTCGCACGCCGTAGTTTGGCGCCATGCGTCCGATCGCTGCCGCAGCCCTGCTTCTCCTGGCAGGGCACGGCATGGCCGGCAGCGGGCTGCAGGAGGTGAAGGACTTCGGCCCCGACCCGGGCAACCTGCGCATGTTCGTGCATGGCACGGTGGGCACGACCACCGAACGCCGGCCGCTGGTGGTGGTGCTGCACGGCTGCACCCAGCGCGCGCGTCGCATCGCCGCGCTCAGCGGTTGGAACGACCTGGCCGACCGCGCCGGCTGCCTGGTGCTGTACGTGCAACAGCGCCCCATCAACAACAGCCTGCGCTGCTTCAACTGGTTCAGGCCGGACGACATCCTGCCCGGGCAGGGCGAGGTGGGTTCGGTGACGAGCATGGTGCGACATGCCGTGGCCCACCTGGGGGCGGACCCGCGCCGCGTGTACCTCTACGGCGTGAGCAGCGGCGGTGCACTGGCGGCGGCGCTGATAGCCTGCGCACCGGACCTCTTCGCCCACGCGGCCATCTTCGCCGGAGCACCCTACCGCGCCGCCAACAGCACCCTGGACGCACGCCTGGTGATCCGCGACCCGCGCACCCGGAGCCCCGCCGAATGGGCCGCACAGGTCACCGCCCTGCACCCCGAACGCACCACCCCCTACCCGCCCCTGCTGGTGCTGCACGGCACGCAGGACCGTGTGATGGACTTCGGCCATGGCCTGGCGCTGGTGGCCCAATGGACCGCCGTGGCCGGCACGGACACGGTGCCCGACTCCCTGGACACGGCCTACCGCGGCCTGCCCGACGTGGAACGATCCGTGTACACCGCTGGCGGGCGCACCGTGGTGACGCTCCTGCGTTTCCACGGCCTGGGCCACCAACTGCCCATCGACCCGGGTGACCGGCCGGACCAGGGCGGCCGCCGCAGCTGGGTAAGCCGCGATGTGGACCTGCATTCCACCTGGCTGGTGGCGCGTGCCTTCGGATTGGTGCCGTGAGCCCCGCCTTAAGGGCTATCTCAACAATGCTTTTGGAAGCGAGCGAGCGGTATTTGGGAACCTCGAAGAACCTCGCTCCGGTCGCATGAGCCATAGCTTCAGCGACGGCGCACGGCGTTCATGAGCAAGAAGTACAGCAGTCATCGCTTGCGCTCATTCGCCCATACTTTGTTGCTCCTCAGTCGGATACTTCGATCCAGTATCCTCTCTTCGGAGCGCCTCGTCTGGACGAATGATAGCGGCGCGCGCCATCCGTTCGAGGTTCTTCGAGGCACCCATTTCGCGTCCAGGCCAGGCGTGAGGACCGCGCATGGCCGGTAGCTCTGTAAGACATTTCAAAACGCAGCATGGGCGCGAAAGACCATCGCGCAGCCCAAAGGGTGTTTTTGAGACAGCCTCTACACGTGGCGTTCGATGAACTTCACGATCTCGCCGGCGATGTCCTTGCCGGTGGCGCCCTCGATGCCTTCCAGGCCCGGGGAGCTGTTCACCTCGATCACCAGCGGGCCGCGTTCGCTCTGCAGCATGTCCACCCCGGCCACGTGCAGGCCCAGCGCCTTGGCCGCCTTGATGGCCGTGACCTCCTCCTCGTGGGTGAGCTCGATGAGCTCGGCCGTGCCGCCGCGGTGCAGGTTGCTGCGGAACTCGCCCTCCTTGCCCGTGCGCTTCATGGCCCCCACCACCCGGCCGTCCACCACGAAGGCCCGGACATCGATGCCGCGGCTCTCCTTGATGAACTCCTGCACGATGACGCGCGCCTTGAGGCTGTTGAAGGCCTCGCACACGGCCACCGCCGCCTTCTTGGTGTCGGCCAGCACCACGCCCAGGCCCTGCGTGCCCTCCAGCAGCTTGATGATGCAGGGCGCACCGCCCACACCGTCCACGATGCTGCCCACGTCCTTGCTGTAGTTGGTGAACACCGTCTTGGGGATGCCCACCCCGCTGCGTGTGAGGATCTGCATGCTGCGCAGCTTGTCGCGGCTGCGCACCAGGGCCTGGCTCTCGGTGGTGGTGAACACCTTCATCATCTCGAACTGCCGCACCACGGCCGTGCCGTAGAAGGTGACGCTGGCGCCGATGCGGGGGATGATGGCATCCACGTCGGTGAGCGGCTGCCCTCCGTAGATCACCTGCGGATTGCGCCGTTCGATGAGGATGTCGCACTTCACGTGGTTGACCACACGTGCGCTGTGGCCCCGCTTCTCGCAGGCCTCGACGAGCCGGCGGGTGGAGTACAGCTTGCTGTCGCGCGAGAGGATGACGATGTTCATGGCCGGGCGGGGCGTCAAAGCTAGGGGGCGTCCCCGGCGCGCCACGCGGGAGGGCCCGAAAAATGGGCCGCGGCACCGGCCGTACCTTGGGGCCCGATGGACCTGGCGACCCTGCGGCGCGACCCGCTCACGGCCCTCACGCTCATCGCGCTGGTGCCCCGCCTGCTGGCCGCCTTCTTCAGCGCCGGCTATTTCGCCCACGACGACCACTTCCTGGTGATCGAGGCGGCCCGCAGCTGGGTGGACGAGGCCGACTACAACGCCTGGCTGCCCTGGAACCAGGGGCCCGACGCCACCCCCAGCGGCCACAGCTTCGTGTACGTGGGGCTCCACTACCTGCTGTTCCGCGCACTGGCCGCCATGGGCGCCAACGACCCCGAGGTCAACATGGTGCTGGTGCGCCTGCTGCACGCCCTGTGGAGCCTGGTGGCCGTGCGCACGGGCTACCGCATCGCCCTGCGCCTGGGCGGCGAGCGGGTGGCGTGGAACACGGGGCTGTGGCTGGCCCTGTTCTACTTCATGCCCTTCCTGGCCGTGCGCAACCTGGTGGAGGTGGTGAGCATCCCCCTGCTGATGCGCGCGGCCTGGGAACTGCTGCGCGAGGAACGTCCCGGTGCGCGTGCCGTGCTGATGGCCGGGGTGTGGGCCGGCCTGGCCATCAACATCCGGTTCCAGACCATCTTCTTCGCCGCCGGGCCGGGCCTGGTGCTGCTGGCCCAACGGCGCTGGGCCCACCTGCTGCGCTACGGCGCGGGCGTGCTGCTGCCCTTGGTGGTGCTGCAAGGCGGCATCGACCTCTTCATCTGGGGAAGGCCCTTCGCCGAGATGACCGAGTACGTGCGCTACAACCTGGACAACACCACCACCTACTTCGACCAGCCGTGGTACAACTACCTGCTGCTGCTGGCGGGCATGCTGCTGCCCCCCTTCAGCCTGGCGGTGCTGTTCGGCCTGTTCCGCAGGCCCCGGCCCTGGTCCGTGTGGCTGCCGGTGATCCTCTTCCTGGCCGCCCATTCCTGGTTCCCCAACAAGCAGGAGCGGTTCCTGCTGCCCATTGTGCCGCTGGTGCTGGTGCTGGGCCTCACCTCGTGGGAAGCCTTCCGTGCGGGATCGGCCTGGTGGCAGGCGCGGCCCGGCCTGTGGCGCGGGGTGATGCGCTTCACCTGGGCCCTGAACCTCCTGCTGCTGGTGCCCATCACCTTCACCTACAGCAAGCGCAGCCGCGTGGAGGCCATGCTGGCCCTGCGCGAGGGGCCGCCCGTGCATGGTTTCGTGGTGGACGACACGGTGGAGCACGAGCCGCCCTGGATGCCCTTGTACTACCTGGGGCGGTGGGAGGTCACGCAGATCCCCCATGCCGACGCTGCGGAGGACCTGGCCGGCCTCATCGCCGGCCTTCCGGCGGACCGACGCCCGGACGCCGTGCTCTTCATCGGGCGGGAGGACCTGGACGCACGCAAGGCGCGCATGACCGCCCTGCTGGGGCCGCTGGAAGGGGTGACGGTGGCCGAGCCGGGCCTCGTGGACCGCGTGGTGCACTGGCTGAACCCGGTGAACCGCAACGAGACCATCACCGTGATGCGCACCGCGCGGCACTGAGCCGCCGGGTATCTTCGCCCCCGCTTCAACGACCATGATCGACCCCGCCCAACTCGACTTCTCGGTCCTCTTCACCGCGCACGGCCTCATCGCGCTGCTCTGGCTCACGGTGATGGAGATCGTGCTGGGCATCGACAACATCATCATCATCTCCATCCTCAGCGGCGAGCTGCCCACCAGGGAGGAGCAGCGGCGCGCACGCCGCATCGGCCTGGCGCTGGCCATGATCACCCGGGTGATGCTGCTGCTGAGCCTCAGTTGGGTGATGAGCCTGAAGGAGCCGCTCTTCGCCGTGATGGGCCACAGCATCAGCGGCCGTGACCTGGTGCTGATCCTGGGCGGCCTCTTCCTGATCTACAAGGCCACCGTGGAGATCCACGCCAAGGTGGAGCACAAGCGCGAGAAGGAGGGCGGCAAGCGCAAGGCCGCGGGCATGGCGGGCATCATCGCGCAGATCGTGCTCATCGACATCGTGTTCTCGCTGGACAGCGTGATCACCGCCGTGGGCATGAGCAACGAGATCCTCATCATGGTGCTGGCGGTGATCGCCGCGGTGTTCATCATGCTCGTGGCCTCGGACGCCATCAGCGCCTTCGTCAACAAGCACGGCACGGTGAAGGTGCTGGCCCTGGCCTTCCTGGTGATGATCGGCGTGGCCCTGCTGATCGAGGGCACGGGCGGCCACATCAACAAGGCCTACATCTACTTCGCCATGGCCTTCAGCATCCTGGTGGAGGGCCTCAACCTGCGCATGCGCCGCAACGAGGAGAAGCTGCGCGATCAGGGCAGCTGAGCGTTGCGCACCCCGGTGGGCGTGGACCCGCCGACGGCCTGCAGCACCGCGTCGCGGTCGTTGCCCCCGCCGCTGTACTTCACCGTCCCGTCCATGTTCATGTCCTCCGGGTGGTAGCCGGCCACCGTGGCCGTGGGCACCGTGCCGCCGATGCGCGTGAGCACCGGGTCGCGGTCGTTGCCCCCGCCGGCGTACTTCACCTGGCCGTTGCGCGTGGCATCACCGGCGGGCATCACGCGCACCCCGTTGACGTTCACCGTGGCGGCGGAACCGCCGTACAGCGGCACCGAGCCGTTGGTGAGGTCGCGCAGCACCGCGGTGGCACCCAGCGGCTGCGGGTTCTGCGTCATGATGCCCAGGTGGTTGCGGTGCCTCACGGCGATGTGGTAGTCGTCCGCCGCCACCGCGAAGCCCAGGTCGCCGGACCCGTCCACATCCACCACCGCGCCGTTGCGCAGGAGCAGACCGCTGCGCGTGGCCAGCACCTGCGCCGGGTCGTTCTTGTCGCGCAACTCCACCACCACCCAGTCCACCACCGAGGCCGGACCGGTGACGTCAAGCACGGCCTGTGTGGTGGTCTCGCCGCCGCCGCCGCCCACATGCGCATAGCCCAGCGCGGTGTAGGGCTCGGTGAGGGGCACCAGGCCGCTGGCGCGCAGGTTGCCGTTCATGTTCATGGCCACGCTGTTGTACGGCCCCTGCAGGAAGGCCTTGAGCCGCACCGGCAGCGTGGACGGCGGGGTGCCCTGCGGGTCGAAACCGTTGAGCACCACCGTGGCGTTGGCGGGGTCCAGCCAGTCGCGCAACCGCGTGGTGGACGAGGCCCCGTCCCAGCTGGCGCTGAACTTGGCGGCGCCGGCCCAGTTCTGCGCCGGGTCCGAGCAGCTGTACGTGCCCTCGGTCATGTGGCCCACCACCCGCTTGTTCTGGTCGAACAAAGGGGCGCCGCTGCTCACGGCCTGGCTCACCCCCAGGTCCCATTCGCTCCGCCACAAGTTGATGCCGTTGGCGTCCTGGTAGCTGGTGCACGGGTCGTCGTTGAAGGTGATCTTCTTGACGTCGTAGTTCGGATGGTGGATCAGCGTGCTGGCCTGCGGCACGGCCCCGCTGCGGTCCCACCCGGCGTAGAACACGCCGTAGGACAGGGGCGGCGTGTCCAGCAGCTCCAGCAGGGCGAAGTCGTCGTAGTAGTAAGCCGCGCGCAGCACACCACCGGTCACCGTCTGGGACGTGTTGCCCACCGTGCCCGTGCAGCCGGGCGACTGGTAGTTGAAATAGAAGACCCACTGACCAATGGTGGCCGGCACCAGGCAGTGGTTGGCGAAGTAGAAGTAGGGCTGGCCCGGCTGTGCGGTGCTGTTGACCAACGAGCCCGAGCAGCCGTTGCCGTCCGGACGCAGGAACATGGCCACCGATCGGATCTGCTGTTCCCACCCCGCCGACTCGGGGCAGGCGACGTTGATGTTGCACGGCGCGCTCTGGTAACCCGGATCGTAATCGCGCAGCAGGCCCTGTCCGCCGAAGCCGAACACATCGCGGAAACCATGGGTGATGCTGCCCACTTCCAGCCTGGAGGTGTCCGGCGACGGGACCGGTTCCACCAGTTCGATCACCACCGCATCGCCGGGCACCACCGCCGTGGCCAGGGTCCCGTCGGGCCTTTCGTTGAGCTCGGTGAAGCCGCCGAGATAGCGCTGGCGGTGGCGGTCATACAGGTACACCCGCGCCTCGGGGGCCGGGTCGAACAGGCTGAACTGCACGCTGAGCATCACCGCGCCGGGGCTCTCGATCAACAGGCGGCACACCCGGCGGTCGTCGTGGGTGGTGGACCACCGCCCCTGGGCCGCGACATCGACGGCCACCGCGCGCTGCACACCGTACCGGAAGGCCGTGGTCCCGCGGTCAGCGTCCTGCGCCAGCAACTGCGCGCGGTCCAGGGTGGGCAAGGTCACCACCGGCGGGTCGGCCTGCCTTTCCGCACCGCCCCAACCGAACGGTGCACCACCGTGGGCCACCTGGGCTTGGACATCGAGCGCAAGTGCAGCAAGGACCACTCCGGCGAGGACGCGCATGTCAAGAGAAGTTATCAACAAAAGTATCGGTTATGAACAAAAAACTGACGAAGGTCAGCGGCCCACGATCACGAACTCGGTACGGCGGTTGCGCGCCCGGCCCTCCTCGGTGTCGTTGGAGGCCACGGGCTTGGAGGCCCCATGGCCCTGGAAGGCCAGCCGGTTCGCGGCGATGCCCTTGCCCTGGAGGTAGCCCATCACGGTGAAGGCCCGGTCGTTGCTGAGGGCGAGGTTGTCCGCATCGCGGCCCACGTTGTCGGTGTGGCCCTCGATGCGGATGCGCACCGTGGGGTTCTCCTTCAGGAAGGCGATGAGCTGGTCGAGGATGAGCTCGCTGGACTTGGTGATCTCGGCCGAGTTGGTGGCGTAGTTGATGTCGTTCACCTTGTAGCTGCGGCCCACGGCGATGCGCTGCACGGTCATGTCCACCTCGGCGCTGGCGCCGCGCACGGTGTCGGCCAGGCTGAAGGCACGCGAGTCGAACACGTGGTCCTTCTTGGTGACGGTCATCACCACATCGGCGCCCTTGCGCAGGTTCACCACCGTGGCATAGCGGCCGTCGGCGGGGTCCACCTGCAGCACCTCGGTGCGGCGGGTGTCCATGTAAGTGATCTCCACTTTGGCGTCGGGCACGATCTGTCCGTTCTCGTCGCGCACCTCGCCCTTGACGATCAGGATGTCCTCGGGGCGTGCGTCCCGGGGCAGGGCGAAGCCGTAGATGTCGAGCCCGCCCACGCCACGGAAGCGGCTGCTGGCGAACAGGGCGGTGCGGCCGTCGGCGCTCACGATCAGGCCGTGGTCGTCCTGCTCGGTGTTGATGGGGTTGCCGATGTTGCGCGGGTTGTCCCAGCTGCCGTCGTCGCGCATGCGGCTGAAGAAGATGTCGTAGCCGCCGATGCCGCGGTGGCCCCGCCCGTCCACGGCCTCGCCGTTCTCATCCTGCGACGGGCGTGCGGCGAAGTAGAGCGTGCGGCTGTCGCTGTGCAGGAAGGGGGCCTTCTCGTCGCCCGCCGTGTTGATGGGCCCCGGCACCGGCCGGGCCTGGCCCCACACGCCCTTGTCGTCGCGGGTGCTGAAGTAGATGTCGGTGCCCTTGCTGTCGGGCCGCACGGTGGCGAAGTAGAGGGTGCGACCGTCGGCGCTGAGGGTGGGCTGGCTCTCCCAGCCGTCGGGCGTGTTCACCGCAGGCCCCAGGTTCTCCAGGCCGGTCCACTCCCACTTCTGCTGCCCGCTGCCGAAGTCGACGTGCGTGTTGTAGTGCGACCGGAAGATGTCGCAGTTGCGGTAGCCCTTGGCATCGGGCGCGCCGCAGACGGTGACGAACATCTCCCGGTTGTTCACGCTGATGGTGACGCCGCCGTAGCTGTCGCCCAGGTTGAAGGGATCGGGCAGCGCGCGGCCCTTGTCGTGGTCCTTGCCCCCCGGCAGGCGCCGGCTCTCGGTGAGCTCCTCCACATCGGTGGCCACCAGGTCGCCCTTCGCCTGGTACTTGCTCTTGCGGGTGAAGAAGAGCAGCTCGTTGTCCGGGCTCAGCATCGGCAGGTACTCCTCGGCGGCGGTGCACACGTTGGCCAGCGGCTTGGGGTCCAGCGGCGCGGTGTTGCGGTAGAAGTCCATGTAGAACTGCAGCTCGGGCATCAGCTCCTCCACGTCGGCGGTCTTCTTGTCCACGTCCTTGGCGAGCTTGGCGGGATCGTCGGTGGGGAACTTCAGGAAGGCCTGGAAGGCCTTGGCGGCCTCGGCATACTCGCCTTTGGCGTAGTGCGCCGCGCCCAGGTAGTAGTGCACATCGCTGTGCCGGTCGGGACAGAGGGTCTGCAGGCGCTCGAAGTAGCCGATGGCGGGCTGCAGGTCGGCGCCACCCTCCCGCGCACGCCGGTACGCGGAGAGGCCGAGCTGGAAGAGGCACTCGGCGCAGTCCGGCTCCACCTCGCGGGCCTCCTTGAGCTTTTGGTGGCGCGTGGCGCCGTCCCTGGCCTTGGCGGCCTCGTCCAGGAGCTTGATCACCTTCTTGTCGGTGGGCGCTCCGCAGGGGTCGGGTTCCCCATCCTGCGCCGCGAGGGGGGCCTGGCCGAGCAGGGCCAGCAGCAGCAGGGCGGCCTTGGTCACGTCGTGCATCCGGTTCCGGTTGTGGCTGTCTCCGCAAGGGCCATGCCCGAACGCTACTTGATGGTGGTGTCGGTCCGTTCGGCCTGTGCGATGATGGCATCGCCCTGCTTGCGGGCCTCGGCGACGATGCCGTCCGCCTTCTTGTCCGCCTCGGCCATGGCCTTCTGCTCCTGCTTGTCGGCCTCTTTCTTGGCAGCGTCGGCCACGGCCTTGGCGGCCATCTTGGCCAGCGGGTTGGTCACCTTGGCCAGCTCGTCGTCCGCGGCCTTGTACGCCTGCGCCTTGATGTTGGCGGCCTCGCGGCGGGCCGTGGCCTTCAGCGCATCGGCCTGCTTCTGCGCCTCGGCCAGCAGCTTGGCGGCCTCCTCCCGGGCCCGCGCGATGGCCTCCTCCTTGGCCTTGCCCACCTGCTGGTTCAGCTCCTGCTTCACCTCGGTGACCACCGTCTGCGTGAGGCTGCCGCTCCCACCGGCGAACACGGGCTTGATGACGGGTTTGGTGATGGTGCCGGTGATCCTGGCCGTGACGTCGATCTCGGCCGGCATCTGGAACCCGCTGCCCAGCAACTGGTTCGCCTGGCCCAGCCAGCCGGCCACCAACTGGTTGGCCTGCGCCCCGAACATGTCGGTGGGCACCTTGGCCTTCAGGTCGTATTCGATGGCCTGATCGGCGAAGGCGGTGCTGCCCCCCACGTTGGCCTTGATGCGGTCGATCTTCACATCGAAGGGCTTGGTGATCATCTTGCCGTCGCGGAACTCGTAGCTGAAATCGACGCTCGGCAACGTGGTGTTGTCGATGCCGCTCACCTTGAAGGCCTTGGCCAGGTCCACCAGCGGCTGGAACCCGTCCACCCGCACGTTGCGTGTGGTCAGGGTGCCCTGGCCGGTGAGGCGCTCCAGCACCGGGTTCATGGCCTGGTCCAGTTCGGTGCGCATGCTCAGGGTGGTGCTGTAGCGGCCCTTGCAGGTCTTGGCGATCGGCGCCAGCTTCCGCACGGTCTCCACGTACTGCACGGTCTTCTCGATGTCCATGTCGCGGATGTCGTAGCGCAGTTCAGCCACGGGCGCACCCTTCTCGGGTGTGGCGTACGACCCGTCGAGACCCACGCGCCCCTCGAACAGGCCGAACACCAGCTTGCTGAGGTCCACCCGCCGGTCGTGGATGTGCACCCCGCCCTGGAGGCCGGTGAGCACCAGGTCGTCGTACAGCACTTCACCGGCCTCGGCCGCCAGGCGGAAGTCGATGTTGCCCGGCACTTCGATCACGGACATGGCCGCGGTGTCCTCCGTGGTGCCCTGGGCGGTGGCGGGCTCCTCGGGGCCCATCAGCTCGTTGAGGTCGAAGCGGCGGCTGGCGACGTTGAAGGTGCCGGTGAGGGTGCTGTCCTTCAACCACCACAGCAGGTAGCTGTCGAACCGGCCCGAGGCGCGCACGTCGCTCCCGCCCAGCGTGCCGTCGAAGCCGTTCAGGGCCAGGAAGCGCGGGCTGAGCACCAGGTCGAGGGTGTGGATGCCCACCGGCCAGGGGAGCGAGTCGCTGCGATAGGTCATGCCGCTCAACAGCACCTTGCCCTCGGCGGTGAACTTCTCGAAGCGTTGCGCCTCGATGTCGCTCACGGCACCTTTCACCTTCACGTCCACGTCGAGCCTGCCGTTCAGGTCGTCACCCTTCTCCAGGGGCACCACGCGCTTGAGGCTGGCCAGGTCCAGCTTGGCCTGCGCGGCCAGGTCCACGCGCGGGTCGCTCACGGGCCGCTCCAGGTGCAGCCGCGCGCTCACCGGGTTGGCCGCCACCTGCATGGCGAAGGTGGGCACGTCCACCACCATGCCGTCCAGGTCGCTGCCCTGCGGGCTGGCGATGGAGGCCTTCAGCTGGATGCGCTCCACGCTCTCGGGCAGGTCGGGGTACTTGAAGCGCCCGTTCTCCACGGCGATGTCCAGCCCGAAGCCCGGCATCGTGGTGTCGTTGTACGTACCCTTCACATGGCCGCTGAACGAGGCCTTGCCGCTCATGTCCACCCCCTCCAGGTCCTTGGCGAAGGCGGCGGGCAGCATGGACAGCAGGGTGCCCAGGTCGTTCTTGCGCAGGGCCCAGGTGATGTCCATGTCGATGTCGTCCGCGGGCATGGCCAGCCAGCCGTTGAAGCCTAGGATGAGGCGGTTGATCACGGCCTCGTTCTCCTTGAAGGTGAACTTCATGTTCGGCAGGTCCATGTCCAGGTCGGCGGTGATGTCGGCCTTGGCACGCTGCAGGTAACGCACCCCGTCGAAGAGCACGTCCACGGTGTCCACGTGGGTGGTGGTGGACAGGGTGAAGAGGTCCTGGGTGAAATCGCCCGTGCCCTTGTGGTCCAGGCCCAGCAGGTCCATGCGGAAGGCGAGGGTGCTGTCGTCGTACACCACCCGGCCGTCCTCGATCCAGTACTCCCGAAGGCCGATGGCGAAGCCGCCGCCGGTATCGGCCGGGGCCTCCGTCGCGCTGCTGTCCGGCAGGGTGATGTCCCAGTTGGCCCGCCCGTCGGCACGCACCACCGCATGGATCCGCGGACGCTGCAGGCCGATGCGCTTGATGTCCACCTTGTCGCCGAAGACGCTCTTGATGTCCACCGTGGCGGTGAGCGACCCGATGTCGGCCAGGCAGACCCCTTCGAAGGGGGCCTTGTTGCACAGCTTCACATCGGCCACTTCCACGGTGAGGTCGGGGAAGCTGCGCAGCAGGGTGAGGTCCCACGCCCCCCACTCCACCGTGGCGTTGAGGTTGGCGTTCACCTGCTCCTTGACCATCGCCTCGATGCGGTCCTTGAACAGCACGGGGATCAGGATGATGGCGGCGAGCAGGAGCACCACCAGGACCACCCCGGCGATGACGATGCGTTTGAACCATTTGCCCATGGGCGGTCGGGAATGAGGATGCAAAGATCATGCGGTGGCGGGCCGATCGCGGCCGCCACGGGCGCCGGTTGCCAACAGCGATCGTGGATGGCGGGGCCTCAGAGCCGGGCCGCGCGCTGGCGCAACAGGTGGTCGGCGAGCACCAGGCAGGCCATGGCCTCCACCACGGGCACGGCGCGTGGCACCACGCAGGGATCGTGGCGGCCCTTGCCCTCCAACACCACGGGCCGCCCTTCGCGGTCCACCGAAGGCTGCGCGCGCATCAGCGTGGAGGGCGGCTTGAAGGCCACCTCGAACACGATGTCGGCCCCGGTGCTGATGCCGCCCAGCACACCGCCGCTGCGGTTGGCCGCGAAGCCGATGCCACCCGCCCCGTCGGGCACCAGCGGATCGTTGTGGGCCGAACCCCGCATGGCCGCCGCCGCGAACCCGCTGCCCACCTGGAAGCCCTTCACCGCGTTGATGCCCAGCATGGCCTTGCCCAGGTCGGCGTGCAGCTTGTCGAACACCGGGTCGCCCAGCCCGGCCGGCACCCCCTGCACCCTGCACGTGATGCGGCCGCCCATGGTGTCGCCCTCGCCCCGCACGGCCTCGATCAGGGCGGCCATGGCCGCGGCCGTG
>JABWBQ010000031.1 GCA_013360395.1 Flavobacteriales bacterium
CGCGGCCCGCACCCGGCAGGCGCCAGCGTGCGCAACGCCGGCTTCGCCTGCTTCGGCAGCCCCAGCGAGCTGCTGGCCGACCTGGAGGCCGAGGGTCCCGACGCCGCCCTGGATCGCGTGGCCGAACGGTGGCAGGGGCTGCTGGAGCTGCGGAAGGAACTGGGGGACGCGGCCATCGGCTTCGAGCCCACAGGCGGCCACGAGGTGTACGCCGCGGACGATCCACTGTACACGCGGGTGGCCCAAGGGTTCGACCGGCTCAACGCACTGCTCGGTCCCATCACCGGGTCCCACACCTACCGCTGGATGCCGGACGGCGCCGACCGCTTCGGCCTGGCCCCCGGCACGCGCGTGGCCCGCACCGACCTGGAAGGGGCCGTGGACAGCGGACGGCTGGTGCAGGCCCTGCTGCGGCTGGCGAGCGACCACGGTGTGGAGTTCCGCTGGGACCTCCCTGTGGAGCGGCTGGAACCCACGGCCCACGGCGTGGACCTCGTGCCGGCCCACGGCCCCGCCCTGCGCGCCCGCCAGGTGCTGGTGGCCACCAACGGCTACGCCCGCCAGCTGTTGCCCGAGGTCGATGTGCGACCCGCGCGCGGCCAGGTGCTGCTCACCACGCCCCTCCCCGGCCTGCGCTTGCGCGGCACCTTCCACGCCCAGGAGGGCTACTACTACTTCCGCGACCTCGATGGTGCCGTGTTGCTGGGGGGAGCGCGCCACTTGGACAAGGCCGGCGAGACCACGTGGGACAACGGCACCACCGCACCCCTGCAAGCGGCGCTGGAGGACTTCCTGCACCAGCACATCCTGCCCGGCCAGCGCCCGGCCATCGCCCACCGGTGGAGCGGGGTGATGGGCTTCCGCGCGCAGGGCAAAACGCCCTTGGTGGCCCCCGTGCGACCCGGCGTGGTGGCCGCCGTGGGCCTCAGTGGCATGGGCGTGGCCATCGGCATCCGCGTGGCCCGGCGGGCGGTGGGGCTGTTGGAGGGGTAGCGGCGCGTCGGTGTGGGCGGCGGGTCGTGGGCGGTAGTGCAGCACCGGGACGGGCCGGAGGCCTTGGCAGCCCCCCACATGGCACCCACGGCCTCCCCACGGGCCGGGCCGAGCGAGCGCATCCGGAGCACGCGGGAGGAATGCAGCGTGCAGGATCGACGCATCGGGTATCGCGGCATTGTTCTCCTTGGAAAGCAGAAGGCCCCCAGCTTTCGCTGGAGGCCTTGCGCTTCCTTGGAGCCTCCTGTCAGATTTGAACTGACGACCTGCTCATTACGAATGAGCTGCTCTACCGCTGAGCTAAGGAGGCCGGTCCCGGCCGGCCGTTCCGCCGGCGGGGCTGCAAATGTAGAGGTTGGCGCTTCACCACGGGAACGGCGGCCTGGCCGGAGGTCCAAAGACGACCCACCGCGTGTGCGGGCCGGAGCGACGGACCTGTACGCGGCGGGATGTTGGGCACGGCGCGTGGTGCCGCCTATCTTGGCCGCGATGAGCGCCCCCTACGAGCTGCGCCCGCTGGACCTTTCGGATGCGGGGCTGGCGGCGGTGACGGACCTGTTGCGGCTGGTGTTCCCGGGGGCGGCGCACTTCACGCCCGCGGTGCTGCGCTGGCAGTACGTGGACAACCCGGACGGGCCGGCCGTGGGCTTCAACGCCTGGAGCGGCGGCACCTTGGCGGCGCACTATGTGACGATCCCCATGCGGGCGGTGGTGGACGGTGCCGTGGAAGCCGGGTTGCTGTCGTTGAACACGGCCACACATCCGGAGCACCAGGGCAAGGGCCTGTTCACCCGGCTGGCCGAGGCCACCTATGCCGCCGGGGCGGCGCAGGGCAAGGGCTTCGTGGTGGGCGTGGCCAACGCCAACAGCACGCCGGGGTTCACGCGCAAGCTGTCCTTTCAGCTGGTGACACCGCTGGAGGCAAGGCTTGGCCTGGGGCCACTGCCATGGCACGGCGAAGCGCCCCTCCCCCGCTTCGCACCGGTGCACGATGCGGCCAAGCTCGGCTGGCGGCTGGCGCATCCGGCTTACGGTTACAGCCGGGCGGACCAGCGCGGACACACGCTGCTGCTGAGCGCGCGCCGGATGAAGGGCTTCCGCTTCGTCCTGGGCGTGGAACCCGGCGACGCCCCGCTGGCCGCGCTGCGCCGGTCCCCGGCACCGCTGCTCAAAGCCTTCATCGGGCTGGACCCCGCGATGCGCTGGGGCGGATCCCTGTACGGGAACCTGCCCATGCGCCTGCGCCCGGCACCGCTCAACTTCATCTTCCGCGACCTGAGCGGCCGCGGCCGGACCCTCGAACCGCACCAGGTGCGGTTCCACGCCGCCGACTTCGACGTGCTGTAGGGTGGTGCCCCGGATCCGGTTCACTGAGGATCCGCCCCTATCTCGTCCTCATGCAAGGCGGAACGTGTGCAGCGTAGCAGGTGCTACGGCGAAATGTTCCAACGCGGCAGGAAGTCCCTGCTCGGTCGGTGAGTAAGAAACGGTTCCTGCACGGGCGGACCCGGGCGGCGAAGAAGTGAGGAAGTGAAGAAGTGAAAATGGTGGTGGCTCCCTCGCTTCTTCATTTCCTCACTACCGCGTGGACCAGACCGCTTCTTTGTTGCCGCCTCCGTAGGATGGTCGGGGAAGGTGAAGAATATGGAGGACAGCACACCCGGGCCTTCCCCGCTCAGAAGCGCACGTTGAAGCCCAGCTCGAACTGCACGCCGCCCGTGGTGAGCTTGGCCTCGTAGCCCCAGGCCCCGAAGTCGATGTCCTGCCCGTTGGCCTCGAAGCTGTTCAAGGGCAGCCAGTGGCGCACGTACTTCACGTCGAAGTACAGGCCGAACACCTGCTTGGCATAGAAGCCCAGGCCGGTGCCGAAGGCGAAGTGCGGTCCGCCGTACCGCGCCACGCCCACCTGCCCGAACTGGTAGCGGTCCTCGATGCGCAGCATGCTGTAGCCGCCCTGCATGAAGAGCCGGAGGTTGAAATAGTCCGTGTTCACCGGGTAGAAACGCGGCTCGATGCCGATGACCCCGGTGCGGTTGCTGCGCGTGCCGGCGGTGTCCACGTAACCGCCGAACTCGCCGTACACGCCGATGCTCAGGGGCTTCACCACGCCCACGTGCACCTTGAGCGGGAAGCCGTAGGACACCGCACCGTCGCGGTCCGTGTTGGCATAGAGCGGCGAGGTCTCCTCATACTTCGTGGCGTGCAGGCCCAGGTCGGCGCCCAGGCTGAGGTGCACGGTGCCCGGCGCGTTGCATTGCGCGGCCACGTGGCCGGTGGCGAGGGAGAATAACACGAACAGGGGGAGAAGGGCGGCGGTTCTCATGCTGCGAAGGTGCGGCACCGGGCGTTCTCCGCCACCGGGTGGCGCGTCGTTCGGCCCACAGCCTGCGGTGAAGAGCCCACTGCCGGGACCGGCCCCCGGCACGACCACGCCCGCCTGCGGGGTACGGGCCCACGAAAAAAGCACGGCCGACTTGCGCGGACGGTGGCTGTCGCACATACATTTGACCCCCTTGCCCAGCAAGGCCATCCCAGGCATGCGCCCCGAACCCAAGAACCCGCGGACCGAGGAGGAGGGCACCGAAGCGTCGGTGCCCCAGGAAGCGAAGGCAGCGGAAGCGCGCCGGTTCGACTTCTGCCCGCACAAGGACCTGAACTTGCCCACCTCGTACGAGGAAGTGTTGAAGCGTTTCCGGCGTCTTCAGGGCGACCGGGCGTGGGAGGTGATGAACTGAGGGCACACGCATCGGCATCGTCGCGCCCTGCCATCCGGCGGGGCGCATTTTTTTTCCACGGCGGTGGTGTTACCTTCCATGCGCGCTTTCGCGTCCGACCAAAACCCATTCCGCCATGACCGTCTACGATGCCAAACACATCAAGAACATCGCCCTCCTGGGCAGCCATGGAAGCGGCAAGACGACCCTTGCCGAGACCATGCTGTTCGAGGCGGGCCTGATCAAACGCCGGGGACGTGTGGAGGACCGCAACACGGTGAGCGACCACACCGACCTGGAGCACGAGCGCGGCAGCTCGGTCTTCGCCACCTGCCTGCACACCGAGTGGCGCGACTACAAGATCAACATCATCGACACGCCCGGCCTGGACGACCTGGTGGGCGAGACCATCCCCGCGCTGCGCGTGGCGGACACGTGCGTGCTGCTGCTCAACGGCCACCACGGCGTGGAGGTGGGCACCGACCTCGTATGGGAACAGATGCAGCGCTACGACCGCCCCGTGATCCTGGCGGTGAACCAGTTGGACCACCCCAACGCCGACTTCGAGGGCACGGTGGCGCAGGCGCGCGAGCACTTCGGCCCGGCGGTGACGGTGATGCAATATCCCCTGGAGCAGGGCGAGGGCTTCCACCGCATCATCGACCTGCTGAAGATGACCATGTACGTGTTCAAGGACGGGGGCGGCAAGCCCGAGAAGCAGCCCATCCCCGAAAGCGAGAAGGCCCGCGCGGAGGCGCTGCACAAGGAGCTCGTGGAGAAGGCCGCCGAGAACGACGAGACCTTGATGGAGCACTACTTCGACAAGGGGGAGCTGGACGAGGACGAGATGCGCCAGGGCCTGAAGCAGGGCATGATGAAGCGCACCTGCTACCCCGTGTTCTGCCTGAGCGCCCTGCGCAACATGGGCAGCGGGCGGCTGATGGGTTTCATCGACAACGTGGCGCCCAGCGCGGTGGAAATGCCACCGGCCCCGTTGGAGGGCGAGGGCGGCCTGCCCTGCCGTGCCGATGGGCCGCCGGTGCTCTTCACCTTCAAGAGCGTGCTGGAGCCGCGCACGGGCTGGATCACCTTCTTCAAGGTGATGAGCGGCGAGGTGAAGGCCGGCACCGAGCTGGTGAACGACAACACCGGGGCCAGTGAGCGCATCGGCCAGCTGTTCATCGTGGACGGCCGGGAGCGCAAACCGGTGGACGGGCTGGCGGCCGGCGACATCGGGGCCACCTTGAAGCTCAAGGACACCGGCACGGCGCACACGCTGCACGCCCCGGGGCAGACCGTGAAGCTGGCACCCATCGCCTTCCCCGGCCCGCGCCTGCGGGTGACGGTGAAGGCCCGCGACGCCAAGCAGGAGGAGAAGCTGCACGCGGCCCTGCTGGAGATCCAGCGCGAGGACCCCACCGTGGAGCTGGCCTATCTGCGCGAGAGCGCCCAACAGGTGCTGGGCGTGCAGGGCGAGCTGCACCTCAACCTGGTGAAATGGAAGCTGGAGCACAACTACAAGGTGGAGCCCGAGTTCGGCTCGCCCAAGGTGCCCTACCGCGAGACCATCCGGCGGCCGGCCGAGGCCATGTACCGGCACAAGAAACAGACCGGCGGCGCCGGCCAGTTCGCCGAGGTGCACCTGCGCATCGAGCCCTGGCAGGAGGGCATGGCCGAACCCACCGGCGTGAGCGTGCGCCACAAGGAGGTGCATCCCCTGCCCACCGGCGGCAGCCTGGTGTTCTACAACTGCATCGTGGGCGGGGTCATCGACACCAAGTTCATGCCCAGCATCCTCAAGGGGGTGATGGAGAAGATGGAGAAGGGCCCGTTGACCGGCAGTCCGGCGCGGGATGTGCGCGTGCTGGTGACCGACGGCAAGATGCACGCGGTGGACAGCAACGACATCAGCTTCAAGATCGCCGGGCTGCAGGCCTTCCGGGAGGCGTTCACCAAGGCCGACCCCCAGCTGATGGAGCCGGTGCATGAGGTGGAGGTGCGCATGCCCGAGGACCTGATGGGCGATGTGATGACCGACCTGCAGGGACGGCGCTCGGTGATCATGGGCGTGGAGGGGCAGGGCCGTTTCCAGGTGGTGCGGGCCCTGGTGCCGCTGGCCGAACTGGACCGGTACAGCACCACGTTGCGCAGCCTCACACAGGGGCGCGGCACGCACACCGAGCGCTTCCACGCCTACCAGCCGGTGCCGCACGAACTGCAGGCCCGGCTCGTGGGAGCGCACCGCGACGAGGCCGTGGAGGCCTGAGCGGCGCAGGGACGCACGGACGCGGCGCCCGGGCACGGTGCCCGGGCGCCGCGCATGTCCGGGGTCAGCGCGGGTGCGGACGGTGCTGCGTACCATTGCGGCCATGGAGAACGTGGATGTGATCGTGATCGGCGCCGGCCCGAGCGGTTGCGTGGCCGCCGCCCACCTCGCCCGGCAGGGCCGGCGGGTGCTGGTGCTGGAGAAACAGGTGTTCCCGCGTTTCGTGATCGGCGAGAGCCTGCTGCCGCGCAGCATGGAGCACTGGGAGGAGACCGGCCTGCTGCCCGCGCTGATGGCCCAGGACTATGCGCCCAAGCTCGGCGCCCGCTTCGTCCGCGGCACCGACGAACTGATCGACCTGCAGTTCGACGACAACTACACCACGGGCTGGACGCGCACCTGGCAGGCCCCGCGCGCGCACTTCGACAAGACCGCCGCCGACGCCACCGCCGCGCAGGGCGTGGACATCCGCTACGGCATCGCCGTGGAACAAGTGGACCTCTCGGCCGCCGACCGCGTGCGCGTGACGGCCCGGCACCAGGACGGCACCCTGGAGGCCGAAGGCCGGTTCCTGATCGACAGCAGCGGCTACGGCGGCACGCTGGTGAAGCTGTTGAACCTGCCCGACGAACGCAGCCCGGTGCCGCGCCGCGCGGTGTTCACCCACGTGCGCGAGCGCGACCGCGACGCCTGGCCCGAGCCCATGCAGATCACTTTCGAGGTGATGGCCGTGGACCTGTGGTTCTGGGTGATCCCCTTCAGCGACGGCACCACCTCCCTGGGCTTCGTGGGCCATCCGCGCCACTTCGACCCCTTCGATGCGGGTAGGCCGTTGAAGGAGGCCTGGCGGATCATGGTGGAGCGTTCGGCCCGGTTCAGCGACCGCTTCGCCGACCAGGAGCCGCTCTGGGAGCCGCACGTGCTGAATGACTACACCCACCGCGCCGGGCAGCTGTACGGCCGCAACCACGTGCTCACGGGCAACTGCACCGGCTTCCTCGACCCCGTGTTCAGCAGCGGGGTGATGCTGGCCACCGAGAGCGGGCTGCTGGCCGCCAAGCTCACCGACCGCGTGCTCCGCGGCGAGGCCGTGGACTGGGAGCGCAGTTACAGCGACCACATCCGCTGGGGCGCCTCGGTCTTCCGCAGCTACATCGATGCCTGGTACAACGGCGACCTGCAGACCATCTTCTTCAACCCCGTGGTGGAGCCGGGCATCCGCAAGCAGATCATCTCCGTGCTGGCCGGCTACGTCTGGGACCGGAAGAACCCGTTCGTGGCGCGGCACGACCGGATCCTGGGGCAGCTTGCCGGCATGTTGCGGGCACAGCGCACCGGCGGCACCGTGACCGAGAACGAGCTGCTGGCGCGCGGGTGACCGACCCTCAGCGTTGGCGCTTCCGCTTTCCTTCCTCCGGCGGCACCGGCGGTGGCGCCCAGCCATCGTTGGTGGCGTCCATGTCGGCCATGCGCCCGGCGGTGAGCAGTTGTACGCCCGCCAACCGGTCGAAGGGCACGGCCACCGGAACGCGGAACACCTGCTCGGGCCACGGCCAGGGCTCGGCCACGGTGAAGGGATAAGCCTCCGACCCGGCGGGCTTGGCGCCGCGCATCAGGCTGAGCGGCACGTGCACATGGGTCGCCCGCCCGTCGCGGTCCGTCACGCGCAGGTCCACGGGAGAGAGCATCTCCCCCACCCGCCGCAGGACCACCACGGTGTGGTCGCCCTCGGGCGCCACGCTGTCCACGGCCAGGTCGAGCTCCCGCGTGGTGTTCAGCCACTGGTCGAAGTACCAGTCCAGTTCCACCCCGCTCACCTGCTCCATGCTGCGCTCCACATCCACCGGGCGCGGATGGCGGAAGCGGCAGCGGTCGTAGAGCCGGCGGAGCCCCTGGTCCACGGTGCGTTCCCCGATCACCGACCCCAGTTGGTGCAGCACCATCTCACCCTTGCTGTAGGCGGTGATGCCGTAGGCCCGGTTGGTGCGGAAGTGGTCGGCATGCACGGTCATGGGCTCGTTCTCCGGCAGCTGTTGCAGCATGCGGTAGGCTTCGTAGGCCCCGGCGTGCGGGTCCTTGTCGCCGCCGAACAGGTGCTGCATCACCTTGGAGCCCGCATACTCGGTGAAGCCCTCGTCCATCCAAGGGTGGTGACCCTCGTCGCTGGCGAGTACGCCGTAGTACCAGCTGTGCACGCTCTCGTGCACACTGACGCCCACCAGGCTGCCCAGGGACCGTTTGCCGGTGATGAGCGTGAGCATGGGGTACTCCATGCCGCCATCGCCGCCCTGCACGAAGCTGTACACGGGCCAGGGGTAGGGTCCGTACCGTTCGCTCATGAACTGGAAGCTGCGCACCATGTAGGCCGGCAACTGTTCCCACACGGGGCGCAGGGCCGGATCGTCCTGGAAGAAGCAGCGCAGCAGGGGGCCGCCGGGCACCTGGGCGGTGCGCTGCACGTAGTCGGGGTCGGCGGCCCAGGCCACGTCGTGCACGCTGTCGGCGCGGAACACCCAGGTATTGCGGGCGCTGCGCCCGGCGCGCAGGGGGTCCGGTGCGGCATAGCCGTGGCCGATGGCCTCCGGGTCCTGCAGCACGCCGGTGGCGGCCACGGTGTAGGCGCTGTCGATGGTGATGCGCAGCACGTGGTCGCCCCATTCGCCGTAGAACTCGCGCGCCACGTACGGGCCCGCGTGCCAGCCGCGGTCGTCGTAGGCCGCCACCTTGGGGTACCACTGGGTCATGCTGTAGGCGATGCCTTCGGCGTTGTCGCGCCCCGAACGGCGGATCTGCACCGGCACCTGGCCGGTGAACGCCAGTTCGATGGTGGTGCGGGAGCCCGGGAGGATGGGCGCCGCCGGCACCAGCCGCATGGCGGTCCCCAGGTGTTCCAAGGTCACGGCGCGGCCGTCCTGGCTGCCCGAGGTGCAACGCAGCTCCCCCTGTTCATGGGGAGCCAGCGCCGCGATGCGCGCGCCCACCCGTGGGTCGGGGTCGGCGATGCTGCGTGAACGGAGGTCCATCTCGCTTCCCGGCCTGAAGGCGTTGAAGTACAGATGGAACCAGAGCTCGTCAAGGGTGTCCGGGCTTTGGTTGTGGTACACCAGCCGCTCGGTCCCGGTGAAACGATGCGTGCGCACGTCCAGGTCCACGCTCAGATCCACCTCGATCCATTGCTGCCAGCGGCCGCATTGCGCGTGCCCCATCATGGCCGCGGTCAGGGCCAGGGCCAGCCCGGCGGAACGTCCGTACTTGTTCATGGGGCGCCAAAGATGGCGCCGTTGGCCGGGCGGCGTACCCCGCGGCGGGGTGCCGGCCGCACGTCCGGTCAGGAAAGCAACCGTTGGCGCAGCGCGAACTCCAGTTGCCGGTTGGTCTCGATCAGCTGTTGCGTGTAGCGCTCCCGCTCCCGATCGGCCTTCACTTCGGCATGTGCCGCCACCACCAGGGCTTCCAGCCGGGCCGGGTCCCAGGGCTTGGCGATGTAGTTGGTGACGCCGCCCAGGTTCACCGCGTCGATCACGGCCTGGATATCGGCATAGGCCGTCACCAGCATGCGTTTCACCTGCGGGAAGCGTTCACGCACCAGGCCGAGCAACTGGCTGCCGGTGGTGCCCGGCATGCGCTGGTCGGCGATGATCACGTCCACCGGCCGGTTGCTCAGGAATTGCCAGGCCTCCTCGAAGCCGCTGGCGGTGAGCACCTCGAAGCTGCGGCGGAAGGTGGCATGGAACGCCTGACGGTTCGCGGCGTCATCGTCCACGAACAACACAACGGGCCGGTCGGGGTCGACGCCCAGGTTGAACACGCGGGTTGCCATTGCGGATCGTTGCGGACCTGGGATGGTCCGGCGCACCCCGTTACGGCACGATGCGTCAGCAGGTTTCGACATCAGTAAAAAATCTTGTTCATAAATTGTTAATAACTCATCCTTGATTAGCTTTGGCCCTGCGGGGGAGCTTGGACACCTCCATCCGCCACTCTTCGGACAAGGACCATGGACAAGGAACTCCGCGCATTGCTGCGCGAAGCCGGTACGGATACGGCCGGCCATACCCCCCGGATCTTCCGGATGGCGGTGGACGGCGACCGGGCCGAACTGGGCCGGTTGTTCGCGGGCGGGCTGGTGCACCAGGTGCACGACCGCCTGCAGGACCAGTTGCGCGAGTTGGTGAAAATGGAAGCTCCGGCGCGGCAATTCACCGCGGCGGAACTGGAGCGCGCCGCCCAGGAACGGTTGCAGGGCACTCCGGCCGAGGCCTACGGCGTGTGGGTCTTCCACCCGTGGAGCGGCCGGCTGGTGCACCTGCTGGACGAAGCGGAGTTCGCCCGGGTGCGCACGGACCGTAACCGCAACAAGATCACCACCGAGGAACAGCAGCTGCTGGCCACCAAGAAAGTGGGGGTGATCGGCCTGAGCGTGGGCCGCAGCGTGGCCATGGCGCTGGCCCTGGAGCGTTCCTTCGGCGAGATCCGCCTGGCCGACCACGACCGCCTGGACCTGAGCAACCTGAACCGGATCAAGGCCGGGGCGCACGAGCTGGGGCTCAACAAATGCGTCGCCACGGCGCGGGAGATCGCCGAGATCGACCCCTTCCTCAAGGTGGTCTGCTTCCCCGAGGGGATCGACCGCGGGAACATCGACGCGTTCCTCACCGAGGGTGGCAAGCTGGACATCCTGGTGGAGGAATGCGACAGTGTGGACATCAAGATCCTGGCCCGCCAGCACGCCAAGGCGCATCGGATCCCGGTGGTGATGGACACCAGCGACCGGGGCATGCTGGACGTGGAGCGGTTCGACCTGGAGCCGGACCGCCCCCTGTTGCACGGCTTGATCGACCATCTGGACCTGGCCGCGGCGGCCACCGCGCGGACCAACGAAGAGAAGCTGCCCTTCCTGGCCCCGATGGCGGGCATGGACGCTCTGAGCCCCCGCATGAAGGCCAGCTTGGTGGAAGTGGGGCAAAGCATCCTCACCTGGCCCCAGCTGGCCACCGGCGTACAGCTGGGCGGAGCCTTGGTGGGTGATGTGCATCGCCGGATCGTCCTCGGGGAGATGAACGGCTCCGGCCGGTGGTACGTCGACCTGGAGGAGCTGGTGACCGGAACGACCGGGGTCGTGATGGATGGGCGGACCGCGCCCGACGACCACGCCGACGCGTCGGATCCCGCGGAGGAGGAGTCGTACCGCACGCATGCGCCGCTCGCCGTCACCGCAGCCGCCGCGCGCATCCCGGACGCGCTCGCCCTGCGCATGGCCGAGGCCGCCAGGCTGGCCCCTTCCGCGGACAACATGCAACCCTGGAAGGTGCGGCACAAGGATGGCCACCTCCTGCTGCATCACGACCGGGCCAGGTCGCGCTCGGCGCTCGACAGCGAGAGCATGATCCCGCACATCAGCCTGGGCATGTGCCTGGAGAACATGCTGCTGGCTTCGGCCGGGGCCGGCACGGTGATGGAACCGGCGCTCTTCCCCGCCTCCGACGACCCCTCGCTCATCGCGGTCCTGTACCCGGCCGGGGGCCGCGGCCCGTCGGCGCTGGACGGCGCCCTGGCGGCACAGATCGCAGCGCGCCACACGGACCGGACCCACGGCAACGGCGGTCCGCTGCGACCCGGGGACCCGGATGCCCTGCAGGCTGCGGTGGCGGCCATCCCGGGCGCCGCGCTGCACCTGACCGTGGACAGGTCGGAGATCGACCGGATCGCGGACCTATGCGGCAAGGCCGACCGGCTGCGGATCATGAACGAGCACGGGCACGCGGAGTTCTTCACCAAGCAGCTTCGGTGGAGCCATGAGGAGGCGGTGCGGTCCGGCGATGGCCTGGACATCGAGACCCTCGAGCTCACGGCCACCGAGCGGGTGGGCCTGCGCATGGCCTCCTCCAGCCTGGCGATGCGCACCATCCGTCGTGTTTCGGGCGGCAAGGCCTTGGAGAAGCTCACCGCGAACGCCGTCCGGAGCGCCTCGGCCGTGGCCCTGCTCACCATGCCGAGGATCGACGACGTGCACTGCCTCGAGGGAGGGCGGGCCGCACAAAGGCTGTGGCTCAAGGCCACGGAACTGGGCCTGGCGGTGCATCCGCTGTCGGCCCCGATCTTCCTGGCCCGGCCCGCACGCCGTCCACAGGACCCCTCGCTCACCGCCCCGGAACGGGCCGAAGCGCTCGCCCTCTATACCGAACTGACCGAGGTGTTCCGGCTTCGGGCAGGCGAACCTGTGTTCATGGTACGGCTCTCCCGAACGGCCGGCCCGTCGACCAGGTCCGTACGGCGCCCGCTGAACGCGGTGTACACCACGAACGACCACTGAAACCCATGACCATGACCTCCATTGAACTGCATGCCTTCCGCGCGCCGGAGCGCCCCGACCTCTGCGGCGAGTTCCTGCATGAACATCGGCAGGTGCTGGCGGACTACGGGATCTCCAAGGTCTCGTCGAACACGAACGAGTGGACCACCGATCCGGACTGCATCGTGATCGTGGCCCTGCATAACGAGCTCGGCATGGTGGGCGGGATCCGCCTGCAACGCTCGCGCGAAGGGCAGCTCCTGCCCATGGAGCGGTCCCTGCTCGAGAAGGCCCCGGCGATCACCGGGGAGATCGCCGCCCTGCGGCCCTACGGTGTGGGCGAGGTGTGCGGGCTCTGGAACGCCAACCGCTTCGGCGGGTACGGGGTGCCGGTGCTCCTCAGCCATGCGGTCACCGCGGTGAGCCTGCCGGCCGGCATGAAGCGCATGGTGTGCCTGGTCGCGCATTACACCGAACGGCACCCGCGCACCAACGGCTTCATCCGCCTGGCCTCGGTCGGCGAGGGCGGTTGTTTCCCCCACTACCCCATCGATTCCCATACGGCCATCGCCATGGTCAATCCGGACACCACCTTGTTGCCGAACGCCAATGCGATGCACCGACAGGTCCTGTTCAGCCTGCGGTTGCGCCCGACCCAGGTGCGGCAGGAGGCGCCTGCGGGCAAGCCGCTGGAGGTCCATTACAACCTCTGCCTGTCCAACACCCATGTGAGCATGGAGACCTATTCCGCGATCCAGACGGAACGGTTGCGGTACTCGGCGTAGGGAAGGCACGGAACAACGGCCGCAGGTCCTGCGTAGAAGCGCGGGATGCGCGCGGTGCTCACCATTCTGGCCCTGATCGGGCTGGCCGTTCCCCGGCTGGCGTCGCAGGAGCTCGTGGACTATCGGGGCGAGGCTTACACCGGCTGGCTGGGCCGGAAGGTCGGCGTCTTTGTGGACAGCACCGCGGGCATGGATGTCCGCGAAGTGTTGTCGCGCGGGCATTTCGTCCCGTCGGACCGGGAGGTTCCCAACCTCGGGGTCTCCGCCGCGGCCACCTGGTTCCGGCTCCGCATCGTCAACAACGGGACCGTCGCCGACCCCGTCCTGCTGATCCAGTATCCCGAGATCGAGGAGGTCGATGTGTATGCATTGGCGGGTGATTCCGTCATCGACCTCGCCCACGTCGGTCAGCGCAGGCCGCAGGACCTGCGGAGCCAGAGCTCTCCGCTGTACGGGTTCCACATCCCGCTCCCGGTGGGGCGCAGCGCCGACCTCGTGATCCGCCTGCGCAGCCTCAAGCAGCTCCAGGCCCCCATCGCATTCTGTGATCCCACCTACTTCCACGCCTACTCCACCTACAGGACCTTCTGGGTCGGGGCCTTCATCGGCATCATGGCCGTGATGGGCCTGTACAACCTGTTCGTGTTCTTCTCCATCAAGGACCGGAGCTATCTGCTCTACGTGGTGTACATCGGTCTGGTCTGCGCCACCCAGCTCAGCTTCCTCGGGGTCCTGGGGTTCACGCTGCTTCCGGTCAGCAATTGGCTGGCGGCCAACTCATCGCTGGTGCTGACCTGCGCCACGGCGATCGTGGCCGGTGAGTTCATGGGGCACTTCCTGCGCGTTCGCGAGCACGTGGCGGGGTATGCGAAGGTCCGTGCCGCGGCCATCGTCCTGCTGCTGGGCTGTGTCGCCCTGGTGGTGGCCGGCTTCCGCATCACCGGATACAACATCGCACAGATCGGTGTGGGGGCCTACGCGGTCTACCAGTTCTTCATCGCCATCACCCTGCTGGGCAAGCAATCCCGAGCGGCCTCTTATTTCCTGCTGGCCTGGAGCATGTTCCTCATCGGGGTCATCGTCTTCGTGCTCAAGGACAAGGATGTACTGCCCTACAACGCCTTCTCGAACTACACCATGCCCGTCGGCTCGGTGGCCGAGGTGCTCCTGCTCTCCTTCGGTCTCGCCGACCGCATCAACATCCTACGGCGCGAGAAAGTGCGCAGCCAGGCCGAGGCGCTGGCCATGGCCCAGGAGAACGAGCGCATCATCCGTGAGCAGAACGCGATGCTCGAGTCGAAGGTGCAGGAGCGCACCCGGGAGCTGCAGGCCAGCAACGACCACCTGAAGCGGACCCAGAGCCAGCTGGTGAACGCCGAGAAGATGGCGTCCCTGGGCCAGCTCACCGCCGGCATCGCGCACGAGATCAACAACCCGGTGAACTTCATCGCGAGCAACATCCCGCCGTTGCGCCGTGACCTGGCGGACGTGCTGGAGGTGCTCCAGGGTTACCGTTCGCTCGACCGCGACGAGGTCCGGCCCGCGGTGTCCGCGCTGCGTGCCCGGGAGGCCGAGCTGGACCTGGACGGGTCCATCGCCGAGCTGGGCGACATCGTGCGCAGCATCGAGGAGGGCGCCGAGCGGACGGCCGAGATCGTGCGGGGCCTGCGCAACTTCAGCCGGCTCGACGAGGACGACCTCAAGCTGGCCGATCTGAACGAGGGGCTCCGCAGCACGCTCACGGTGCTCACCAACCAGCTGCGCGAGACGGCCGATCTGCGGCTCGAGTTCGGCGAACTGCCGGCCGTGGAGTGCCACCCCGGCAAGCTGAACCAGGTGTTCATGAACATCCTGAACAACGCTGTGCAAGCCATCGCCTCCTGCAAGGACCGCCGCCGGGGCACCATCACCGTGCGCACGGCACGGATCGACGACCGGGTGCACATCGCCATCGCCGACGACGGGCCCGGCATGACCGAAGCCGTGCTGGCCAAGGTTTTCGACCCCTTCTTCACCACCAAGGACGTGGGCGAAGGCACGGGGCTGGGGCTTTCGATCGCATACAGCATCGTGGAGAAGCACGGCGGCCGCATCACCGTGGAGAGCCTGCCCGGTGCCGGCACCACCTTCCACATCACCCTGCCCCTGCGGCAGGAAGCCCGAGGACGACAACGCGCATGAACGCCATGACCAAGGAACGCATCAAGGTCCTGTACCTGGACGACGAGGAGGGCAACCTGGTGGCCTTCCGGGCCAACTTCCGCCGCGACCTGGAGGTGTACACCGCCTCCACCGCCGAGCAGGCGTTGGGGCTCCTCAAGGAGCACAACATCCCGGTGGTGATCAGCGACCAGCGCATGCCGCAGGTGAGCGGCGTGGACTTCCTGGCCCAGGTGCGGCAGCGCCATCCGGACAGCATCCGCATGCTGCTCACCGGGTATGCCGACATCCAGGCGGTGATCGATGCGGTGAACAAGGGGCGGATCCACGCCTACGTCACCAAGCCGTGGGACCCCTCCGACCTGCTGCTGCGGATCCAGCAGGCCCACGAGGTGCACCGGCTGCGCGCCGACCGCGAGCGACTGCTGCGGCGGTACGAACAGGTCTTCATCACCTCCGGCGACCCCATCGTGATCCTGGACGGGACGGGCCGCATCCACGAGGCCAACCCCTGTGCCCAGCGGCTGGTGGGGATGGACCGCGAGACCCTGCTGGCCAAGGACTTCAAGGAGCTCCTGGTGGACCCCGGCGCCCTGCGCCCTGCCCTGAGCGGGCGGCGGCACGGGCGTTCCTTCAACAACGTGGACCTCACGCTGCGCCATGCCAACGGCGGCCTGATCGACGGCCTGCTGACGGTGAGCTACCTGGGGCGCACCGACGACGGGCACCGCAGCTTCCAGGTGATCCTCAAGGACATCACCGACCGGCGGGCCGAGGAACAGCGCCTGGTGAAGCTGAACAACGCGCTGGACCGCCGCGTGGCGGTGCGCACCCGCCAGTTGCTGGAGGCCCTGGAGGACCTGGGCGCCTTTTCCTACACGGTGGCGCACGACCTGCGGAGCCCCTTGAAGAACGTGCTCGCCCTGAGCCAATTGCTGCACGAGCACCAGGCCCCGGACGACAGCGAGGGGCGGGAGCTGAGCGAGCGCATCCAAAAGGGTGCAGGCCGCATGCTCGACCTGGTGAACGACCTGTTGCGATTCTCCCAGACCAACAACCGCGACCTGCAGCGCTCGGATGTCCCGGTGCGCGAGCTGGTGCAGGAGGTCATGGACGAGCTGGCGCTGTCGCCCGCACCCCACCGGCCCCAGCTGGTGAACGCCGTGCCCCCGGGCAGCGTGCTCCACGCCGATGGTGCGATGCTCAAGGTGGCCCTCGTGAACCTGCTGTCCAACGCCGTGAAATTCACCCGGCCCGTGGAGGCGCCCCGCATCGAGGTGCTCCTGGAGCAGGATGGCGGTGGCGATGTGCTGCGGGTGCGCGACAACGGCGTGGGTTTCGACAGCACGGGCACCAAGGCCGTCTTCGGCGCCTTCAAGCGCATGCATCGGTCGGACCAGTTCGAGGGCAGCGGCATCGGGCTGGCCATCGTGCAGCGGATCGTGAACAAGCACGGCGGGGAGGCCTGGGCCGAGAGCGCCGTGGGCCGGGGCACCACCATCAACCTGCGCCTGGGCGCCGCCTCGGCCGAGCACACCGCCCTGCCGTTCGCCTCCTGAACACGGTACGTAACCCTGCACGGCATCGCTCCGTAGGAAGAACACCTTCAACGACCACGACCGGGACCAACGACCACCGCGATACGCCCATTCCCATGAAGAAGTCGATCCTCCTCCCCCTGCTCGTGCTGATCACCCTGCCCGCCGTCCATGCCCAGAAGCGCAAGCTCGTGGACCGGCGCGAACAGGCCGAAGGCTGGTATGTGCCCGTGCGCGGCGAAGTGCTCGCCGATGGCAAGCCGGTGCGCGACTATCAGGTGGAGCTCTGGAAAGGCGATGAACGGGTGGGCCAGGTGGCCGTGGACAAGAAAGGCGGCTTCAACCTGGACCTCGACATCGACCAGAGCTTCCTGGTGCGTGTGACCAAGGAGGGCTTTGAGGACAAGCTGGTGTTGATCGAGACCGCCCTGCCGCCCGATCTGGTCACCTACCCCGACTACATCTGCTACGTGAACCTCATCCCCCGCGGCAAGACGGCCGGGATCGATCCCTTCTACGCCGATTTCCCCAGCGCGATCGTCCGCTGGAACAGCGAAATGGGCGGCTTCTACCACAGCGAGCGCTACCTGGAGCACATCCAGACCAAGCTGGCGGGCCACGCGCAGGCGTCGTTCTGAACCAAGCTCTCCATCACACCGGGGCCGGCCGCGACCGCCCGGCGTGAACGCACAAGGCGGGCCGTGGGCCCGCCTTTTCGCGTCCGGTGCGGTGGTTCAGTGCTGGTCGTAGTCGATCAGCACCCTTGCGCTGCGCGGATGGGACTGACAGGTGAGCACGTAGCCCTGCGCCACCTCTTCATCGGTGAGCGCGTAGTTCATGTCCATCTCCACCCGGCCCTCCACCACCCGCGCCTTGCAGGTGCAGCACACGGCTCCCTTGCAGGCGTAAGGCACGTCCAGCCCCGCCTCGATGGCCGCGTCCAGCACGGGGTCGCCCTTGGCCGACAAGCGCAGCACATGCTCCCTGCCGTCGAGCCGCACCACCACCTCCGCCTCGCCGGTGAGATCCCCGCCACCGGGGCTCGGAGCCTCCCGCTTGGCCTCGCTGGTCACCGGACTGGTGAACAGCTCGATGTGAATGCGTTCCTTGCCGACGCCGAGCTTCCCCAGCGCCTCGCTGACGTTCACCATCATGGGCTCGGGGCCGCAGATGAAGTACTCGGTGTCGGCATCGTCGCGCACGAACCGCGCGGCCAGGGCCGAGGCCTTCTCCACGGTGATCAACCCGTTGAAGAGCATGTCCTCATCCTTGCCGAAGGTGAGGATGTGGTGCACGGCGAGACGCCCGCCGTGCCTGGCCTGCAGTTCCTCCAGCTTGTTGCGGAAGATGATCCGGTCCGCATCGGTGTTGCCGTAGAACAGGGTGAGGCGGCTGTCGGGCTCGGCCCGCAGCACCGTCTTGATGATGCTCAGGATCGGCGTGATGCCGCTGCCGCCGGCGAAGCACACGTAGTGCTTGCGGTGCGCGGCGTTCATCCGCGTGTGGAAGTTGCCCATCGGGGTCATCACCTCCAGGGTCATGCCCGGCCGCAGCTTCTCCACCAGCATGGTGCTGACACGCCCGCCCTCCACACGTTTCACGGCGATGCGCAGCTCCCCGGGGTCCAGCGGGCTGCTGCAGATGCTGTAGCTCCGGCGCAGCTCCTGCCCGTCCACGAACACCTTCAGCGTGACATACTGACCTTGGATGAAGGTGAAGTCGGTCCGCAGTTCGGCGGGGATCACGAAGCCGACGACGATGCTGTCCACCGTTTCGCGATGCACGCTCGCAACGGTAAGGGTGTGGAAACGGGCCATACGGGCGATGCTCAAACGGTGATGGCCGATGCCGGATCGGGACCGTGCCAAGGGCGGCAAAAATAGCCGCCTCCGGCGACCAGGCCATGCCCGCGGCCGACGACCATACCGTACGACGGCACCCGGTGCCTGTCGCGGCCCGGCCGGTTGACCGATGTCATGCACGGAGGCGGCCGCCTGCCTACTTTAGCCAACCGATATCCCGGATGCAAGATGGAAGTGACCGACCTCGAGGCGCGTTTCCAAGCCAAGGTGGACGCCGAACAGAAGATCGAGCCCAAGGACTGGATGCCCGAGAAGTACCGCAAGACGCTCATCCGCCAGATCAGCCAGCACGCGCACAGCGAAGTGGTGGGCATGCTGCCCGAGGGCAACTGGATCACGCGTGCCCCGAACCTGCGCCGCAAGGCCATCCTGCTGGCCAAGGTGCAGGACGAGGCGGGCCATGGGCTCTATCTCTACAGTGCCTGTGAAACGCTGGGCGTGTCGCGTGAGCAGACCATCGACGACCTGCTGTGCGGCAAGGCCAAGTACAGCAGCATCTTCAACTACCCCACCCTCACCTGGGCCGACATCGGCGCCATCGGCTGGTTGGTGGACGGCGCGGCGATCATGAACCAGGTGATGCTCTGCCGCACCAGCTACGGCCCGTACGCCCGCGCCATGGTGCGCATCTGCAAGGAGGAAAGCTTCCACCAGCGGCAGGGCTACGAGATCATGGCCGTGCTCGCCCGCGGTACGGCGGAGCAGCGTGAAATGGCGCAGGACGCGCTGAACCGCTGGTGGTGGCCCAGCCTGATGATGTTCGGCCCCACTGACGCCAACAGCCCGCACAGCGCCGAGAGCATGAAGTGGAAGATCAAGCGCCAGAGCAACGACGAACTGCGCCAGACCTTCATCGACCGCACTGTGCAGCAGGCCGAAGTGATCGGTCTTTCCATCCCCGACCCAGCCCTGAAATGGAACGAGGCCACGCAGCACTACGACTGGGGTGCGATCGACTGGACCGAGTTCAACGATGTTGTGGCCGGCAACGGTCCCTGCAACAAGGAGCGCCTCGCAGCGCGCAACAAGGCCCACGACGAGGGTGCCTGGGTGCGTGAAGCAGCATTGGCCTACGCGAACAAGAAGGCGAAGAAGAAACAAGCAGCATGAAACCGAGTGGCGAGTAGCGAGTCTGCTTCCGCAGTGCTACTCGCTACTCGTCACTCACAACTCGCCACTCTCCACTCACCGGACCCATGAGCGATAATAAGAACAACTGGCCTCTGTGGGAGGTCTTCATCCAGAGCAAGCGCGGCCTGGACCACAAACACGTGGGCAGCCTCCACGCGGCCGATGCGCAAATGGCCATTGAGAACGCGCGGGATGTGTACACCCGGCGTCAGGAAGGCCAGAGCATCTGGGTGGTGCCCGCCGCCGCCATCAGCGCCAGCCAGCCGGAGGATGCCGCCATGCTCTTCGACCCGGCGGACGACAAGACCTACCGCCACCCCACCTTCTACACCATGCCCGAGGGGGCGAAGTACATCTGATCGATGGCCGGAACCATGAGCCAGCAGGAAGCCCTGTTCACCTACACGCTTCGCCTTGCGGACGATCTGCTGATCCTGAGCCACCGCCTGAGCGAGTGGTGCGGGCACGGTCCCATCCTCGAGGAGGACATCGCGCTCACCAACCGGGCGCTGGACCACATCGGCGAGGCGCGCAACCTGCTCACCTACGCCGGTCAGGTGGAGGGGAAGGGTCGCGACGAGGATGCCCTGGCCTACCTGCGCAATGAACGGCAGTTCGTGAACACCAAATTGGTGGAGCAGCCCAACGGCGACTACGCCCACACCATCGTGCGCAGCTTCCTCTTCGATGCCTACCATCTGCCCTTGGCCGAGGCGCTCACCAGGAGCACCGACGCACAGCTGGCGGCCATCGCGGGCAAGGCCGTGAAAGAGGCGCAATACCACGTGAAGCACAGCAGCGATTGGATGATCCGCTTCGGGGACGGTACGGAAGAGAGCCACCGGCGCGCCCAGGAAGCCTTGGACAACCTGTGGACCTTCACCGGCGACCTGTTCGTACAGGACGAGGTGCACATGCAGCTCGTGAAAGCCGGCATCGCGCCGGACCTCACCGCCCTCAAGGCCGCCTTCGACAAGACCGTGGATGCCGTGCTGAAGGAGGCCACGTTGCAGCGCCCGGCCGATGGCTTCATGGCCACTGGTGGGCGCCAGGGCAGGCACAGCGAGCACCTGGGCTACATCCTGGCCGACATGCAATACCTGCAGCGCGCCTACCCTGGGGCGCAGTGGTAGCGAATACTCTCTTGCGCCCACCCTCCCTGCGTGGACGCGTACCTCAGTTCGGCGAGCAGGCGGGCCGGTAAGGAGACGGAGATGGCCGCCGACCCTAACTTGCAACGGCCACATGGACGGAAAAACAGGCAATGCGAAGAGCGGAGTGCGGTTGGGGCACGTGTCCCACAACGGCCAACCCTGCATCGGCCTGCATTTCCCGTACGACAAGGTTCTGATTGCCGCCGCCAAGGATGCCGGGGCGCGCTGGAGCGCCAGCCTGCGCTGCTGGTACACGCCCAACTCGCCCGAGCGCCTGCGCGCCATTTTCGCCGCATTCAAAGGAATAGCGTGGGTGGACAGCAGCCCGCTCTTCACGCCCAAGAAAATGCCCCTGTCGTCCGGCGGACCGCCGCCTGTACAGCCCGGCAACGCGCACGCCGCATCCAAGCCAACCGCGCAACCGCCTCCGCCGCTGGGCGCAACGCAACAAGCCGCCTTGGACGCCATGCGCCGCAAGCTGGAGATCGGCCGTTACAGTCCGCGCAGCATCCCGGTGTACCTCGGTGCCACCAAGCAGCTCTTTCGGCACTTCCCGAACAAGCATCCGAACGACATCCGCACGGAGGACATCGAGACCTTCCAACACCACCTCGCCTCGGTGCGCAAGGTGAGCAACAGCACCCTGAACCAGGCGGTGAACGCCATCCGGTACTACTACATGAACGTGCTGGGCGATGAGCGGCGGGTCACCTTCATCGAGCGGCCAAGGAAGGAGACCAAGCTTCCGCTGGTACTGAGCAAGAGCGAAGTGGCCGCTGTATTGAAGGCACCGACCAACCTGAAGCATCGATCCTTGCTCGCGCTCGCATATTCAGGCGGGCTGCGCGTCAGCGAGCTTGTTGCCTTGAGGCCGGAGGACCTGCTCTTTGACCGGGGGCTGATCAGGATCCGTGGAGCCAAGGGCAACAAGGATCGAACGACCCTGCTCGGGCGCAGCACCGCCGAACTCCTGAAACGCTATGTGGAGCACACCCAGACCCGGGAACTCCTCTTCGAAGGGCAAGGAGGCGGGCCCTACAGCGCCCGAAGCGCTCAGAAGGTCCTTCAGACCGCTTTGGAGAAGGCCGGGGTCCGAAAGCCAGCCACCATGCACACCTTGCGCCACAGCTTCGCTACCCACTTGTTGGAACAAGGTACTGACCTGCGCTATATTCAAACCCTGCTGGGGCACTCGAGCAGCAAGACCACGGAGATCTACACCCATGTCAGCACACGCTACCTGCAGGGCATTGTGAACCCAATTGATAACTTGGACGCGCCTTGACAAGATCTCCGTCAAAACGTTCGCAAAACCTCCCCCAATTGTCCGTTAGCCCGAAGATCCACCCAGCCGCTACTTCTGGCGATATGCGAAGATCTTCGTATACCCAACGTTATGGGTCAGCGGCGAATACGCCCAACACAAAGCCCTCGCACTGAAAAATACAACAGAACCCGGCCCGGCTGAGAACCCAGAAAAGGGCGGCAGCCAATGCCGCCCAAGAACTTCGGAGGACTGAAAAAGTGAACCGGCTCCGCCGGAAAGGACTTAAAGAGGCGGCTGAAGGCCGCTTGAAAAAAGAAGAACAGAAAATGCAGCTACAAGTATTCAAGTACCAAGAGGACGCCGACCACTTCTCGGAGGTTCGGACGGTAGAGATAGAAGGAGATGTGTGGTTTGTGGCAAAAGATGTCGCCACCCTGCTCGGATACTCAAACCCCGCCAAGGCAATAGCAGACCACTGCCGAGAGAAGGGGGTAACGAAACGTTACCCCCTTGTAACTTCCGGTGGTACTCAGGAGGTTACGCTGATCAACGAGGCCAATATGTACCGCCTAATTTCCAGATCAAAGCTCCCTTCGGCGGAGCGGTTCGAGGCGTGGCTATTCGAGGAGGTTGTCCCGTCCATAAGGAAGAAGGGGTACTACGGGCAAATCGACCGCACCGCGCTACCGAACTTCATAACCCGGTACAAGGACAATTATCACAAGCTCGACAAGAACTACTTCTCGGTCATAAGCGAAATGTTCGCAAGGATGTACTTGGAGCTTGAGAAGGTTGGGTACGCAATCCCTGACAAAGGAGCGCACGGAAAGTCTATGATGCCAGACATTAGCGTTGGGCGAGGGTTCGCTAAGTTCCTTCGTGAAAATGAGTCCGAATACTTTAACACCCACCGTACTTACACGCACAGCTTCCCCGACGGTCGCGAGGTAGAGGCGAACATGTATCACATCGACGCACTACCAATTTTCATTCGCTACCTACATGAGCGATGGATACCCGAGAGCGCTACAAACTACTTCAAGAAAACAGACCCGCTCGCGCTCGACTATCTTCCAAAGCTGATAGGGCCGTCAGGCTCCTGACGTATAGGCTTCAGAAGCCTGTCTAATCGTAGTTCTTACGCCAGCGTTGGCGGTTGCGCCACCACTTCCTGGACACGAGCCACCAAAGACCCTTGAGAAGGTCGAGGAGCATTCGGTGGCGTGGGTGCATATAGCTCATTCTGCCTCGATTGGCTCCCGCTCCTCGGCTGCGAACAACTCTTGTTGAGTGATGCTTGTTTCAATCCTCTTCTTCGCCGCCTCGAAGTAGTTCTGTTCAAGCTCAATCCCAACGAACTCACGGCCCATACCAAGTGCAGCAACACCCGTAGAACCGACCCCCATGAAAGGGTCGAACACTCGTTGTCCGGGCACTGTGGCAAGCTCAAGCAGACGCCGGAGCACCTTCAACGGCTTCTGTGTTGGGTGCATAGGATCCTTCAACCTTTCGCGGCCCATGCAGATCGGGGTCTCGATGAAGTTGTGCATCTCGCTTTGCTTGCCGAAGTTCCAGGTGTGGCCCTTGTTCCAGCAACAGACGATAAGTTCACAGCTATTCAAGAATCCTGCCTTTCTGAGTTTCGGTGCTGGGTTGGTCTTGTGCCACACCATGAATTGAAAGGTGTCGAACACCGGATCGAACGCCTCGTGCCATTTGCCCAGCAGGTTATAGGAAGTGAACGCAAAGATGTTCCCGGTGGGTTTCAGGATGCGTTGGAACTCCGGTAGCCAGAACGCTGGGTCGAAGTCCAGTTGATCCCACTCGGCAAGGTCGTTGTTGAAGTCCTTCCGCCAGTCCATCTTGATGTTCCCGGTGGAGTACTTGCCCAAATTGTATGGGGGGTCCGTAAGGATCATATCAATGCTGGCATCCGGGATGCTCTTTATCAGCTCGCGGCTATCCCCTTGCTGGAGATCGAAGTATGGTGTCTCGGTCATTTCAGGTATGCGTTCTTGATGCGCCCGAGGGCGTCCTTGATTTTGTCAGCGTTCTTGCGGTACTCGTCAATGACAATCTCGTAACCGTTGGGGCGCTTGCACATGAAGTTCCAGAAGTCCGCTCCGATCAGGAGTTCATCCTTGCCAAAGAACTGGAGTACTCGGGTTTGGTTCCAGTCCTTGCCCTCGCCGAATCGGTTGTATGCGGTGGCAAAATGCACCGTGATAACAGCGTCTTCGGGCAGGCCATTGGACAGGATTGCGTACTGTTCGAGGATGGCCTCTTTCTCTGATCGCGCTTTCTTGTTGTCAAGGTCGCCGCCGATCTTGAGTTCAATCAGGTGATGGGTTCCGGTCTGCTTGTCGTGCAAGTAGTAGTCTGTGGCCTTCCTCTTGTTGATGATGTCGTTCTTGTCCGGCTTGGCTCGGAGCGGGAGATAGTCTTCCACGGTTGGCTTCCTGACATTCCTCGTATAAGCCTCAAGAATGTCTGAGATGTGGTTAACCTGTTGCTTGGTGATGCCACCCTCGACCTTCTGAGTGATGTCATAGAAGAGCGTCCCGATGTTAATGGCCATACTTTCCAGCATGTTGCCAAGCGAGCTGTCAAGCGACCGAGCGAGTGCTGAGTAGTACTGTACTTCAGGGCCAAGCGCGGCGACGAACACGTTATGGATCTTCATGTTCAACACACCGCTCGAATCATTCACTTCCTTCAGGTGTCGATCACTGAAGCCTGTTGCATAGCTTTCGACATGGCTGCGCACAATGGCTCGTATGCTGTCCTCGGCGGACACGGTATCGTTCGTCATATCGGCAAAGAGGTTCATTCGTGCCGAAGGTAGGCCCCATGATCGGAACGAAACGAACAACCCAACGCCTGTGCGCAATGGTGCCCACTGCGCCTAACCTTCAAAGCCCCAATGCAAACAGCCGGGCCGGGTTCTGAGTCCCGCTTGTCCACTGACAGCAAGCCACTACCTTGCAGCAATGGGCGGGACCAAATGCGGAAGACGCCGCCGACCCATAACAGCACCTTGCCGCAACGCCTCCCAACGCACCAAAGAGCCAACGCACAAGAGGCGCTGCGGCAAGCTGCAAACCGTTAGCGGCCATTCCGCCAGAGCGCGGAACGGCGGCTAACGCCGAATGACCACTCGGGCAAGGTGTAAGCGTACTCCCGGAGGTCTCCTCATCTGCGCGGCACAGCGGTAGAGGTCACCCTGCACCGTAGCTTTGGGACATCATGACCGCCCCTGACATCCTTCAGGAGATCAAGCGCCGTGTGGCCTCTGTGGAGCCCAACGCGGAGGTGCTGCTGTACGGTTCGTATGCCCGTGGCGAGCAGGGTCCGGAGTCGGACATCGATCTGCTTATCCTGCTGCCCGAGGGCGACCGCGTGGGCTACGATGAGGGCCTGCGGATCAAATCATCGCTGTACCGCTTGGAGTGGAGCACGGGACGGATCATCAGCCCGCTGGTATAAACGCGGAAGGAGTGGATGGAGCGACATAAGGGAACGCCCTTTTTCTACAACGTGCAGCGTGAGGCGGTGGCGCGATGAAGTCCGAGGAGCGTGACGAACTGGTGCGGTACCGCATGCGGTGCGCGCATGAAGCATTGGCCGAGGCTGTGGCGCTGATCGAAAGGGAGCTTTGGCGTGGCTATGTGAAAAGGTTGTAGATCATGCCCACCCAAGCCCACATGCTCTCCCTCCTCCAGCACGTGAAAATTGAAGAGAAACCATCGGAACCATTCGTGGTCCCGTACGTTTCCTGAGAGCGTACTGTGGGGGAAGCCGTAATTTTATGCCTCCGACAAGCATCTGCACATAATGGGCAAGCTTACCGAGAAGCGTATTGAACTGGCACGGCGCGTACTGGACACCGTGGACGCCCGCAAGCTCGCCATGGTGGAAGAAGCCTTGGACGGTGGGGCCGTGCAGGACTTCACCCCGGCGCAGCTTCGGGGGTTCAAGGCCATCCGCGACCGGATCCGGAGCGGTGCCGTGCCCACCTATTCGTTGCAGGACGTGAAACGCAGGGCGAAGAAGCACCTGTCCGCGTGAGTGTGCGTATCGTCTTCGGTGCCCGACCGATGGAAGTGTGCGAGTCCCCGATCACCGAGCCCAACGCCTCGATCCCGTCCAATTCGATGGGAATGCCATGACCGACCTGTCGCACCTCCTCTCCCTCCTCCACCGCGTGAAGGACCCGGAGATCCCGGCCATCAGCGTGGTGGAGCTGGGCGTGGTACGTGGCGTGGACGTGGATGCGGACGGTAAGGCGATCGTGACCATCACCCCCACCTACACCGGCTGCCCCGCCATGGACGTGATGGCCGCCGACATCAAGAAGGAACTGTTGGAGGGCGGGGTGCCTTCCGTGGAGGTAAAGCTGAGCCTCTCCCCCGCCTGGACCACCGACTGGATCACCGAAGAGGGCAGGCGCAAGCTGAAGGAGTACGGCATCGCCCCGCCGGAGAAGACCGCCGACATCCGTGCGTTGAAGGGCGAACAGCCGGTGGTGCCCTGTCCGCAATGCGGCTCCACGAACACCGTGATGCTCTCGGCCTTCGGCAGCACGGCCTGCAAGGCGCTGTGGAAGTGCAACGCCTGCCTGGAGCCCTTCGATCAGTTCAAGTGCCTGTGACCGACCCATCGCGGTTCCACGCCGTGTGTTCGTTCGATCGTCCGTTGCATTGATAAACTGAACTTTACCACATGTCCTACACCAAGATCCACTACACCGTCGCCGAGGGCGTCGCCGCCATCACGTTGAACCGTCCGGACAAGCTGAACAGTTTCGACCGGGAGATGGCGCTGCAGACCATCGATGCGCTGGACAAGGCCAAGGACGATGCGACCGTGCGGGCCGTGCTGCTCACCGGTGAAGGACGGGCCTTCTGTGCCGGGCAGGACCTGGCGGAGGCCATCGCACCGGGCACCAAGATCGAGGAGATCATCAGCGTGCAGTACAACCCCCTCGTACGTCGCCTGCGAGCCCTGCCCAAGCCGGTGGTGTGCGCGGTGAACGGGGTGGCCGCCGGTGCGGGCGCCAACATCGCCTATGCCTGCGACCTGACGCTGGCGGCCGAGAGCGCGAACTTCATCCAGAGCTTCATCAACATCGGCCTGATCCCCGACAGCGGGGGCACCTTCACCCTGCCACGCCTGGTGGGCATGCAGCGCGCCTTCGGGCAGATGATCCTGGCGCCCAAGGTGAGCGCCAGGGAGGCCGAGGCCCTGGGCATGATCTGGCGGTGCGTGCCTGACGCCGAGCTGATGAACGAGACCACGGCCCTGGCGAAGAAACTCGCCGTGATGCCCACCAAGGCCATCGCCCTCACCAAGGAGGCCCTGAACCGGTCGCAGAACACCAGCCTTGACACCCAGCTGGACCACGAGAACGAGCTGCAGAGCCTCGCCGGCCGCAGCCACGACTACAACGAGGGTGTGAAGGCCTTCCTGGAGAAACGCAAGCCGGTGTACAAGGGAGCGTGAGGGCCGGGCCGGCGATCCCCCGGGAAGGGTGAAGGCAGCTACCGCCTGGCCGCCTCGGCCTTGAAGCGGTTGATGGCCTGCACGGCGAACTCGGACAGGATGAGGCGTCCGCTGGTGGCGGCCCTTTCGTCCAGCAGCCGGTCCCAGTCCTCGGTGCCGCGCCACAGGGTGCGCTTCAGTTCGCGCATGGCCTCCGGGCTGTAGGCGGCCAGTTCCTGTGCGTGGGCCTCCACGGCGCGGTCCAGTTCCTCCGGAGCATCGAACACCGCGTTGTACAGGCCGTGCTGGAGGCACCACGGTGCGTCGCGCCAGGCGGCGGGCGTGAAGCTCATGAGCCCGAAGGTGCCGGCGCCCACCTTGCGTTCCACGGCCGGTCCCACCACGAAGGGCCCGATGCCGATCGCCAGTTCGCTGAGGCGCGCGCTGGCCGAGCTGTGCGCGTAGCTCACGTCGCAGGCCGCGGCGAGCCCCACCCCGCCGCCCACGGCCCGGCCATGCACCCGGCCGATGACCAGGCAAGGCGCCTTGCGGATGGCGTTGATCACACGGCCGAAGCCGCTGAAGAAGGCCAGGCCCTTCTCCGCCGAGTCGATGGTGAGCAGCTCGTCGAAGCTGGCCCCCGCGCAGAACGCCTTCTCGCCGTCGCTGCGCAGCACGATGACGCGCACGGACGGATCGCCCCCCATGCGGCCGATGGTGGAGGCCAGGTCCTGCAACACCCGGCCCGGCAGGCTGTTGCTCTTGGGGTGGTGGAAGGTGACGGTGGCGATGCCGGCCGCCACGTGGTGCTTCACATAACCGTCGTTCATGGGTGCGTTGCGATGGGGTGCGAAGTTCGGCAGGCGGCGGCAACCTGCGCCCGTTCCCTGCCGTAAGAAGGACCGGCCCGGTCACGCCGGGCGTTGTGCCATTGGACCTGCGTCGCCCGTCCACCACGCGCACCGTGCTGCTGGTGCTGTTCGCCACCCTTTTCGCCGTGGGGGCGGCCTTGGTGGCATGGTCCCACACCGCCACGCGCCGCACGCTGCGCCATGAGGCGGTGGCCCGGCTGGGCGGCATCGCCGGCACCCTGTCCACGGCCATCGACGGCAGCCGGGTGACGCGCCTGCTGGAGAAGTACGACTCGCGCGGCATGCTGGTCCACAGCGCCCAGGACCCGTGGTACTACGTGCTCCACGAGAACCTGCGGAAGGCCGCCGAGGCCAACCGCCTGTCGATGCCCTTGCGGCTCGTGGCCCACGACGCGCGCAAGCAGGCCTTGCAGGTGGTGGTGACCAGTGCTGCCGCGCCGGCCCTGCGCGAGCCGTACGAGGGGCCCTCGGGGAGCGCCATCATCGAGGCCATCGCCGCGGGGCGGATCGACCCCGGCCGGGCCATCGCCGCCGACCGGGTGCTGGCCTTTTGCGCCGTCCGCAACGGTCGGGGCCGCGTGGTCGCCGTACTGGTGGCCGAGATGCCCACGGCGGAACTCGACGCGCTGGCCCTGGGCCGGTTGCAGCGAAACGCGGGCCTGCTGGTCCTGGCGCTGGTGGTGATCGGCGGATTCCTCGTCCGTTCGGTGGGCACCCTGGTGCGCCGGGAGGAGCTGGCCCGCAGCGCCCTGCAAGAACGCCACGACGGGGTGACCGACAGCATCGCCTACGCCGGCAAGATCCAGGCGGCCCTGGTCCCGCGGCCCGAGCGCTATGGCGAGGTCTTCGCCGAGCATTTCGTGCTGAACCGGCCCAAGGACGTGGTGAGCGGCGACTTCCATTGGATGCACCGCATCGGCGACCAGGTGTGCCTGGTGGCCCAGGCCGACTGCACCGGGCATGGCCTGCCCGGGGCCATGATGGCCGCCATCGGCTGTTCCCTGCTCAACGAGCTGGCGACCCAGCACCCGGACATGGACCCGGCGGAACTGCTGGCCCTGCTCAACCGCCGCATGATCCAGGCCCTGGACCAGCGCGGGGGTGTGGCCGGCGCCGGGGACGGCATGGACATCGCCCTGTGCCGCGTGGACCGGGCGCAGCGCGAGATCCTTTTCGCCGGTGCCTTCCGCCCCCTGTACTGGGTGCACGACGGCCAGCTCACCGTCATCAACGGCGACCGGCGTCCGATCGGTGGCAACCAGCACGATGCCGAGCGCCGCTTCACGGTGCACCGCCTGGCCTACCATGCCGGCGACCGCATCTACCTGTTCAGCGATGGGTACGTGGACCAGTTCGGCGGGCCGGAGGGGCGCAAGTTCCTGGCCTCGCGGCTGCACGCCATGCTCGAGGAGCATCAGCACCTGCCGCTGGCCCTGCAGGCCGAGGTGCTGGAGCGGGCCTTCGATGCGTGGAAGGGCGTGCGCGAACAGGTGGACGACGTGTGCGTGCTCGGGCTGGCCGTGTGAAGCGGCCCGATCGTTCCGAAAGGGCCCTCTATCTTTGGTCGGCGCCGCCCATGAGCGGAACGTCCCTGTTGACCCATGACCACGAAAGCGGAGCTGATCGGCCGGATGGAGGCCTTGCTCCAGAACGAAGACCTGGAGCACACCGCCGAGCTGGTGGATGCCGTGAAGGAGAGTTATGAGGCGCTGGTGGCCGAAGCGCAGCACGCGGCCACGGTGGCCGCCGGCGAGCCCCATGCCGATGGCGCGGAAGCCCCACCGCCGGCACCGATCGAATCGGCCCCCCTGGGCGATGAGGAGGACAAGCGTTTCAAGCAGCTGGTGGACGCCTTCCGCACCAAGGTGAACGATGTGCGCCGCCGCAAGGCCAAGGAGGAGGCGGACAACCTGGCCGCCAAGCTGGCGGTGATGGAGGAGCTCAAGGCGTTGATCAGCCAGGAGGAGAACATCGGCAATGCGTTCCAGCGCTTCAAGGAGCTCCAGGACAAGTGGAAGGCCATCGGCGCGGTGCCCCAGCAGGCCTACCGGGACCTGCAGCGCGATTACGCCCACCTGCTGGACGACTTCTTCTACCACATCCGGATCTACAAGGAGCTGCGGGACCACGACCTGCGGAAGAACACCGCCCTCAAGCAGGCGCTGATCGCCGACATGGAAGCCGTGCAGCGGGTGGACAGCGTGCGGGAGGCCGAGGTGCTGGTGAAAGAGTATCAGGAGAAGTGGCACCACATCGGGCCGGTGGTGAAGGAGGAGCGGGAGGCCGTTCGCGACCGCTTCTGGAACGCCACCCGCGTGGTTTACGAGCGCATCCACGAGCACTACAAGGCGCGCCGCACGGAGCATGAGGCCAATCTGGCCGCCAAGCAGGCGCTTGTGGACAAGGTGCAGGAGCTGACCCGGCAGGCCGCCGAGGTGGCCGCCAAGGACTGGAAGGCGCTGACCGACCAGGTGCTGGAAGCCCAGAACGCGTGGAAGTCCATCGGCTTCGCCACCAAGAAGGACAACGAGCGCATCTGGAAGGAGTTCCGCAACATGTGCAACGCCTTCTTCGACCGGAAGAAGCAGTACTTCGAAGCGCTGAAGGACCAGTTCAAGGGCGCCCGGGACCGCAAGCAGGCCCTGTTGGACCAGGCGCTGGCGCTGAAGGACAGCACCGATTGGCGGCAGACGGCGGACAAGCTCAAGGCCCTGCAGCAGCAGTGGAAGGAGACGGGCACCGCGGGGCCGCGCGACGAGCAGAAGCTGTGGAACCGGTTCCGCGAGGCCTGCGACGGCTTCTTCTCGGCCCGCAAGGCCCATTACGACAAGCTCGATGGCGAACAGGCCGAACACCTCAAGGCGCGGGAGGCCCTGCTGGCCGAGCTGGAGGGGTATGCCACCACCGGGGACCGGAACGCGGACATCGACGCGCTGAAGGCCTTCAGCAAGCGCTGGCTGGAATGCGGCCGTGTGTCGCCCAAGCATTTCGACGCCCTCCAGGACCGCTACCGGGCCGCGCTGGACAGGCACTACACCCAGCTGAAGCTGGAGGGCGAGGAGCGGCGCCGGGCGCAGTTCCAGGACCACGTGGACAGCCTGAAGAGCGCCCCCGACGGTCGCGACCGGATCGAACGGGAGAGCCGCTTCGTGAAGCGCAAGATCGAGGAGATGGAGAACGAGCTGCGCCAGTTCGAGAACAAGATGGGCATGTTCAACTTCAAGAGCGCCAGCGGCGAGGCCATGCGCAAGGAGCTCGAGAAGCAGGCCGAACGCACCCGCCGCGACGTGGAACGCCTGCGCGAACAGCACAAGCAGCTGGTGAAGGAGCTGCGGCAGGCGTGAGCACGGAAGGCCCCGCCCTGCCCGTCGGCCTGGACATCGCCGTGGCGTGGGGCGAGCAGGACCTCTTCGGCCATGTGAACAACGTGGTCTTCTTCCGCTGGATGGAGAACGTGCGCATGCACTTCCTGGAGCGCGTGGGCCTGCTCCACCCCCGGGGCGAACAGGCCGTCAGCGTCATCCTGGCCAGCACCACCTGCCACTTCAAGCGGCCCGTGCACTGGCCCGCCACGCTGCACATCCGCACCGGCGCGGTGCACGTGGGCAACACCAGCTTCACCCTCGCCTACCGCCTCACGGACCATGAAGGCGCCCTGGTGGCCGAGGGGACCAGCGTGCAGGTGGTGTACGACTACGACGTGGGTCGCAAGGTCCCCATCCCCGCATCGGTGCGTGCGGCCATCGCGACGCTGGCATGAAGCGGCTGCCGTGGCACATGCTCCTGTGCGCCCTCGTGACCGTGTGCGGGTGCGGTGGACCGCCACCGCGAACCACGGCGACGGCGCCGGATGCCACCGGGCCGGGATGGGCGCTGGCGCAAGCCCTGCTCGGTGCCTGGGTGGACAGCACGAGCCGCGACAGCTTCCTGATGGTGGAGGCCTGGGAGCGGGTGGACGACAGCACCCTTGCGGGCATCGGCCACGTGCTGGCCGGCCGGGACACGGTGTTCGTGGAGCACCTTCGGCTGGAACGGCGCGGTGGCAGCCTGGTCTATGCGGCCCTGCCCGGTGGGCAGCGCAACGGGACCTGGACCCGGTTCACGGCGGTGCCCACCGGGGGGGACACCCTGCTCTTCAGCGACCCGCGCCACGACTTCCCGCAGCACATCCGTTACGTCCGCGACGATGCCGGTTGGCACGCCACCATCGCCGGAACGGTCCAAGGCGCACCGCAGGCGGAGCAATTCCGGTTCAGGCCACGCTGACGTCGGTCAGTCATTCAAGGCCGTGGTCACACCGTTCATCCCGGAACGGATAGTTTTGCCTTCCACAACACCCCGATACCCCTGTTGACCATGAGCATGCTGAAAGAGTTCAAGGAGTTCGCGATGAAGGGCAACCTCATCGACATGGCCGTCGCCTTCGTCATGGGCGCGGCGTTCACGAAGGTGACCACCGCCTTCATCTCGGGCATGGTGATGCCGCTGGTGGGCCAGATCACCGGGGGCGTTGACTTCAGCAGCATGAAGTGGGTGCTCACGCACAAGGTGGATGAGGTGAAGGACGCCTCAGGCGCGGTGGTGACGCCGGGTGTGGCCGAAGTGGCCGTGAGCTGGGGCCAGTTCATCACGGTGACGATCGAGTTCCTGGTGGTGGCCTTCGTGATGTTCCTGGTGATCAAGGCGATCAACCGCATGAAGAAGGCCGAGCCTGCGCCGCCGCCGCCCGGCCCCAGCAACGAAGAGAAGCTGCTCACCGAGATCCGCGACGCCCTGCGCAAGTAGGTGTCGCACGGTCCGTGCTTGAAGCCCCGGCACCGCCGGGGCTTCTTCATTCCAGCGCCCGGAACACCCGCTGTTCGGGATCGAACCGCAGGCCTTCCACGGCGAACGCCGCAGCGATGGCCCCGTTGCGCACGGCCTCTTCGGGCCGGCCGTGGAAGTGCACGCCCAGAGGACCGAGCACGAGCACGCGGTCGGCCGTGTCGAGCGCTTGTTGCAGGTCGTGCGTGGCCAGCAGCACGGTGAGCCCTTCCTGGCGGGCCGTGGTGGCCAGCAGGCGCATCAGCACGGCCCGCTGGCTCACGTCGAGGTAGGCCGTGGGCTCGTCGAGCAGCAGCACCGGCGCGTCCTGGGCCAGGGCCCGTGCGATCAGCACCCGTTGCGCCTCGCCGTCGCTGAGCTCGTGGAACATCCGGTCGGCCAGGTGGCCGGTGCGGGTCTGTTCCATCGCCCAACGCACCCGTTGCTGATCGCCATTGCTTCCGCGGGACCAGCGGGAGCCCCAGGGCAGGCGTCCCAGGCGGACCACGTGCCCGGCGCGCATCAGGCCGGTGCGCGGGCGATGGGCAAGGACCACCGCGACACGACGGGCCCGTTCACGTTCGGCCAGGGCATGCACCGCGGCACCCTCCAGCAGCACCCGTCCGGAGACCGGTGGCAGCATGCCCGCCAGCGTGCGCAGCAGGGTGGTCTTGCCCGAACCGTTGTTGCCCAGCAGTGCGGTGACGGTGCCGGGTTCGGGGCGCAGGTCCAGCGCAGCGCGCAAGGGGCGCCGGGCATGACCCACCACCAACGCCTCGGTTTGCAGTCGTGGGCGGCTCATCCGGAGGTCATTCGCGCCCAGCGGCGCCCGCTCAGCAGCACCCAGACCACCACGGGGGCTCCCACCAGGGAGGTGACGGCGTTGAGCGGCAGTCCGTCGGCCAGGCGCACCACGAGATCGCAGGCCAGGGCCAGGATCGCACCGACCAGGGCGCTCCCGGGCAGCACCAGGTGATGGTGGGCCGACCGGAGGGCGGCGCGTACCAGGTGGGGTGTGGCCATGCCGAGGAAGGCGATGGGGCCGCAGAAGGCGGTGGTCGCCCCGGCCATCAGCCCCGTGGCCACGATCAGGCGGGTGCGTGTGGCGCGGACCCCCACCCCCATGGTGCGGGCATAGTCCTCGCCCAGCAGCATTGCGTCGAGCGTACGCATGTGCGCGACGACCATTGCCGATCCCGCGCCGATGGGCAGGGCGAGCCAGGGGATGCGGTCCATGCCCACCGCGGCGAAGGAGCCCATGCCCCAGAGCACGAAACCGCGCAGGGCCCGTTCCCCGGCGGCCACCTGCAGCACATGGATGAGCGCACCGGTGAGGTGGCCCATCAGCAGGCCCAGGATGAGCAGGGTGGTCGCATCGCCCAGGCGCTGGTCGGCCACCACGATGGCCGCCAGCACGGCCAGGGCGCCGGCGAAGGCCGCGAGCACCAGCACCGCATCGGCGGCGACCCCCATGGCCTGGGCCATGCCGGGCACCAGCATCACCAGGGCCGCACCCAGGCCGGCGCCGGAGGTGACGCCCAGCACACCGGGTCCCGCCAGCGGATTGGCGAACAGCGTCTGCATCACGGCCCCGCTGCAGGCCAGCGCGACCCCGGCGAGCATGGCCGACAATGCCGCGGGAAGACGCACCCCGCGCACCACCGCCACGGCGGTCGGGTCGGTGCCGGCCGGTGCGAAAAGGGCACCCAGCACCTCGTGGGCGGCCACCGTCACCGGGCCCGTTCCCAGGCTCATGATCAACAGGGACAGCAAGGCCAGCAACGCGACGACCAGGGCGGCGGCGGGGCGCATCCGGGCAAACATACGGCCCGGCCCGAGGGCGTTCCGGCATGCGGATCGCTGTGCCATCTTCGCCCCATGCGCCGCCTGGCCCCCCTCCTGCTCCTCCTCGCCGCCTGCTCGGGCGCGGGGCGTCTGGTGCGCGACGGGGAGCGCGCG
>JABWBQ010000092.1 GCA_013360395.1 Flavobacteriales bacterium
CCCGCCGATGGCCACGCCGTGCCCGTGCATGCCGGCCGCGGCGGCCATCCCATCCTGCTCGCCCCGCCCATCGTGCGCCAGCTGGCCGCCCTGCACCGCGAGGTCCACCTGCGCGAACTGCTGCGCGCACATCCCCGCATCGAGGTGGCCGTGACCGACCCCGATCTTCTGCGCGACATCAACACCCCGGAGGAATACGCTGCCTTCCGGGCAACGGCCACCGCGCCATGAACCATGGACCAGCTGTACCGCGCGATCGGCAGGGCCTTGGACGGCGGGAGGACCGTGGCCGTGTGCACCGTGGTGGACACCCGGGGATCCACCCCGCGCAAGACCGGCAGCAAGATGCTGGTCCATGCGGACGGCCGCGTCACGGGCTCCATCGGCGGTGGCGCGCTGGAGAAGCAGGTGATCGCCGACGCCCTGGAGGTGCTCACCACCCGCACCCCGCAACTTTTCAAGCACGACCTGCTCCACCAGCACGGCATGTGCTGCGGCGGCAGCGTCCACATCTTCATTGAGCCCGTGGGACACCAGCCGCGCCTGTTCATCTTCGGCGCCGGGCACACCGGCCGGGCGCTGGCGCGGTACGGCGCCGACGCCGGCTTCGACCCCTACGTGATCGACGACCGGCCCGAGCACATGGCCCTGCTGGACGATCCGCGGGTGCAACGCATGCCGCTCGACCACCGCGCCGCCCTGCAGGCCGTGCCCTTCGACGACCGCGCCTACATCGCCATCATGACCTACGACCACGCCATCGACCGCGAGGTGCTGGCGCACTGCATCACCCGGCCCTTCGCCTACCTGGGCATGATGGGCAGCCGCCGCAAGGTGGAGCTCACCCGCAGGCACTTCCTCGGGGGCGGCATCGCCACGGCCCTGGAGCTCGAACGTGTGGACATGCCCATCGGCGTGGAGATCGCCGCGCACACCCCCGAGGAGATCGCCATCAGCATCGTGGCACGCCTGATCCAGGTGAAGAACACCCGCAACGTCAGCACCGCATGCATCCCCGCATAGCCCTGGTCACCGGTGCGGCGCGCGGCATCGGCCGGGCCATCGCCCAACGCCTCGCGGCCGACGGCTGCCGAGTGGTGCTCACCGACACCGACGAGGGGGCCGGACGCGAAGCGGCCGAAGCGACCGGCAGCGCCGCGGAGTTCCTCCCCTGCGACGTGGCCGATGAAACGCAGGTGCGTGCCCTGTGCCATACTGTGCAGCAGCGCCACGGCCGCATCGACGTGCTGGTGAACAACGCCGGCATCACGCGCGATGCGGTGATCTGGAAGATGAGCAGCGCCGACTTCGACCGGGTGATCGCGGTGAACCTGAAGGGCGCCTGGCTCCTCTGCCGCGAGGTGGCGCCGGTCATGCGTGCGCAGAACGACGGTCGCATCATCAACATCGCCTCGCGCGGCTGGCTGGGCAACTTCGGGCAAAGCAACTACGGACCCAGCAAGGGCGGGCTCGTGAGCCTCACCCGCGTGCTCGCCCTGGAGCTCGGCCGCCACAACGTGCTGGTGAACGCCGTGGCCCCGGGAGCCATCGACACGCCGATGCTGCAGGCCATGGAACCCGCCGCCCGCGAGCGCCTGCGCGAGGCGCAGCCCACCCGTTGCTTCGGCGAACCCGGCGATGTGGCCCACGCCGTGTCCTTCCTGGCCGACCCGCGCACCCGCTTCATCACCGGGCAGACGATCTACGTGGATGGTGGGAAGAGCATCGGGGCGGGGGTATGAGAATGATGAATGATGAATGATCAATGAAGAATGATGAATGGTGAGAATGGTGAGAGTGGTGAGAATGGTGAGAGTGGTGAGAATGGTGAGAGTGGTGAGAATGGTGAGAGTGGTGAGAATGGTGAGAGTGGTGAGAATGGTGGGAGTGGCGAAAGAGTGAGAATGAAGAATGGTGAATGATAAAGAGGGTGAGAGGCGTGAGAGAAGAAAGGAGACCGGACAATGAAGGACGTAAGATGACCGAAGAGAAAGGCAGGAATGCGGGATGGAGCACGTGAGAATGACCCTTGGGACATGGCACTGTCAACGACCGCTTCGCCACGTGGGGCGCCACGCCCTGCCGCACACAACACCTGGAACCGACGCGCATGAGACCGCTTGAACTGACCGTGAACGGGCGCCGTGTGGAGGTGCTGGTGAACGAGCACGAGACCCTCGCACGGGTGCTGCGCGAGCGGCTGCACCTCACGGGCACCAAGCAGGGCTGCGAGCAGGGCGCATGCGGGGCATGCACCGTGTGGGTGCAACAGCCCGGCGAGGACGACGCGCCCCGGACGCTGCTGAGCTGCATCGCCCCGGCCGTGCGCCACCACGGCGCGCACATCACCACCATCGAGGGCATCGCCGACAAGGGCCGGCTGCACCCGCTGCAGCGCAAGTTCGTGGAGAAGGGCGCCATCCAGTGCGGCTTCTGCACGCCCGGCATGGTGATGACCGCGCTGGCCCACTGCAACGAGCATCCCGGCACCGACCGGCAGGGCATCAAGGAGGCGCTGGCCGGCAACCTGTGCCGCTGCACCGGTTACAAGAAGATCGTGGATGCCGTGGAGGAATATGCGCTGGAGGCCAGCGGCCGCAAGGCACCCGCAGCGCCCGACCCCGACGCGCACTTCCGCATGGTGGGCAGCCCGCGCCCCACGATCGAGGCCGAGAGCAAGGTGAAGGGCGAGGCCGGGTACGCCGACGACATCCTCGTGCGCAACGCCCTGCACTGCCGCTTCCTGCGCAGCCCCTACCCGCATGCACGGATCAAGGCGGTGCGCACCGGGAAGGCGCAAGCCGCGCCGGGCGTGGCCGCCGTGCTCACCGGCCGCGACCTGCCGATCAGCTTCGGGGTGCTGCCCATCTCGCAGGACGAGACGGCCATGGCCGTGGAGAAGACCCGCTACATCGGCGAGATCGTCGCCGCCGTGGCCGCCGATACCATCGAGCAGGCCGAGCAGGCCGTGAAGCTCATCGAGGTGGACTACGAACCGCTGCCCGCCTTCCTGGAGATCGCCGATTCCCTGGCCGATTGCGGCACCAGGGAGCGCATCCATGCGCACGGTCGCTTCAACAACAACATCCACAAGAAGGCCGAGCTCCGCTTCGGCGACCAGCAGGAGGGCCTGTCGCGCTCGCGCCATCGCATCCGCCAGCAGTTCCGCTTCCAGGGCGTCACCCACGCCTTCACCGAGCCGCACGCGGCCACCGCCTGGTGGGACCAGGACGGCCTCACCATCATCACCGCCACGCAGGTGCCCCACTACCTGCACCGCTACCTGGCCAAGGTGCTGGAGGTGCCCATGGCGCGCGTGCGGGTGATCAAGCCCCACGTGGGCGGCGGCTTCGGCGGCAAGAGCGATCCCTTCCCGCACGAGATCATCATCTGCCAGCTGGCCCGCATCACCGGCCGCCCCGTGCGCACCCGCTTCAGCCGCGAGGAGGTCTTCCTCACCAACCACGGCCGCCATCCCACCGAGATGACCGTGGAGCTGGGCATCGATGACGAAGGGCGCTTCACCGCGCTGGATGCCGAGATCGCGATCGACGGCGGCGCCTACGGCAGCTTCGGGGTGGTCACCAGCTACTACAACGGCGTGCTGCTGCAGGCCCCCTACCGGCTGGACAACTTCGGCTTCGTCACCCGCCGCGTGTACACCAACAAGCCGCAGAGCGGCGCCATGCGCGGCCACGGCGCGGTGAACTCGCGCTTCGCCGTGGAGACCCTCATCGACCGCCTGGCCGAGCAGGCCGGCATGGACCCCTGCGACCTGCGGCTGCGCAACTTCATCGGCGAGGACACCCTCACCGTGGGCCAGTACCGCATCACCAGCAACGGCAGCGCCCTCTCCCTGAACAGCGTGCGCGAGCGCAGCGGATGGGACCGGCGGCGCGGCAAACTGCCCTTCGGCCGCGGCCTGGGCGTGGGCTGCGGCTTCTTCATCAGCGGCAGCGCCCTGCCGATCCACTGGAACCGGTATCCGCAATCGGTGGTGCACCTCAAGCTCGACCTGGACGGCCGCGTGGTAGTGACCAGCGGCGCCAGCGACATCGGGCAGGGCAGCGACACCATGCTCGCCATGGTGGTGGCCGAGGTCCTTGGCCTGAGCCTCGACCACGTGTTCGTCCTGGCCGCCGACACGCTGCTCACGCCCATCGACCTGGGAAGCTACTCCAGCCGCGTGACCTTCATGGCCGGCAATGCCGCGAAGATGGCCGCCGAACAGCTGCGCGACCGGGTGCTCGCCGCCGTGGCCCAGGTGCATGCGGTGCCCATGGCCGACCTGATCATGGAACGGGAACGCGTGTTCACCAGCGACCGCAAGGTGGACATCGGCTGGACCGAGGCCGTGGAGAACGCCACGCGCACGGTGGGCGCGCTGAACACCTCGGGCTGGTACAACTCGCCCAAGCTGGGCGGCGACTTCAAGGGCGCGGGCGCGGGCCTCAGCCCCAGCTACAGCTTCGGGGCCGTGGTGGCCGAGGTGGAGGTGGATCCCGCCACCGGCGCGGTGAAGGTGCTCGAACTGTGGGGGGCGCACGACGCCGGGCGCGCCATCAACCCACTGGCGGTGGAAGGACAGCTGGAGGGCTCCTGGCACATGGGCCTGGGGCAGGCGCTCACCGAGGAGCTGCGCTACCACGAAGGCCTGCTGCTGAACGCCAACCTGCTCGACTACAAGATCCCCACCACGCTGGACACGCCCGAGATGCACACGGCGATCATCGAGACCAACGACCCCGAGGGCCCCTTCGGCGCCAAGGAGTGCGGCGAGGGCGCCCTGCACCCGGCCATCCCCGCCATCGTCAACGCCATCCACGACGCGGTGGGCGTGCGCATCACCAGCCTGCCCATCCGCAACGAGGAGATCCTGCATGCCCTGCGCGCCAGGACCAACACGCCCGCCACGGCCTGAGCCATGATCCAGACAGGCACCTACCGCCGCCCCCGCACCCTCGACGAGGCCCTCGGCGTGGCCGCCGCGCATCCGGGCCCGCACCGTTACCTGGCGGGCGGCACCGACATGATGCCCGCCCTGCAGCAGAGCGGCGAGGACGTGATGCTCATCGACATCGGCGGCATCGCCGCCCTGAAGCATGTGCGCACCGGGCCCGGCGACCACACCATCGGCGCGCTCGTCACCCTGCACGAGCTCACCGTCCACCCCGTCCTGTCCGCGCGCTTCCCCGCGCTGGCCGCGGCCGCCGCCTCCATCGCCACGCCCGTGGTGCGCCGCACCGCCACCGTGGGCGGCAACCTGCTGTGCGAGAACCGCTGCATCTTCTTCAACCAGAGCGAATGGTGGCGCGATGCCATCGGCCGCTGCCTGAAATGCGGGGGCGACATCTGCATCGCCTCCGGCGGGAAGAAGGCCTGCTTCTCCGAACTGGTGAGCGACCTGGCGCCGTGCCTGATCGCGCTGGGCGCCACCGTGACGCTGCATGCCGCCGGCGGCGCGCGCACGATGCCCCTGGAGCAACTGTACACCGGCGATGGCGTGAAGCCCACGGTGCTGGCGCCGGGCGACCTGCTCACCGCGGTGCACCTGCCCGACGAGGACCGCCGCGCCGTGTTCCGCAAGCTGCGCCAGCGCGCCACCATGGAGTTCACCTCGCTCACCACGGCGGTGAGCGTGGATGCGCAGGGCGCCATCACCATCGTGCTCGGCGGCGTGGACCCGCGGCCCGTGGTGGTGCGCGGCACCACCGCCGACGACCGCGCCGCCCTGGTGAAGAAGGCGTGGAAGGGCGCACGCTCGGTGGAGAACGACATGCTGAGCCGCAGCTACCGCCGCGACATGATCATCACCTACCTCAACGAAAGCCTACAACAACTGCTGCCATGACCAGCCCCGCCATCGAACACCTCATGCAGGAGCATGAACTGATCACCTCCACCGGTGACACCATCGCACGCATCAACGGCACCTGGGAGGAGGACCCGCAAGCCTACACCGATGCCGTGCGCCGGCTGCTGCGCTTCTTCCGCGAGTACAGCGACGAGGTGCACCACCACAAGGAGGAGCGGATCCTCTTCCCCATGCTGGTGGACCATCCGCAGTTCACCATGCACGAGATCGTGAGCGAGCTGGAGGACCACCACGAGCAGTTCCGCGAGCACACGCAGGCCATCGACCACGCGCTCGACGCCGGGGACCATGCCAGGGCGCAACGCCTGCTGGAGCACTACCACCGCGAACTGCTGGACCACATCGCCGCCGAGAACGACGAGCTCTTCATCATGGCCGAGCAGCTCTTCAGCGAACACGAGCTGGAGACGCTCTACCACCGTTTCCAGGACTTCGACGCCGAGATCGGCGAGCGGCGCAGCGCGATGGAGGCATTGCTGGCGTAGGCGCTCAGTCGCGCATCACCCGGTCGCGCTCGGTGCCCACGCGCCCCCTGCGGCATGCCCTGCCCGCCAGGAAGGCCGCCGAATGCCCGGCCTGCACGGCGAGCGCCTCGTCCAGCGAGGTGCCGCACGCCGCCCGGATGCAGGCCGCGATGGCCTGGTGCGCCTCGTCCGTGCGCGCTTCCCCGTTGAGGCCATCGACGGTGAAGGCGCCTTTCTCCAACGGCCGCATGGCGAGCGCCGAAGGTCCATCGCGCATGATGCGCCACGCGGTGCGCAGGCAGCTGTCCAGGTCGCCGCTTTGGTCCACCAGCCAGCCCACGGCATCCTTCGCCTTCACCGGGGCGCCGGTCAGCAGCATGTCCACGAGCCGGGGCCGGTCGGCGGGCGCGGCGCGACGCAGCGCCCAGTGGCAGCCCTCCATGCCGGGAACCACCGGCAGGGTCACCTCGGGCATGGCCAGCACCGCACCGTCCACGGCAAGCAGATAGTGGCTGTGCATCATCAGTTCGAGCATGCCGCCCATGCAGCGTTTGCCATCCACCAGCCCCACGCTCACCTCGAAGGCCTCGTGCAACCGCCTTGCGGTGCGCGACCACTCCGTGGCGAGGCGCAGGCCGGCGGCCTCATCGTCCAGCGCCGGATGGAAATCGTTGGTGTCCGCACCGACCATCTGGGTGCTCAGGTGCATGTCGCCCATGATCGTCACACGGCGGATGCCTTCCTTCACCAGCCAGTCGATGGCGCGGTTCAGCTCGGCATCCACGTCGGCGTTGTAGCGCTCGCGGCCGAGGGTGATGACGCCGGCCGTGCCGTCGTGCTCGGCGTTCACGTACAGGTGCTGCCAGGCGGGCGTGGCCAGGGCGTCGAACACTTCCGGATACCAGGTGGTGCCGGCGGCCTCGGGGTGCAGCGTGTGGTAGGCGGCGACCGTGCGCATCACCTCGTCGCGCCCGGTGCGGCGGATCAAGGCCGGCAGGCCGATGTTGAACTGCGCGCACAGTTCGCAGAGGGCGTTCATCACCGACAGGTCGGCGCGCTGCTCGTGCAGCATGATCGAGGTCATCTGGAACAGCGGCCCCAGGATCATCGTCCGGAATTCCTCCAGCTCGGCATCGGTGGGGCGCCAGTTCACCAGCGGGCGGAAGTGGTCCGGCGGGTACCAGCCCATGCCGCTGTCCTTGTGCGCGGTGAGGGTGGCGGCGGGCGCGAACAAGGGTCCGTACTGTTCGGCGAGGTGATGCAAGCAGCTCCAGGTAAGGAAGTTGGCCCCCCTGGCGCCGATGCTGTCGTGGGCGCGGAAGGGGTTGGCGCCGAGCAGGCGGCGCACCAGCTTGTCGACCTTCCAGCAGGGCATGTTGCTGCGCTCGTGGTAGCGCGTGGCGGCGTTCATCAGGCCGCAGAAGAACACATCGAGCACGAAGGACCAGTGGTCGCTCACGGCCATGGGGATCAGGCCCAGCGCCCAGAGCAGGCGTGTGAGGTCCGATGGTCCATCCTCCACGACCTCGAAGACCTTGTTCACCTCGTGCGGGAAGGCCGGATGGGCGATGCCCACGCCGAGCTGTGCCGCGGGGAAGCCGGAGGTGACCGAACGGATCACGATGCCGGGGAAGGCCTCGCGGAAGAGGGCGTAGTGCGCACGCTTGAGCTCGAGCTTCTCGGGCACGGCCTCCAGGAGGAAGCACGGGCGGTAGGCCTTCAGGTCCGGGGGCAGCGAGGTGCCGTCGTAGCTCATGCGCACGATGCGCTGCATGATGGCGGCCGCGCCCCTGGTGCCGAAGGAGCGTTCGAGGGCGGCGTACTGCGCGCCGAGCCCGTCGGGCGATCCGGCGAGGTCCAGCGCGATGATGGGCACACCGTAGGGCGCGAGGCGTGCGGCGAACTGCATGGCCTTGCCGGCGCCGACGATCCCGTTGGCGCCGCTGATCACCATGGCGCCGCGCCGGTCGGGCGGGCCGAACACGCGGTCCACCAG
>JABWBQ010000032.1 GCA_013360395.1 Flavobacteriales bacterium
CTCGGCCCGGCCCCTGCCGGGCAGGGCAGGGCGGCGCCGCCACTGTCGTTCGATCGGTACCACGGCTACGAGGAGACGGCGAACCTCCTCCGCGCGTGGGCCTCGGCTCATCCGACACTCGCCCGCGTGTACTCGATCGGCAAGGACTTCAAGGGCTACGACACCTGGCTGATCGAGATCACCAACCAGCGCCTCGGCCAGGCCGACGGGAAGCCGGCCTTCTGGGCGGACGGCAACATCGACGCCGACGAGCCGTCGTCGACCGAAGTCATTCTGCATCTCGCCGAGCGCCTGCTCTCGCGCTACGGCACGGACCCCGAGATCACCCGACTCGTCGACACGACCACGTTCTACCTCGTCCCGATCTCCAACCCGTACATGGCCGATCTCTACGTCTCCACCCCGATGACGGGCATCGTCTCGAGCATCAACGCGCGCCCGCGCGACGACGACGGCGACGGCCGCCTGGACGAGGATCCGCCGGACGACGTGGACGGGGACGGGCAGATCCTGCAGATGCGCGTGCGCGATCCGCGCGGCACCTTCCGCGTGCATGCGAGGGATCCGCGGTTGCTGATGCGGGTCCGGGCCGACGAGACCGGCGAGTGGACCGTGCACACCGAAGGCCTGGACAACGACGGCGACGGCCAGTTCAACGAGGACTGGATTGGCGGCGTCGATCTCAACCGGAACTTCCCGTTCGACTGGCAGCCCGAGTGGATCCAGGAGGGCTCCGGCCAGTATCCGCTGTCGGAGCCCGAGTCGCGCAACATCGTCGAATTCATCGTCGGACACCCGAACATCGGGTTCGTCGTCAACGGGCACTCGGGCCCGGACGACGGGCTCCTGTATCGGCCGTACGGGTCGCGGCCGGACACGGCGATTCCGCGACAGGACTTCCTCACGATGGCGACGTTCGGAGAGAAGTTCGCGAGCCTGAGCGGCGGGCTGCGGCCCCCCGCCGACTGCGTGGCCGTCATCAACTCCCCGGAGGGCAACCGCGACGGCGTGGCCGAGCACACCGTGCTGCTGGTGCTGGCCCTGCTGCGGCATCTGCCCCGCGCCGACCGGCAGGTGCGCAACGGCCTGTGGTCCCGCGAGGAGAACCGCGGCACCGACCTGCACGGCCTCACCGTCGGCATCATCGGCCTGGGCCACATGGGCCTCGCGTTCGCCGAGCGGCTCCGGGGCTTCGGGGTGCGCGTGCTGGGCCACGACAAGTACCGCTGCGGCCATGCCCCGCCCCACGTGGAGGAGTGCGACCTGGCGACGGTGCAGCGCGAAAGCGACATCGTGAGCCTGCACCTGCCCCTCACGGCCGAGACCCGCCACTATGCCGACGCCCGTTTCCTGGCCGGCTTCGCCAAGCCTGTGTGCCTGGTGAACACTTCGCGCGGCCCGGTGCTGCACACCGCCGCCCTGCTCGATGCGCTCGACAGCGGCCGTGTCCTTGCCGCCGGGCTCGACGTGCTGGAGTTCGAGCGTCCCGACCTTTCCGGCCTGGACCCCGGTGCAGAGGCCCACGTGCTGGAACGCCTGCTGCGCGACGATCGTGTGATCCTCACCCCGCACATCGCCGGCGTCACCCGGGAGGGCCGCCTCAAGATGGCCGTCGTGCTCGCCGAAAAGATCCTCACCCGCTTCCCCCATGCCGCACCTTAGGGCCCTCCCCGCCTTCGCCCTCCTGCTCCCCGCCTGCATGACCACCGCCCCCGAACCGCCCGAAGTGTACGGCCACCGCGGTTGCCGCGGCCTGGAGCCCGAGAACACCATCGCCGCCTTCCAGCATGCGGCGCGCCTGGGATGCAGCTGGCTGGAGCTCGATGTGGTCCTCACCGGCGATGGGCATGTGCTGGTGAGCCATGAGCCCTGGATGGACCACCGGATCTGCACCGGCCCCGACGGTGAGGCCCTCACCGAGGAGCAGGGCAGGGCCCTCAACATCCACCGCATGACCCTGTCCCAGGCACAGGACTGCGATTGCGGTTCGCTCGTTCACCCCGACTTCCCCGACCAGGAGAGCCGTCGTGCCCGCAAGCCCACCCTGGCCGAGGTGGTGGAGGCCATGGAGGAGCTCACGCTGGCCGAAGGGGTGGGGCCGCTCGCATACAACATCGAGATCAAGAGCGATCCGGCCTGGTACGGCATCTACCAGCCCGCACCGGACACGCTGGCCGCCGCCGTCGTGGCGACCCTCACCGACCTCCATCTGGGCGCCAACTGCATGCTGCAGAGCTTCGACCCCGCCGTGCTGGAGGCCGTCCACGCCCTGGACCCCGGCCTGCGCACCGCCCTGCTGGTGGAGTCGGGCACCGACCCTGCGGCGGAACTGGCGCGGCTCAGCTACACCCCCGAGGTGTACAGCCCCCATTTCTCCCTGGTGAATGCCGAAGTGGTGCGCTCGCTCCAGCAGCGAAATATCGCCGTGGTGGTCTGGACCGTGAACGAAGAGGCCGATATCCGGCGCATGATCGCCCTGGGCGTCAACGGCATCATCACCGATTTCCCGGACCGAGCGCTGCGCGTGCTGGAGGAGCAGGGCTGATCAGGGCTTCAGCACGAAGCGGGCGGTGGTGCGGCTGCGTTGCTCCAGCAGCACCTCCTTGCCCGCGGTGAGCGCGCTGAGCGTGGCCTCGTCGTGGTGGCGCACCGTCACCAGCTCGCAACCCTCGTTGTACCGCACCTCATAGCCCTTGCCTAGCTCGGCGATCAGTTGCCGGCTGCGCGGCGTGTCGTCCACCACCACACTGAAGGCGACCGCGCTGTTCTGCATCAGGTCGATGCGCACGTTGTGCCGGGCGAAAAGCCAAAAGATGCCGCTGAGGTTCTCCTCCACGATGAAGCTGAGGTCGCGCGGGGTGATGCTGATGAGCAGCTGCTGCGGCTTCACGATGAACGAGGGCACCAGCGCATCGTTCGCGCCGCGGTCGTCGATGGTGCTGCCCGCTGCGTCCAGGTCCAGGAAGGAACGCACGTACAGCGGGATGTGCTTCTGCTGCAACGGTTGCAGGGTGCGCGGATGGATCACGCTCGCGCCGAAGTAGCTGAGCTCGATCGCCTCGCGATAGCTGATGTGCTTAAGGAGCTTGGTATCCGGGAAGCGTTTCGGATCGGCGTTGAACATGCCGGGCACGTCCTTCCAGATGGTGACGCTTTCCGCGTCGAGCAGCCAGGCGAAGATGGCGGCGCTGAAATCGGACCCCTCGCGGCCCAGGGTGGTGCTGCGCCCGTCGGCCGTGCGGCCGATGAAGCCCTGGGTGAGCACCCGTCCCGGATGCGCGTTGAACAGGGGCTTCAGGTAGCGTATGGCCAGGTTCTCGCAGGCCTGCCACTCCACCTTGGCCGCCCGGAAGCTCGCATCGGTGCGCACCACGGTGCGTGCGTCCAGCCAGGTGTTGGCGATGCCGGCTTGCTTCAGGTGCGCGCTCACCACCAGGCTGCTCCACATCTCGCCCAGCGACACGATCCGGTCGTACTCCTCGTCCGCCCGGTTGCCCGGGCGATGGGCCAGTATGCGCTGGAGTTCGCGGAAGGAGGCCTCCAAGGCGCCGACCGCCGCGGCATCGCCGGGGGCGACCTCTTCGAGCACCTCAAGATGCGCGGTGCGAAGCCCCTCCACCGGGGCCCTGGTATCCCGCCCCGTCCCATGGGCCGACACCACCTCCTCGAGAGCGTTGGTGGTCTTGCCCATGGCGCTCACCACGATCAGCAGGTCGTCGTCGGGGAAGTGCGTGAGCACACGCGCCATGTTCCGTACACCGGCCGCGTCCTTCACGCTGGCCCCGCCGAACTTGAAGACTTTCATGGTTGAATGCGTCGTGGGTCGGAGATCATCTGAGTCCGCAAGTCCGTCCGCAGCCTGTTGACCAAGCTGCTAAAGGAACTTCTTGGGGTTATTGGCCATGAAGTTGAGCAGGCTTCCCACCTCCTCGGCAAGGCTGTAAAGACCTTCATACTCCTTCTCCGTGATGTACTCGCAGGCAAGTGCAAAGTCCAGCCAGACCTGTGTCTCGCACAGTTCGGTCTCACAGTCGTTCAGCTTCGCCTCGAAGTACTTCTGCGAGCGACGGCGACGGTAGGCCTCAGCAAGATTCGTTACCACCGACCGTGAGCTGCGGCGGATCTGATCCGTCATACTGTATTGCTCCTCCTTCGGGAACTTCTTCGTTCGGTGGAAGATGGCCATCGAAAGCTTGAAGCCCTTCTGATAGGCGAACAGGTCCTGCACTTTGCCCATGGGTAGTTGTGTTTGTGGTTATCGCGAACCTACCAAGGAACCTGACTCACGACTCAGCAGACTCACGACTCATCCGACTCCCGACTCAGCGGACTCCCGACTCATCCGACTCCCGACTCATCCGACTCCCAACTCATCCGACTCCCAACTCATCCCCCACTGTCAACCAACCGCTCCAGTTGCTCCCGCGTCATCCGTCCGTTCACCCATTTCGGGTCGAAGGTCGAGCCCAAGCGCGCATAGAATCGCATGGCATCCGTGTTCCAATCAAGCACCTGCCAGAGCATGTGGTGGTGCCCCTGCTCCAGCGCGAACGCCGCACAGGCCTTGAACAGCTTCTCCCCCAAACGCCTCCCGCGCGCCTTCTCCGTCACCACGATGTCCTCCAGGTACAGGCAGCGGCCCCGCCAGGTGGAGTACCGTTCGTAGCAAACCGCCATGCCCAGAAGACCCGATGGGGCTCCCGGCTCAGCGGACTCAGTGGACTCATTCGACTCCGTGGACTCCCGACCCCTCTCCTCCGCCACCCAGCCCACCCACACCGGCCGCGGACCGAACCCCGCGTCACGCATGTGCTCCAGCGATACCGTGACCTCTTCCGGCGCACGCTCGAAAAGGGCGAGCTCCCGCACCAGTTCCAGCATGCGCGGCACGTCACGCGCCTCGGCCTTGCGAACGACGGGGTTCATGCGTGCAAAGAAAGCAGCACCGCATCTTTGCACCATGTCCGAGATCAAGACCCTCTCCGAGTTCATCGTGGAACGTCAGGCCGACTTCCCGGGGTCCACGGGTGAACTGAGCAGCCTGCTCACCGCCTTCCGCCTGGCCGCCAAGATCGTGAACCGCGAGGTGAACAAGGCCGGGTTGATGGCCGACATCCTTGGCGCGGAGGGCACCGAGAACGTGCAGGGCGAGGCCCAACAGAAGCTTGATGTGTACGCGAACAACCTCTTCATCCGCATGATGCGGACCCAGGGTGCGGTATGCGCGGTGGCCAGCGAGGAGAACGACGACATCGTGCACTTCGACAACGGCGGCAAGTACGTGGTGACAATGGACCCGCTCGATGGCAGCAGCAACATCGACGTGAACGTGAGCATCGGCACCATCTTCAGCATCTATAAGCGGATCAGCACCGGACCCAAGGCAACGCTGGAGGATTTCCTGCAACCCGGGAGCGCACAGGTGGCTGCCGGCTACATCGTGTACGGCAGCAGCACCATGCTCGTGTACACTACGGGCCACGGGGTGAACGGCTTCACGCTCGATCCCAGCATCGGCACCTTCTGCCTCAGCTACCCGGACATGACGACGGCCGCTGATGGCAAGATCTACTCCATCAATGAGGGCAACTGGTACGAGTTCAGCGAGGGCGTGCGCAACTACATCGATGCGTGCAAGCAGAAGAAGATGAGCGCCCGCTACATCGGCAGCCTGGTGGCCGACTTCCACCGCAACCTGCTCAAGGGCGGCATCTACCTCTACCCCGGCACGCAGAAGGCCCCGAAAGGCAAGCTGCGCCTCCTGTACGAGGCGAATCCGCTGGCTTTCATCGTGGAGCAGGCGGGCGGCATGGCCACCGACGGCACCACCCGGATCCTGGACCTGAAACCGACCGAGCTGCATCAGCGCTGTCCGCTCTTCATCGGCAGCAAGGCCATGGTGGAGCAGGCGATGAAGGCATGACCACCGGGCAGGGCACCACCACCTTCCTCCTCCTTTTCCGCGGCGTGGGCGGTCCTGTGCAGCTGCCCGTGGCCGAACTGCGCGCGGCGCTCACCAAGGCCGGGTTCAAGCAGGCCACCACCTACATCAACAGCGGCAACGCCCTGGTGCGCAGCGCGCGCTCGCGCGAGGAGACCCTGGCTAAAGTGGCCGAGCTGTGCAAGAAGAAGTTCAACTACGATCGGCCCATCTTTATTCCCACGGCAGCGGAATGGGCCGAGGTGATGAAGCTGGACCCCTTCCCGCAAAAGGCCGAGGGCAAGCACGTGCATGCCGTGCTGTTATCGGCGATGCCCAAGCCGGAAGCTGTGAAAGCCCTGCATGCCTTGGCCGTTGGTGAGGAGGAATTACAGGTGATGAAGCAGGCGGTCGGTCCCTATCACCTGTGCTACCTGCACACCCCGCACGGCTTCGGCACCAGCAAGCTGGCCGAGAAGTTCGACAAGGGCATCGGCGTGGTGAACACCGCCCGCAACTGGAACACCGTGCTCAAGATGCACGAGCTGGCGCAGGGGCTGGAAGCAGGGTGAGCGGCTCGCCGCCTTCAATCCTCCAGCACACCGAACTTGCCCCGGGCGAATTCATCCATCGCCTCATGGATCTCGTCGTACGTGTTCATCACGAAGGGACCGTACGCGGCGATGGGCTCTTCGATCGGTTCACCGCTCATCACCAGCACCACGGCGTCGGTGGCGGCCTTGATGGTGAAGTCGGTGCCGTCGTTGGCCATCAGCGCGAAGTGGTCCGTGGGCACGGGCTTGCCATTAACCTCCACTTGGCCCTCGATCACCAGCAATGCCGTGTGCCAGTTGGCCGGGCGCTGCAGCGCCACTTCCGCACCCGCCTTCACGCGGATGTTCAGCAGGTCCAGCGGTGTGAAGGTGCTGGCGCCACCCTGGGTGCCCGCGTACTCACCGGCGATCACGTCCACTTCGCCCAGGCCATCGGCCAATGCGTGGCGCGGCATGGCATCCTTGGTGATCGCCTGGTACTTCGGCGCGCTCTTCTTGTCCTTGGCGGGCAGGTTCACCCAAAGCTGCACCATGTGGAAGTCGCCGCCCGCGCGGCTGAAACCTTCCTCGTGGTACTCCTTGTGCAGCACGCCGCTGGCCGCGGTCATCCATTGCACCTCGCCCTCGCCGATCACGCCGCCTGCACCGCTGCTGTCGTGGTGTGCCACGCGGCCCTTGTAGGCGATGGTCACCGTTTCGAAGCCCTTGTGCGGGTGCACGCCCACGCCACGCGGTGTTTCCGAGGGGCTGAACGCGATGGGTGCGTTGTAGTCCAGCAGGATGAACGGGCTCATGCGGCGCATGGTGACCCCGCTGCCGGGGATGAAGTTGTGTACGCGGAAGCCGTTGCCCACCATGTGGGGTGCTGGCGGCGCGATGATCCGTTCGATGCTTCTCGTTTTCATGGTCGTGCTGTTTTCCGGTGAACCGGTTGCTTGCCGTTGGCAAACGCCGTGCCTGATATTTTCCATGGCAAATATCTGCCGGAAAGTGGAGAATGGCGGGAAGTACTGCCGATCTGGCGGGGGCAAGTGCCAGGTGCCTTTCTGCAGTGCCCTACTTTTGCACGACCCGAACCCGATGCCCGCATAGTGCGGCACCGGGTTTCGGGCTTTTCGGCGTCCATGACCTCCCTCCCCGACCTCCTTTCCCTCTACCGCACCGATGCGCGTGTCGCACGGATCTCCGACGGCTTGAACGAGCGCGCCGCCCGTGTGCAGATCAGCGGCACCATCGGCTCGGCACAAGCGCTCATCTCGAATGCGGTGATCGAGCAGCGCGGTGGTGTACATGTGTTCGTGCTCACCGATCGTGAAGAGGCGGCGTATTTCCTGAATGATATGGAGGCGTTGAGGAATGCGGGTGGGAGTAGTGAGAAGGGTGAAAGAGGTGAGAAGGGTGAAAGGAGTGAGGAAGGTGAAAGGGGTGGGAAAGGAAGGAAGGCCCGGGAGCAGGACATGTTCTTCTTCCCCGCGCCGTCACGATCGCCGTACGACCCCGAAGGACACCATGATGGGGAGCGTGTGAACAGGACCGAGGTGTTGGAGGCATTGATGAAGGTGAATCGTGAATGGCGAATGGCGAATGGTGCGGATGCGCATTCACCAGTCACCAACTCCCATTCACCATTCACCAACAAACTCATCCTCATCACCTACCCCGACGCCCTCATCCCCCTCGTGATGGGCAAGGAGGAAATGGCGAAGAACACGCTCACCGTGAAACGTCACGAGGAGCTGCCGATCGACACGCTGGAGGAATGGTTGCACAGCACCGGCTTCACCCGCGTGGAGTTCGTGTACGAGCCGGGGCAGTTCAGCATACGCGGTGGCATCGTGGACGTGTTCAGCTACGGCAGCGACAAGCCCTACCGGATCGAGCTGTTTGGCGATACCGTCGAGAGCGTACGCCGCTTCGATCCGCAGGACCAGCTCACCGTGGAGTTCCTGGCCGAGGCCGTGATCGTGCCCGATCTGCAGGACGAGGACATCGCGCGGCAGCAGAACTTCTTCGCACAACTACCGGAGGATGCGGTGCTCTGGCTGCGCGACCTGCAGGCCATCGGCGATGCGGCCAAGAAACAGCTGAAGCTACTGGGTGAGGCCTATGAGAAGCTCACCGACCGCGACAAGCATCCCACGCCGGAAGAGCTGCTCGCCACGGACACGGACCTGATCAAGGGGACGCTGGGGTTCAGAAAGGTGTTCTGGGGGAGTGCAGTTCACCACAGAGGCACAGAGGGCACGGAAAATGCGAAGGGTGAATGGTCAATGGCGAATGGTGAACAGGAGAATGCACGCGACGTATCAGGTCCATTCACCAACTCCCATTCACCATTCACCAAACCAAGTGAGCAGACACGCACACCAGACCACCATGCTCAGACTTCGGTTGACTTCTCCCTCCGCCCCCAACCCGTCTTTGCCAAGGAGTTCAAGGTCCTCTCCGGCGACCTGCACAACAAGCAGAACGCGGGCTATACCAACCTCATCGCCTGCAACAGCGCCAAGCAGAGCGAGCGCCTCTACGCCATCTTCAACGACATGGAGCATGAGGTGGCCTTCACGCCGCTGGTGCTCGACCTGCACGAGGGCTTCATCGACCCCGAGCTGAAGCTGGCGCTTTACACCGACCACCAGATCTTCGAGCGCTACCACCGCTTCCGGCTGAAGGAGGGTTTCCGCAGGAACGCACAGGCCCTCACGCTGAAGGAACTCACCCAGCTGAAGCCCGGCGACCTGGTGGTGCACATCGACCACGGCGTGGGCGTCTTCAGCGGGCTGGAGAAGATCGATGCCGGCGGATCCATGCAAGAAGCGATCCGCTTGATCTACCGCGACAACGACGTGCTGTACGTGGGCATCCACAGCCTGCACCGTGTAAGCAAGTACAGCGGCGAGGAAGGTGGCAAGGCACCGAACATCAGCAAGCTCGGCAGTCCCGCGTGGAAGAACCTGAAGGAGAAGACCAAGGCGAAGGTCAAAGCGTTGGCCTTCGACCTGATCAAGCTCTACGCACAACGCAAGAGCAAACCGGGCTTCGCCTACCAGCCGGACAACTACCTGCAACATGAGCTGGAGGCCAGCTTCATCTACGAGGACACGCCCGACCAGCTCAAGGCCACGCAGGACGTGAAGCGCGACATGGAAAAAGCCACGCCCATGGACCGCCTGGTCTGCGGCGACGTGGGTTTCGGCAAGACGGAAGTGGCCATCCGCGCCGCGTTCAAGGCGGCCTGCGACGGCAAGCAGGTGGCCGTGCTGGTGCCCACCACCATCCTCGCCTTGCAGCACTGGAAGAGTTTCTCGGCGCGCATGAAAGGCCTGCCCGTGCGTGTGGACTACATCAACCGCTTCCGCACATCCGCGCAGCAGACGCAGATCCTCAAGGACCTCAAGGAAGGCAAGATCGACATCCTCATCGGCACGCACCGGCTGGTGAGCAAGGACGTGGTGTGGAAGGACCTCGGCCTGATGATCATCGACGAGGAGCAGAAGTTCGGGGTGAACGTGAAGGATAAGCTGAAGACCATCCGCGCCAACATCGACACGCTCACGCTCACCGCCACGCCCATCCCGCGCACCCTGCAGTTCAGCCTCATGGGCGCGCGCGACCTCAGCATCATCAGCACGCCGCCGCCCAACCGCTATCCGGTGAGCACCATGCTGCAACCGTACGACGAGGTGACCATCCGTGGTGCGATCGAATACGAACTCTCGCGCGGTGGACAGGTGTACTTCCTGCACGACAAGGTGAAGAACATCGAGTTCATCGCCGACATGATCCGCAAGCTGGTGCCCGGTGCGCGCGTCGGCGTGGGCCACGGTCAGCTCGAAGGCCACAAGCTGGAGGAAGTGATGCTCGATTTCATCGAGGGCAACACCGACGTGCTCGTGTGTACCACCATCGTGGAGAACGGCCTGGACATCCCCAACGCGAACACGATCATCGTGAACGAGGCGCAGAACTTCGGCCTCAGCGATCTGCACCAGCTGCGCGGTCGCGTGGGACGCAGCAACAAGAAGGCCTATTGCTACCTGCTCGCACCCAGCCCGCACCTGTTGCCCGACCTCTCGCGCAAGCGCCTGCAGGCCATCGAGCAGTTCAGCGACCTGGGCAGCGGCATCCACATCGCCATGAAGGACCTCGACATCCGCGGCGCGGGCGACCTGCTCGGCGCGGAGCAGAGCGGCTTCATCAACGACATCGGCTTCGAGACCTACCACAAGATCCTGGAAGAGGCCGTGCGCGAGCTGAAGGACGAGCACTTCAAGGAGCTCTTCGCCGACGCGCAGGACCACTCCCTGGCCCGCGGTTCACGACGCGACCAGAGCGACGATTGCATCATCGAGACCGACCTCACCATGCTGATCCCCAACAGCTACGTGAGCGAAACCGCCGAACGCCTCGCGCTCTACCGCCGCCTGGACGATATCAAGGACGAGGCCGAGCTGCAGAAGTTCTCGGCCGAGGTCACGGATCGTTTCGGCCCCATACCGCCATTGGTGAATGAACTACTGGAAGCGATCCGCCTGCGCTGGCTGGGGCAACGCATGGGCCTGGAGAAGATGGTGCTGAAAAAAGGCACGCTCATCGGCACCTTCATCGCGGACCAGAAGCATGGCTTCTTCGAGAGCGATGCGTTCAACGCCGTGTTACGGGCGGTGCAAGCGCAGCCGAGACGCTTCAAGGTGTACGAGAAGGCGGGGACCTTGCGGATCAGCGTGCAGGATGTGAAGAACGTGCACGCGGCGAAGGAGGCGATGGAGGGGGTGGTGGGAGGCCCTGTTGTTACTGACGCGATACGTTAGTATATTTGCCCAACATGATCAGGTCGTTCGGGTCGAAGGAGACCGAGAGGATATGGAACGGCGAGGTCGTGCGCAAGCTGCCCTCAACGATCCAAGAGACCGCCAGAAGGAAGCTCAGAATGCTCAACAACTCACAGGACATCGCCGACCTGCGCATACCGCCAGCGAACCGATTGGAAAAGCTGGCGGGGAAGCTGAAGGACTACCACAGCATTCGGATCAACGACCAGTGGCGCATCATCTTCAAATGGCAAAGCGGCAACGCCTACGAGGTAGAGATCGTCGATTACCACTGAACCAGCACCCATGAAGAAGCTCCCGAACATCCACCCCGGCACCGTGCTCCAAGCGGAGTTCCTCGTTCCCATGGGCATCAGTGCGTACCGCCTGGCCAAGGACATCGGCATTCCGCAGACGCGGGTTTCGCAGATCATCAAGGGTGAACGCCGCATTACGGCCGATACCGCCCTGCGACTCGCGAAGTATTTTGGCAACTCCGCCAAGTTCTGGCTGGGCCTGCAGGATGATTTCGATCTCGAGGAGGAGTTGAAGGACAAGCAAAAGGAGCTGGCCGGAATCCCGGCGGCTCAGAACCTGGCAGCATAGGCACATTCTCCCAAGCATGGCTTCTTCGAGAGCGATGCGTTCAACGCCGTGTTACGGGCGGTGCAAGCGCAGCCGAGACGCTTCAAGGTGTACGAGAAGGCTGGGACCTTGCGGATCAGCGTGCAGGATGTGAAGAACGTGCACGCGGCGAAGGAGGCGATGGAGAGCGTGGTGGGCGTGAAGGCGGAGGTGTAGGTTACTGGCCCGTGTTACTTTGGATCCGCAAGCACATCCCCATGAACGAGATCATCTGCCCGCATTGCCACAAGGCCTTCAAGGTCGATGAGGCGGGCTACGCCGACATCCTGAAGCAGGTGCGCGACCGCGAGTTCGAGAGAACGCTGCACGAGCGGTTGGAACTCGCCGAGAAGGAGAAGAAGACGGCCATCGCGCTCGCCGAGGCCCGGGTGAGCGGCCAGTTGGAGAAGGAGGCCTCCCGGAAGGATGCCGAGATCGAACGATTGAAGGCCGAGCTGAGCGCCGCCGGAACGAACAGCCAACTGGCGCTGAAGGAGGCGCTCGGTGCGGTGGAGAAGGAGCGCGACGGCCTGGCCAACGAGGTGCAGCGGATGAAGGAGGCCCGGGACGCCGCCATGAAACTGGCCGAGGAGGCGCGCACGAACGAGGTGCAGCGGATGGCCGCGAGCAAGGATGCGGAGATCAACGCGCTGAAGGCGAAGCTGAACGAGGCGGCCGTGGCGCAGAAGCTCGCGGTGACCGAGGCCGTGAACGCCGTGGAGAAGGAACGCAACGAGCTGCGCAGCGGACTGGAACGCGCGGCGCTGGAGAAGGAGCTCGCGGAAAAAGCGCTCAAGGACAAGTACGAAACGCGGATCAAGGACCGCGAGGACACCATCGAGCGCCTGAAGGACATGAAGGCGAAGCTCTCCACGAAGATGGTGGGCGAAACGCTGGAGCAGCACTGCGAGGTGGAGTTCAACCGGATCCGCGCCACCGCCTTCCCGCGCGCCTACTTCGAGAAGGACAACGACGCACGCACCGGCAGCAAGGGCGACTTCATCTTCCGCGACACCGACGAGGCGGGCACCGAGAGCGTCTCGATCATGTTCGAGATGAAGAACGAGAGCGACGCCACCGCCACCAAGAAGCGGAACGAGGATTTCCTGAAGGAACTGGACAAGGACCGCACCGAGAAGGGCTGCGAGTACGCGGTGCTGGTCTCGCTGCTGGAGCCGGAGAGCGAGCTGTACAACGGCGGCATCGTGGACGTGTCGCACCGCTTCCCGAAGATGTACGTGGTGCGGCCGCAGTTCTTCATCCCCATCATCACGCTGCTGCGCAACGCCGCCCAGAACGCACTGCAGTACAAGAACGAGCTGGCCCTGGTGAAGGCGCAGAACATCGACATCACCAATTTCGAGGAGCAGTTGGAGTCGTTCAAGAGCGCCTTTGGGAACAACTACCGCCTCGCCTCTGAGAAGTTCCAAAAAGCGATCGCGGAGATCGACAAGTCGATCGAACACCTGCAGAAGACCAAGGAGGCGCTGCTGGGCACGGACCGCAACCTGCGCCTGGCGAACGACAAGGCCCAGGACGTGACGATCAAGAAGCTCACGCGCAAGAACCCCACCATGGCCGCGAAGTTCGCGGAGCTGAAGAGGGCGGGCATGAGCGATCCGGAGTGAGCGCCCCGCCCGGTCCGGCACGGCGAAGCGGCATCCGGTATGGACAGGAGGGACCCTGAACTCCTTGGACCCCGGCCGGTCCAAAGGCGGGAGAGGGGAACGGTGGTTCCGGAACGAGGACCGGCGCTACGACCTGGCGGGGTGGGTAGGAGATTAGCGGCATTCAATTCCCGTTCGCATGCTGCGCACCCTACTGTTCCTGCTGTTGGGCTTGGCCGCCGGGGTGGCCGAGGCCCAGTTCACCTGCGGCACCGATGACCGGATGGCGCGCGCGCGCGCGGTCGATCCCGGCGTGCGGCTCCAGGAGGATCTGCTGGAGGACTTCACCCGGACCTGGATCGCCGACCAGCGGTCCGGTGCGCGGGAGCTGGACACCGCCGTGCTGGTGATCCCGGTGGTCTTCCACATCATCCACATGGAAGGCCCGGAGAACATCAGCAACGCCCAGGTGCAGAGCGCCATCGACATCCTGAACCGCGACTTCCGCAAGCGCAACGCGGACACCATCACCATCGTCAACGGGTTCGACACGCTGGCGAGCGATGTGCGCTTGGAGTTCCGCCTGGCCACCAAGGACCCCATGGGCAACTGCACCAACGGCATCGAGCGCATCCGGTCCGTCGAGACGCTGGTGGGTGACAACGGGTCCAAGCTGAATTATTGGTGGCGCCACCAGTACCTGAACATCTGGGTGGTGGCCGACATGGAGAACGGCGTGGCGGGCTATTCGCAGTACCCGAGCGCGGTGGTGGCCGGCACGAGCGTGCTGGGTGACGGGGTCATCATCCGGCACAATTACGTGGGCGCCATAGGCACCTCGAACCCCAACAACAGCCGGTCCCTGACGCACGAGGTGGGCCACTACCTCAACCTGCAGCACACCTGGGGCGACACCAACGACCCCGGCGTGGCCTGTGGCGAGGACCTGGTGGAGGACACGCCCATCACCCGCGGGTGGACCACCTGCGACCTGAACGCATCGTATTGCGTGCCCGGGGTGATCGAGAACGTGCAGAACTTCATGGAGTATGCCTACTGCAGCCGCATGTTCAGCCGTGGCCAGGCCGAACGGATGCGTGCGGCGCTGGCCAGCCCGGTGGCGAGCCGCAACCAGCTCTGGCTGCCCACCACCCTGGCGGCGGCGGGCGTGGACGGCCTGAACGGCGCGGTGTGCGGGCCCCTGGCCGGCCTCTACGCCGACGACCGTTTCGTGTGCGTGGGCGCCACCACCCGCTTCTTCGACAACAGCACCCGGGCCCTGGTGACCGACCGGGCGTGGACCTTCCAGGACGGTGTGCCGGCCACCTCCACCGACGAGCAGCCGCTGGTGAGCTTCACCAGCCCGGGCTGGAAGACGGTGACCCTGACGGTGAGCAACGCCGACGGAACGGACACCAAGGTGGACGAACACGCGATCCTGGTGGGCTCCGATTGGTCGGAGGTGCCCGGCGCGCTCGCCGAGCCCTTCCCCACGGCGGAAGCCGCCTGGAGCTGGCCGGTGATGAACTGGGATGACAACGGGACGAGCTGGGCATGGACCGACGCCGCAGGGGCCGATGCGCCCGGTTGCATGCGCATGAACGGGTCGGATTCGCGCTCGCCCCTGGACCTGATCGATGTGGGCGACAACGACCTGGACGACCTGCTGAGCCCCACCCTTGATCTGCGCTGGCTGGACAATGCCCAGCTCGCGTTCAAATACGCCTACGCCACCCAGACCACGGACCTGGCCCAGGTGACCGAGGTGCTGGAGGTCACCTCCAGCAAGGACTGCGGCAAGACCTGGCAGCCCCTGGCCACCATCGCCGGGCAGGACCTGATCACCGGCGGCGCCACCAGCGGCCCCTTCGACCCGGGCCCCGGCGATTGGGTGCAGCACACGGTGAACCTGCCGGTGAGCCTGCTGAGCACCAAGGTGCGCTTCCGTTTCCGCTACGTGTCCAGCCCGTTCAGCAGCGACCTCTACATCGACGATGTGAACATCCTCGGCAGCGTCGGCCTGGACGAGCCCGGCGGCGTGCAGGGCCTGGCGGTGGTGCCCAACCCGAACGAAGGACTGTTCGTGCTGCGCTGCGATGACGCGTGGTCGGGCCCGGTGGACGTGACCATCACCGATGCCAGCGGGCGGGTGGTCCGCAGCGAGCGGGCACGGGCCGGTGACGGCCGTATCGGGCTGCACAGTGCCGCGCTGGCCCGCGGGGTCTATGCCGCCACCGTGGAGTACGAAGGCGTGCACCGGTCGGTGCGGTTCGTGGTGCGCTGAGGGCGCCGGCCGGGTGCGGTAACGAAAGTTAGTTGCACCGCGGGCCGCGATCGGGGTAGGTTTGGTCTTCCAAGACCCGACGCCATGCGCCACCGCCCCACCCTCGCCGCTGCCCTGCTGGTGGCGCCCGCCCTGCTCAGCGCCCAGAGCTTCGATGCCACCATCCTCAGCTACGAGGGCCTGGATCGCACCTGCGATGGAAGCATCACCCCGGTGCTGCGCATCCAGAACACGGGTGGGGAAACGATGACCAGTTGCGACATCGACATTCTTCGGAACGGGCTTGCCGATAACACCTTCAACTGGGTACTGGGCGTTCCAGCGCTCACCGGTGAAGTGCGCCAGCCGGCGCTGCCCACCATCAGCGGCCTTCAGCCGGGCGATGTGCTGGAGTTCCACATCACCACCGTGAACGCACAGCCCGACGAGGTGGCGGCCGGCAACGACCTCTCGCGCACCGTGCAGGGCGAAAGCGTGGAGGGCGACAGCTACCGGGTGCTGGTGGAGGTGCGCACCGATGCCGATCCGCAGGAGACCACCTGGAGCCTGAAGGACGCCACGGGCGTGGCCGTGGCCACGGGCGGACCGTACACGAACGCCGAGACCGTGGAGCGCAGCTGGGTGGACCTCGACCCCGCCGCGTGTTATGCGCTGCGCGTGGAGGACAGCGGCGGCAACGGCATGGATGCGCGTGGCCTGCCCGGCTATGTGAAGGTCATCGCGCTGGGGGAGGAGCTGATCGCCCTGGACGGGGCCGCCTTCACCAGCAGCTACGAGGATGGGGTGCGTGCGGGCAGCGACGGCTGTGCGGTGACGCAGCTCACCGATGCGGATGATGCGGTGCCCAGCTGCGGAAGGCAGGTCTTCCTGGACGGCAGCAGTTCCCTGCAGGCGCGGGAGGTGCCCGGTGCCACGCACTACCAGTTCCAGTTCAGCCGCGGGAACTACCTGCGCCGCATCGCCACTCCCACGCCGGTGCTGACGCTGATGCCGTGGGCCACGCTGCCGCTGAAACCCGGGCGCTACTACGACGTGAACGTGCGGGTGAGCTTCGACGGTGCCGCGACCTATTGCCCCTTCGGCCCCACCTGCAGCATCCGCACCCGCTATCCGCTCGGCCAAGGGCGTGGCCTGGACGACCTCACCGAAGGTGATGACGCGGGCTTCACCCTCTTCCCCAACCCGGCCGATGGTGCCGGGGTGAGCGTGGTCGCGACGGGCATCGAGGGGCCGGCGACCGTGGAGCTGCTCGACCTCACGGGCCGCGTGTTGGGGCAGCACCAGGTGGTGCTCACCGACGGGGAGCCGTTGCCGCTGACCTGGGACGGGCCGGTCGCGAGCGGGCTGTACACCGTGCGCCTCACGGCGGGCGGCAGGGCCTGGACCGGGCGGCTGGTGCTGCGCTGAGGCGTGGCTCAGGCCCGTTCCACGTAGTACATCCGCAGTTCGCCCTTGCCCTTGGCCTGCACCAGGCCGCGCGGCTCGAAACGCAGTCCTGGTGCGGCCTTCACCAGGTCGTAGGTGGTGGCGCTGATGTTCACCCGGCCGGGTTCGCCGCTGCTCTCCATGCGTGCGGCCGTGTTCACCGTATCGCCCCAGATGTCGAAGGCGAACTTCTTCACGCCCACGATGCCCGCGATCACCGGTCCGCTGTGCAGGCCGATACGCATCTCGAAGGCGGGCAGGCCGTCGCGCAGGCGTTCAGTGCGGCGCCGGGCGATGAGGTCGCGCATCTCGAGCGCGGCCAGCACGATGTCCAACGCGGTGGAGGCCTTCGGGTCGGGCAGCCCGGCGGCCGCCATGTACGCATCGCCGATGGTCTTGATCTTCTCCACGCGGTGCTTCTCCACGATGGCATCCAGGCCCTTGAAGCAGTGGTCGATCTCGGCCACGAGCTCGGCGGCGGACAATTGTTCGCTCAGTGCGGTGAACCCCTTGAAGTCGGTGAACAGCACCGTGGTCCGCTCGTAGACACGCGCCTCGGCGCGTCCCTTCGCCTTCAGTTCAGCGGCCACCTCCTCGGGCAGGATGTTGTGCAGGAGCTCGTCGCTGCGCTCCTTCTCGCGTTCGATGGCGCGTTTGGTGCGCTGGATGTGGCGCAGGCGGCCCAGCAGTGCCCCGGCCAGCACCAGGGCCACCACGATGGCGAAGAGCAGCATGTTGCGGCGGTCGCGTGCCTGGGCGATGCGCCTGTCGAAGGCCAGTTGCTGTTGAAAGGCCTCCCGGACACGCACCAGGCTGTCGGCCACCTGCTGTTGTTCGAAGGCGCGCAGCAGTTCCAGGCGCAGCACCTCCTTGCCGTTGTTCAGTTCGTCCAGCGTGTCGTCCAGGTCCAGCAGGGAGCGCTGGGCGGCATACGCCCCGCGGAAGTCGCCGGCGCGGGCCAGCGCACGCGTCATGCAGTCGGTGCATTCCTTGCGTTGGGCCAGCAGCCCCAGGCTGTCGGCCAGGGCGAGCCCCTGCCGGCATGCCCGCAGGGCTGCGGCGGTATTCCCTTCGGCCAGGAAGGCCTCGCCGGTGTAGTACAGGTTCCGGGCCAGCGGATCCCTGGCGTCCAGTTCCCGGAACACCGCACGCGCGGTGTCGAAGTGGGCATGGGCTTCGCGGTAGCGGCCCATCCGGGAGAGCACCTGGCCCAGGTTGTTGTGCGCCTTGCCCCGGTCGAGCCGGTTGCCCAGGCCGCGGTACAGTGCGATCGCCTGCCCGAGCTCGTCCACCGCCCGGTCGCGGTCGCCCAGGTCGCTGTGCGTGGTGCCGATGCTCACCAGGGCGCTGGCGCGGCCTTTGGCGTGGCCCAGGGCGTTGTACAGGGCGGCGCTCCGCTCGTAGTTCTCCAGGGCCTTGTCGAACTCGTTCAGCCGCTTGTACGTGTTGCCGATGTTGTTGTAGGTGGCGGCGACCCCTTCGCGGTTGCCCAGCTCCTGGTCGATGCGCAGGCTCTGGTGCAGCAGGTCCAGCGCCCGGGGCAGGTCGCCCAGGTCCTTGTAGGCCGTGCTCATGTTGCTCAGGGCGGCGGCCGTGCGGCCCTGGTCCTTCGCGGCCCGGGCCACTTCGAGCGCCCGGTTGAAATGATCGAGCGCGGCGGGCAGGTCGCTGCGCATCTTGTGGCCCACGGCCAGGGTGTTGTACGCCGTGTACAGCGCTTTGGGGTCGCCCTTGCGCCGGGCGAGCTCCAGTTGCAGGCGGGCCAGTGCGATGCCGCTGTCGGGCTTCTCGAAAACCATCCTCCAGGAGATCGCTGCGATGGCCTTCAGGCGGGCGCTGTCGGGGAGCGTCGTGTTCCGCCACACCGTCCACAGGGAGTCGCTCTGCGCCCCACAGGACAGGCACAGGAGCAGGAGCGGAAGGAGCAGCGGGCGGCGCATGCGGGACGGGGAAGATAGGCCCGATCTTACGTCGGTGGGGCCTGGGTGGATGAGCGTGTGGTCCTACCCGTGCACCGCTTCGCTCAGGGCGAAGATGAGCTCGGGGTCCTGCTCGAAGGCCGTGCCGACGACGATCACGTCCGCTCCGGCCTCGCACAGCTCCCGTGCCACCGCCCCATCGCGGATGCCACCACCCACGATGATGGGCAGGTCCACCGCCTTGCGGACGGCGGCGATCATCGTCGGGCTCACGGTGCGCCGTGCGCCGCTGCCGGTGTCCAGGTAGATGGTGCGCAGGCCCAGCAGTTCTCCCGCGATGGCCGTGGCTGCTGCGATACCGGGTTTATCGTGCGGGATCGGCACGGTCTGGCTCACGTAGCTCACGGTGGTGGGAGCGCCGCCGTCCACCAGCATGTAGCCGGTGGGGATGGCCTCCAGGCCCAGGGCCCTGACGGTGGGAGCGGCGGTCACGTGGTGGCCGATGAGCAGCTCCGGGTTGCGGCCGCTGATGAGCGCGAGGAAGAGCACCGCATCGGCATGGCCGCTCAGTTGGGCGGGGCTGCCGGGGAAGAGCACCACGGGCCGGTCGCTCAGGGCCTTCACGCGGGCCACGCACCGGTCGAACGAGGTGGTGGTGAGCAGGCTGCCGCCCACGAACAGCAGATCGGCCCGGGCCATGCAGGCGTTCTGCACGGTGCGCTCCAGCAGCGCATCATCCTGCCCGAAGTCGGGGTCGATGAGCACGGCCAGCAGTTTGCGGCCACGGTCCCTGGCCTCCACGAGTCGGTCCTGTACGGCGCCCATCGGTGCGAACATACTGAACACGGGGCTGGCACCCTGCCGCATGAACCGCTACCTTTGCCGCCGCAAAGGGCCAAGCCCTGCGCACCACCGCACCCACGCCTACGCCGGGCTTACGGCGAGCAACGCATGAGCACCAAGACCGCCGAAAAGTTGAAGTACAAAGTGAAGGACATGGCCCTTGCCGAATGGGGCCGCAAGGAGATCCAGCTGGCCGAGGCCGAGATGCCCGGACTGATGGCCCTGCGCGAGAAGTACGGCAAGGAAAAGCCGCTGAAGGGCGCCCGCATCGCCGGCTGCCTGCACATGACCATCCAGACGGCCGTGCTCATCGAGACCCTGAAGGAGCTCGGCGCCGAGGTGAGCTGGAGCAGCTGCAACATCTTCAGCACCCAGGACCATGCGGCGGCCGCGATCGCCAAGGCCGGGATCCCCGTGTACGCCTGGAAGGGCATGAACAACGAGGAGTTCGACTGGTGCATCGAGCAGACGCTCTTCGCCTTCGAGGGCGGCCAGCCGCTGAACATGATCCTGGACGACGGCGGTGACCTCACCAACATGGTGTTCGACAAGTACCCCGAGCTGGTGAAGGGCATCAAGGGCCTGAGCGAGGAGACCACCACCGGCGTGCTGCGCCTCAAGGAGCGCGAGAAGAACGGCACCCTGGTGATGCCCGCGATCAACGTGAACGACAGCGTCACCAAGAGCAAGTTCGACAACAAGTACGGCTGCAAGGAAAGCGCGGTGGACGCCATCCGCCGGGCCACCGACATCATGATGGCCGGCAAGGTGGCCATCGTGTGCGGCTACGGCGACGTGGGCAAGGGCACGGCGGCTTCGCTGCGCGGGGCCGGTGCACGCGTGATCGTCACCGAGATCGACCCCATCTGCGCGCTGCAGGCCGCCATGGACGGCTACGAGGTGAAGAAGCTGGTGCCGAATGCGCACCGTGCCGACATCATCATCACCACCACAGGCAACTTCAACATCGTCACCGAGGCCGCCTTCCGCAAGATGAAGGACAAGGCCATCGTGTGCAACATCGGCCACTTCGACAACGAGATCGACATGGCCTGGCTGAACAAGGCCTACGGCCACACCAAGGTGGAGATCAAGCCGCAGGTGGACAAGTACACCATCGACGGCAAGGACGTGATCATCCTGGCCGAAGGCCGCCTGGTGAACCTGGGCTGCGCCACGGGCCACCCCAGCTTCGTGATGAGCAACAGCTTCACCAACCAGACGCTGGCGCAGATCGAGCTGTGGAAGAACCACAAGATCTACGAGAACAAGGTGTACGTGCTGCCCAAGCACCTGGACGAGATGGTGGCCAGCCTGCACCTCGCCAAGATCGGCGTGGAGCTCGAGGAGCTCACCGACGCCCAGGCCAAGTACATCGGCGTGCCGAAGAACGGCCCCTTCAAGAGCGACGCCTACCGCTACTGATCTTCGGGATCATTGCGAAGCCCCGGATCCGCCAGGATGCCGGGGCTTCGTGTTCTTGTTGGGAAGGGATCGGCGGCCGCACCGCGACCACGACCTCAACCTGTGAACTTTTTCCGGACGAGACTCATTTACCCATTTACCCTTCTCACCCTTCTCACCCTTCTCTCCACCCTCACCCTTCTCTCCACGCCTCAGTTGTAGATCCTGAGGATACTGCCGTTGAACGACGTGTTATAGCGCTGCAGGCCCAGTGCGGCGGGGCCCTGGGTGACGCTGCCGTCCATGATCAGGAAGGCGCTGCCGCAGCAGGTGGTGTCGCGTGCCAGCACCTCGGTATCGTCCACGTGCACGCGGCAGAGCTCGGCGGGTTGGTAGGGGCAGTGGCGGTCCAGGGCCACGAACTCCTCCAGGCTCTTGCGGTACACGATGATGCCCAGCGAGCCGCCGGTGAGGTAGAGCCAGCCACCCGGCACGGCCAGGTCGTTGTAGGCCGGGTTGTTCACGTTGATCTGGAAGTCGACCTGGGTGAGCGGCACCCCGCTGTTGTTCTCCTTGCGGCAGCCGGTGCCGCACCACAGCAGGCCCGTAAGGGCCGCACCGAGGAAGGTACGGTACCACCGGCGCAGGCGCATGGTCCAAAGGTACGTTCGAGGCCGGGTCGGTCGTATCCTTGCGGCATGCGGCTCCCCGCCTGGACGTTGCTGTTGCTGCTGGCCCTGGCCCCCGCGGCCGTTCGGGCGCAGGAGGGCATCGGGCAGAAGGAGGCCGAGCGCATGCAGGCCCGCAAGGAGAAGGAGGAGCGCAAACAGCTGGCACGCCAGAAGCGTGAGGACCTGCGGCACCACCTGAAGATCCAGGACAAGGCCACGCGAAAGCGCCTGAAGCGGCACACCCGGCGTGCGGACCGGCGCGGCAGCGGCCTGCATCGCGACAGCTGGTTCCGGCGCACCTTCACCCGGTGAGGCTTCGCGGACCGGTATATCCCGGCCAGGATTCGGCAGGGCGCGGATCGCCTGCAGGGGATACCTTGCCCCCGGAAAGCGACCCGCATGCACGCTCCCCGCACACCGGCCCCTGGCGCACCCCTCCACCCCGGAAGCGCTGAAATGCAAGCTGGGCGCGGCTTTGCGCGGATTTGGGGGAAAGCGGATCTTTCTATCTTTACGCCCCCTCGTTGCGTAGTCGTTCCAAACGCTAATCCTGCTCGTTCATGGTGAGAAGGGTATTCTCCTCGATCGCCCTTGGTCTGTTCGCTGCTCTGTCCGCCACCGCACAGGTGGGCTCCGGCAGCCTCAAGGGTAAAGTGGCTGACAAGGTCTCCAAGGAGCCGCTCCCGTTCGTCAACGTCGCCGTGGAGAATCGCGGCACCGTGGTGGCTTCGGGCACCACGGACTTCGACGGCAACTACTTCATCAAGCCCATCGACCCGGGCACCTACGATGTGATCGTCACCTACGTGGGCTACCAGCCGCTGAAGCAGACCGGCGTGGTGGTGAGCGGCAACCAGATCACCTTCCTGGACCTCGGCCTTTCGCAGGGCTTGGAGCTCAAGGAGTTCGAGGTGGTGCAGTACCAGGTGCCGCTGATCCAGAAGGACGGCGGGGCCTCCGGCGGCACGATCACCCGCGAGGACATCGCACGCATGCCCCAGCGTTCGGCGGCGGCCATCGCCACCACGGTGGCCGGCACCAGTACGGCGGGCACCGGCGGGGGCATCAGCATCCGCGGCGCACGTACCGAGAACACCTATTACTACATCGACGGGGTGAAGGTGCCTGCGGGTGCGGGTACCGGCCTGCCCAAGAGCGCCATCGAGGAGGTGCAGGTGATCACCGGCGGGGTGCCCGCCAACTACGGCGACGTGTCCGGCGGGGTGATCAACATCACCACGCGCGGCCCCAGCCGCAGCTTCTTCGGCGGGGTGGAATACCTCACCTCGGGCTTCAAGGTGGGCAGCGACATCACCGACATCGTGGGCCTGGACAAGTACGCCTTCAACCAGGTGGAGGCCAGCATCAGCGGCCCGCTCTTCTTCAAGAAGGACAGCGCCGGCAACAAGACCCGCCCCCTGCTGGGCTTCTTCCTCAGCGGCCAGTACAGCAACATCGTGGACAACGACCCCAGCTTCGTGGGCGATTGGCGTGTGCGCCCCGAGAAGCGCGACGAACTGCTGGCCAACCCGCTTTCCATCCGCGACATCGCCGGCTCCAATGCGGTGGTGTACAACTCGGACTACCTGCGCGACTCGGACATCGAAAGGCTCAAGACCCGCCAGAACGCGGGACGGGTGGGGTACGTCGCCTCGGGCAAGATCGACATCGCCACCACCGAGCACATCAACCTCACCCTGGGCGGCAGCGTGGATTACCTGGACCGCCAGAACTTCAGCCGGGACAACTCCCTGTTGAACGCCGACAACAACTTCCGCTACCGGGACCTCACCTGGCGCGGTTTCCTGCGCTTCGTGCAGCGTTTCCCCAACCGCACCGGGGAGAACGGGGAGGAGGTCAGCAAGATCAAGAACGCCTTCTACAGCATCCAGTTGGACTATTCGCGCTTCACCCAGCGTGTGGAGGACCAGGAGCATGGCGACAAGTTCTTCGACTACGGCTACGTGGGCCGCTTCAACACCTACCGCGCCCCCACCTACGAGTTCGTGGACACCCTCGGGGCCTTCGTGCACACGGGCTTCCGCGACACGCTGGTGACCTTCGTGCCCAGCGAGACCAATGCGGACGTGGCCTCCATCACCTCGCAGTACTTCAACCTCTTCCCCTACGAGCCCTTCAACATCGCCAACCTGTTCGGCGCACAGGGCCCCGCCGGTCCCTACGAGGACTTCAACGCCATCCGCACGGGCAACGGCCTGCTGAACGGCGAGCGCCCGCGCAACCTGTACAACCTGTGGAACAACATCGGCTTCATCGACGACCCGAACGGTGGGGAGTACCGGCGGCGACAGACCGACCAGTTCCGCCTGACGGCCATGGGTTCGGCCGACATCGGCCAGCACGCCTTGAGCGTGGGGGTGGAATATGAGCAACTGGTGGATCGCCGATACAGCCTGGGTCCCATCGGTCTTTGGACCCGTGCCCGCGAACTGGCCAACTTCCACATCCGCAACCTCAACGACGGCTCGCTGTCCAACGCCACCATCACCTACCCGCTGGGCACCGTGCCCTTCTACACCTACGACCGCCTGGTGGGCACGGACCAGCCTTTCTTCGACCGCAGCCTCCGGGAGGCCCTCGGTCTGGACCCCAACGGCACGGACTACATCGATGTGGACGCCCTGGACCCCTCGGTGTTCTCCCTGGACATGTTCAGCGCCGAGGAGCTGATCAACGACGGGAACTCCTACGTCAACTTCAGCGGCTACGACCACCTGGGCAACCGCATCAACGGGCGGCCGGCCTTCGAGGACTTCTTCGACAAGCGGGACGCCAACGGCAACTTCACCCGGGTGCAGGCGCCCTTTGCGCCCATTTACATGGCGGGCTACCTGATGGACAAGTTCGCCTTCGACGACATCATCTTCAACGTGGGGGTGCGCGTGGACCGCTTCGATGCCAACCAGAACACCCTGAAGGACAAGTTCCTGTGGCGGCCGGCCTACACCGCCGGCACCGAGGTGCCCGACAGCGACATCCGGGAGGAGCTGGCCAACGGCCGCCCGAGCAACATCGGCGACGATTATGTGATCTATGTGGACCGCCTGGTGGACCCCACCCGCATCGTGGGCTATCGCGACGGCAACGTGTGGTACAGCGCCACCGGCGAGGAGCTGGCCGACCCCAGCGTGCTGCGCAGCGCCGAAGGCATCGCCCCCTACCTCATCGGCTACGACTCGGACCCCAACGGCGACCTGCCCGGCAGCCGCTTGAAGAAGAGCGCCTTCGAGGACTACAAGCCCACGGTGAACGTCATGCCCCGCATCGCCTTCAGCTTCCCGATCAGCGACGAGGCCCTCTTCTTCGCCCACTACGACATCCTCACCCAGCGGCCCACCAGCGCCGTGCGGCTGGACCTGCCGGGCCTGGCCTACATCGAGACCACGGGCGACATCATGAACAACCCCTCGCTGAAGCCCAGCAAGACCATCGACTATGAACTGGGCTTCCAGCAGGTGCTCAGCAAGAGCAGCTCCCTGAAGATCGCGGCCTTCTACCGCGAACTGCGTGACATGATCCAGGTGCGCAACGTGCAGGAGGCCTGGCCGCGCACCTACCGCACTTACGACAACATCGACTTCGGCACGGTCAAGGGCCTGAGCCTCACCTTCGACCTGCGGCGCACGGGCAACATCTGGATGCGTGCCAACTACACCCTGCAGTTCGCCGACGGCACGGGCAGCGATCCCAACACCTCGCTGGCGCTGATCAACAGCGGGCAGAGCAACCTGCGGGTGATCAACTCCCTGAACTTCGACCAGCGCCACCGGATCCAGGTCACCACCGACTTCCGCTACGGCGCAGGCAAGGACTACAACGGTCCGATGCTCTTCGGCAAGCCCATCCTGCAGCGCACCGGGTTGAACCTGGTGACCATTTTCGGCAGCGGCACGCCCTACAGCAACTCGGCCCAGATCGTGCAGGAGGGGGCCATCTCCGGAGGCCAGGGCTCCTACCGTCTGGATGGCGGGGTGAACGGCGCCCGCCTGCCCTGGCAGTTCACGGCCGACATGCAGCTGGACCGCGACATCCCCCTGAGCATGGGCAAGAAGGAGGGTGACAAGGCCAAGGCGGTGGACCTCAACATCTACCTGCTGGTCACCAACCTGTTCAACACGCGCAACATCACCGGGGTGTACCGCGCCACCGGCAGCCCCACGGACGATGGCTACCTGGCCGCCGCCCAGTACCAGAACGACATCGCCCTGCAGACCGATCCGCAGAGCTATGCCGACCTGTACAACATCAAGGTGAACAACCCCGGCAATTTCGGCTCCCCGCGGACCATCCGCCTGGGCCTGCGCCTCAGCTTCTGAACCGAATTCCTTTCCGCTCATGAACCGTACGGACCGCATGACCCCCACCAGGATCCTCGCGCTCGCGTCCCTCTTCCTGCTCGGCACGCTGGTCGCCACGGCCCGCGAGTCGCAGGACCGTGGCCCCCAGCAGGGCCGCAGCAACGGCCCGGCCGCCCAGCCCAAGGCCGCCGGCTGCTCCCCGTCCACCGCACGGGACGAACTGGACCTGAACAACGTCCGCGCCCTGATCGAGACCGGCGGCAACATGTGGCAGCGCCGCGACGGTGCCGGTGGACCCGCCTACGAGGTGCCCAAGACGGCCGACCGCTCCGGCCCCGACGCGCTCTTTGCCGGTTCGCTCTGGCTGGGCGGGGTGTCGCCGGACAACCAGCTGAAGCTCGCCGCCGTGCGTTTCCGCCAGGTGGGAAACGACTACTGGCCCGGGCCCCTCACCAACACCGGCGATGCCTCGGTGACACCCGACGTATGCACCCAGTACGACAAGACCTGGAAGACCCTGCGCCAGGATGCGGAACTGCACCGCGCGTACCACCGCTGCCGCTTGGACCCCGAGTGCGACGAAAGCACCGAGTACCCCAACTACACCATGCCCTCCATCTACGAGGAGTGGCCCGCCCACGGCAACATCGATCTGAACCAGGACTATAACCTGGCCCCTTACGCCGATGAGGACGGCAGCGACGACTACAACCCCGAGGAGGGCGACTATCCCGGATATGACCTGGACGGGGAGATCGACTGCACCTCCCGCAAGCGTGAGGACGCCATCCCCCTGTTCGGCGACCAGAACATCTGGTGGGTGTTCAACGACAAGGGCAATGCCCACACCGAGACCGGCGGCCTGCCCATCGGCATGGAGATCCGTGCCCAGGCCTTCGCCTTCGCCACCAACGACGCGGTGAACAACATGACCTTCTACAACTACGTGCTCATCAACCAGGGCACGCAGACCCTGCTGAACACCTATTTCGGCCAGTGGGCCGACGTGGACCTGGGCTGCGCCGACGATGACTACGTGGGCTGCGACGTGCAGCGCGGGCTGGGCTACGCCTACAACGGCGACAACAACGATGAGAACTGCAACGGCCACCCGGGCTACGGGGTGCAGCCGCCCGCCATCGGCATCGACTTCTTCGAGGGCCCCTTCCAGGACTACGACGACCTGGACAACCCCGGTCCGGCCACCTCGGCCGAGGTGTACGACTGCCAGAACGCACGTGATTCGCTCGGTATCCCCTACAAGGGCATCGGCATCGGGTACGGCGACGGCCATGCGGACAATGAGCGCTACGGCATGCGCGCCTACCTGTACCACGACAACAACTCCACGGTGCGCGGCGATCCCACCATCGCCATCCAGTACTACAACTACCTGCAAGCCATCTGGCGCGACAACTCGCCCAACCTGTATGGCGGCACCGGTCACCAGGCCGATCCCGAGGCCGATCCCAACACCCCGGCGCGCTACATGTTCCCCGGCGACAGCGACCCGGTGGGCTGGGGAACGAGCTGTGTGCCGCAGGCGCCCTGGACCGAGGAGAGCTCGGGCAACCAGCCCTTCGACCGCCGCTTCATCCAGAGCGCGGGCCCCTTCACCCTGGAGCCGGGCGCGTACAACAACGTGACGGTGGGTGTGGTCTGGGCGCGCGCCACCGGTGGCGGGCCCTTCGAGAGCGTGCGTGAGGTGCGCCGTGCCGACGACAAGGCCCAGGCCCTCTTCGACAACTGCTTCCGCATCCTCAACGGCCCCGACGCCCCCGAGCTGGGCATCGTGGAGCTGGACCGCCAGCTGATCCTCACCATCGAGAACCTCGATCTGGGCAACAACTTCAACGAGAGCTATGAGGAGCTCGACCCCACCATCCCGGAGGACGCCACCGACCGTGAGTACCACTTCCAGGGGTACCAGGTGTACCAGCTCCGCGATGCCGACGTGAGCGTGGCCGATCTGGGCGACGTGAACATGGCCCGCCTGGTGTTCCAGTGCGACGTGAAGGACGGGGTGAAGAACATCGTCAACTACATCGAGGACCCGGCCATCGCGCTCTCGGTGCCCACGTTGATGGTGGAGGCCGCCGACGACGGCATCTCGCATTCCTTCGCGATCACCGAGGACAAGTTCGCGCAAGGCGATCCGCGTCTGATCAACTTCAAGACGTACTACTTCATGGCGATCGCCTACGCCTACAACAACTACCAGCCCTTCAACCCCGACCCGCAGGTGCTCACCGGGCAGGCACTGCCTTACCTGGCCGGCCGCAAGTCGGCCACGGGCGCGATCCGGGCCTTCGCCGGCATCCCGCACAAGAACACCCCGGAGAACGGTGGCACCGTGCTGCATGCCGAGTACGGCGATCAGTTCACCCTCACCCGCCTGGAGGGCGTGGGCAACAACGACCAGCCCGTGATGCTGAGCACCGGCACCATCGACCTGATCATGAACGGCCAGCCCTGGCGCCAGGACCAGCTCACCTACGAGCAGGACATGGGCCCGGTGAACATCAAGGTCATCGATCCCCTGGCCGTGAAACCTGGCAACTTCGAACTGTGGTTCACCGATTCGATCACCGACGGCAACCTGGACGATGCCAGCTGGAAGCTGATCTATGTGGACGGGCAGGACACCATCCTGAGCGACCGGACCATCACGGCCCGCAACGAGCAACTGATCCCCGAGTACGGCTTGTCGGTCACGATCCAGCAGGGCTTCTTCAGCGGCCAGGGTTCGGTGTTCACCGATTTCCTGGAGGCCGAGATCACCTACGCCGACCCGAACCTGCCCTGGCTGAGCGGCATCCCCGACGGGGAGGGCGAGGACGCCATGAACTGGATCCGCGCGGGTCTGGCCGAGGGCGATGAAGTGCTCTATCCGGACCGGGTGGGCAAAGGCGACATCAACGAACAGTACGAGGGTGTGCTGGTGCAGGAGTTCGACGGGTTCAGCGGCGGCACCTGGGCACCGTTCGCCCTGGTGGGCGACACCGCCTTCCAACCCGCAGGCCCCAACATCGCCGCTTCGATCAGCTTCGCCCAGATCCGCCAGTTGGGCAACACCCTGGTGGTGCTGACCCCCGACCGGAACAAGTGGACGCGCTGCGCGGTGATCGAGATGGAGGACAACCCCGGCCTGGCCGTGGGCGGTGCGCAGAAGCACGCCATGCGTTCGAGCCCCAGCGTGGACAAATACGGCCGCCGCAGCGGCACCCCCGGCTGCAACGAGGACGAGGCCACCCTGTGGGGCGCCCAGCCCAACGGCATGGGCTGGTTCCCGGGCTATGCCATCGACATGCTGTCCGGGGAGCGCCTCAACATGGCCTTCGGCGAGGCCAGCTTCTGGGGCGGTCAGGGCGGCCGCGACATGGTGTGGAACCCCAGCGATACGCTGGTCACCGCCCTGGGCTCCCCGGTCTTCGGGGGCCAGCACTGGATCTTCGTGTTCCGCAACGCTCAACGCGAAGAGGCCAACCCGAGCTTCATGCCGCAGTATGACAATGGCCAGTTCATGTACGAGAAGCTCACCTCCGGCACCGTGGCCGACCGCAACCGGGTGTACCGTGCGTGCTCGTGGGTGGGTTCGGCCCTGCGCAACCACGGCTTCGCGTTCCGTTCCATGGAGGATGGCCTGATCCCCACGGAGACGCGCATCCGCCTGAACGTGGTGAAGCCCTACCAGCCGTACCGCGAGCCCTTCGCGGGCTACACGCCCACCATCGCACCGCAGTTCAACAACGGCCTGCCGCTGTACCGTTTCAACACGGGTGAGCGTGCGCCGGTGGTGCAGGATGCCGAAGCGGCGCAGACCGCCTGCGACATGATCGACGTGGTGCCCAACCCCTACTACGGGTTCAGCAGCTACGAGACCAGCCGCCTGGACAACCGGGTGAAGTTCATCAACCTGCCGCAGCGCTGCGACATCTCCATCTACAACGTGAGCGGCACCTTGGTGCGCCGCTTCAAGAAGGACAATGCGCTCACCTTCCTGGATTGGGACCTGCGCAACCAGCTCAACGTGCCGGTGGCGAGCGGGGTGTACATCTGCCACATCAACGTGCCGGGCGTGTGCGAACGCGTGGTGAAGTGGTTCGGGGTGATGCGCCCGGTGGACCTGCAGAATTTCTGATCGGCCCTGCCAACGAAGCGACGAGAACGACATGAAGACGATGAAGCAACGAGGAACGCCGGTGTTCCGGCATGGGGTGGGCGCCGCGGTGCTGTGCGCCCTGGTGGCGATGCCCGCCCTGGCGGGCAACCCGGACCGTGCCGGCTCGGCGGGCGCGGCACAGCTGCTGATCAACCCCTGGGCGCGGAGCGCGGGATGGGGCCTGGCCAATACGGCGGCGCTGCGCGGCGTGGAAAGCATGTTCGGCAACGTGGCCGGGCTGGCGCACACCCGCAAGACCGAGGTGGCCTTCGCCACCAGCCGCTGGCTGGAGGGTTCCGGCGTCACGGTCAACAGCTTCGGCTTCGGCCAGCGTGTGGGCAGCAGTGGCGCGCTGGGCATCAGCGTCATGTCCATGGGCTTCGGCGAACTGCCGGTCACCACCACCGACCAGCCCGAGGGCGGTCTGGGCAACTTCCGCGTGAGCTACGCCAACATCGGGGTGGCCTACGCCAAGGGCTTCTCCAACAGCATCTACGGCGGCATGCTGGTGCGCGTGATCTCGGAGTCCATCGCCGATGTGCGCGCCTCCGGCGTGTGCTTCGACGCGGGCATCAACTACATCACCGGCGAGCGCGACCAGGTGCGCTTCGCCATCGCCCTCAAGAACGTGGGGCCCACCATGCGCTTCGACGGCGACGGCATGGCCGTGCAGGGCCTGCTGGTGAGCGGCAGCGACCAGCTCACCCTGGCCAACCGCTCCCAGAAGTTCGAGCTGCCCTCCATGCTGTCCATCGGGGGTTCGTACGACTTCAAGCTCGGGGAGATGCACCGCCTGACCCCGGCGCTGACCTTCTTCTCCCACTCCTTCACGCGCGACCAGTTCGTCGTGGGGCTGGAGTACGCCTTCCGGCGCATCTTCCACCTGCGTGGCGGCTACCTGTGGGAGGAGGACATCACCAGCAACGAGGACCGTGCCACGGTCTTCACCGGTCCCTCCGGTGGCCTGAGCGTGGACCTGCCCTTCGGCAAGGAGAAGCAGAGCGCCATCGCGGTGGACTACGCCTACCGTGCCACCAACCCCTTCAGCGGGGTGCATCAGATCGGCATCCGCGTGAGCCTCTGAGGCCGATCGCATACCTTTGATGGAAGGGGACCTCTCGGGGTCCTCTTCCGTTCTCCATACCTCACCGATCATGTCCGCTCCCGCCTACTACACCGAGGAGGGCCTCCGCAAGCTCCAAGAGGAGCTGCACCACATGCGCACCGTGGAGCGCCCCCACATCAGCCAGCAGATCGCCGACGCCCGCGACAAGGGCGACCTGAGCGAGAACGCCGAGTACCACGCCGCCAAGGAGGAACAGGGCCTGCTGGAGGCCCGCATCGCCAAGCTGGAGGAAGTGCTCGCCAACGCCCGCATCATCGATGCCTCCCAGCTCGATGCCAGCCGGGTGTACATCCACTGCAAGGTGGTGGTGCGGCACGTGGACAACGACACGCGGCGCGAGTTCATCCTGGTGGCCGAGAGCGAGGCCGACATCAAGGTGGGCAAGATCAGCGTGAGCTCCCCCATCGGCAAGGGCTTGTTAGGCAAGAGCAAGGGCGAGGTGGCCGAGATCGCCACCCCGGCCGGAAGCACACGGTTCGAGATCGTGGAGATCAGCCGCTGATCCCGGGGCCGCATCGAACACGCACCATGCCCAGCATCTTCACCCGCATCATCCAGGGCGAGATCCCCTGCCACAAGGTGGGGGAGGACGAGCGGTTCCTGGCCTTCCTGGACATCAACCCGCTGCGCGACGGGCACACCCTGGTGATCCCCAAGCTTGAGGTGGACCGCTTCCTGGAGCTGCCCGACGAGCTGCTGGCGGGCATCCTGCCCTTCGCGCGGGAGGTGGGCGACCGCATCCGGCGTGTGGTGCCCTGCGACCGCATCGGGCTGTGCGTCATCGGCCTGGAGGTGCCGCATGCGCACCTGCACCTGGTGCCCATCGACCGCATGGCGGACATGGACTTCACCCGTCCGAAGCTGCAGCGTACGCAGGACGAGCTGGCCGACCTCGCCCGGCGGATCCGCCAGGCCTGATCACCCGCACCGCGGACACGGAGGGCCGCTCAGGGTTTCACCCGGCCCGGGTTGTTGCGCACGAACTGCGCCCATCCGCCACCGCTCCGCGCGCCCCGGGCCTGTGCCGGCACGGGAGCGGCATGCCCCAGGTTGAACTGATGGCACACGGCCACGGCCAGGGCGTCGGTGGCATCCGTGCTGGGCGGCAGCTGGGCCACCCCGAGGATGCTGAGCAGCATGGCCGCCACCTGCTCCTTGCTGGCCCCGCCATGGCCGGTGATGCTCTGCTTGATCCGCGTCGGCGCGTACTCGCGCACGGCCACCTCGCGCTGGATGGCGGCGGCGATGGCCACCCCTTGGGCCCTGCCGAGCTTCAGCATGCTCTGCACGTTCTTGCCGAAGAACTGCGCTTCGATGGCCAGGTCGTCCGGCAGGTGCCGCTCGATCAGTTCGGTGGTGTGGCGGTGGATGGCGCGCAGCTTGAGCGTATGGTCCTCGCCGGCGCTGAAGCGGATGCTGCCGGCCTCCACCAGGGTGATCCGGGGGCCTTCGGCCCGGATCACGCCGTAGCCCATCACCGTGGTCCCGGGGTCGATCCCGAGGATGATGCGCTCGGGCCGGGCCACCCCGCTATTTTTGGCCGTCTTAAGGCCATGGACTTCGCGATCGTTCGGCATGCGTGGTGGCGGGCTGGGGCCCGGTGGGCGGTTTTCGCGGCGGCCGTGGCCTGGGCGCTGTATGCCGCCAGCGGTGCCCAAGGTACGCCCTGGCCGGTGGCGGTGGCCGGCCCGCTGGCCGGGTTGGTGTTGCCGGTGGTGGCCGCCTTGGCCGTGGTCAATTGGTGGCTGGAATCCGTGAAGTGGCGCCTGCTGGTCCGTCCGCTGGTGCCCCTTACGGGCCCGGCGGCGTTCCGCGCCACGCTGAGCGGCACCACCCTGGGCCTGGTGACGCCCAACCGCACCGGGGAGTTCCTGGGGCGCATCGCCCACCTGCCGGCCCCTTTGCGCACGGGTGCCGCGCTGGCATCCCTGCCCGGCAGCATCGCCCAGTTCGCCGTCACCATGGTGGCGGGTGCCGTGGGGCTGGTGGCCTTGGGCAGCCTGGCCGCGCGCGAACTGCCCGTGCCTTCCGTGCTGCTGACGACCTTGGCCATCGGCATCGCCGTGCCGTCCGTGTGGCTGGTGCGCCCGGCCCGCCTCGGAGCGCTGCTGCAGCGTTTGCCGCTGCCCCGGTCCTTCCGCCCGGCCGTACGCGCCCTGGCCGAAGGGAAGGGACGCCCCGCCCCGGCCATCCTGGCCTTGAGCGCCCTGCGCTACCTGGTCTTCACCCTGCAGTTCGTGCTGCTGCTGTTGCTCTTCGCCCCGGAGGTGGCCTGGCCCCATGCCTGCGGCGCTGTGCCGGTCATCTTCCTCATCACCACCCTGGTGCCCACGGCCGTGCTCACCGAGCTGGGGGTGCGCGGCTCGGTGGCCGTGGCCGTGCTGGCCCCCCTGAAGGTGGGTGCCCTGCCCGTGCTGTCGGCCACCTTCACGCTGTGGCTCGCGAACCTGGCCCTGCCGGCCATCGTGGGCGGGGTGATGCTGGTGATGGCCCGTCGCGGCCCCCGGGCATGAGCGGCTGGTTCCTCTGGCTGTTGACGGTCCTCGGCCTGGCCCTGGTCTTTGCGGCCCTGGTGCGGCAGTGGACGGCCTCCTTCGGCGCGGCCCTTCGCGCCGGCGTGCCGACGGCCGAGGCCGTGCCGCTGACCGTGCTCATCCCGGCGCGCAACGAGGCCGAACGCATCACGCCCCTGCTGCAGGACCTGGCGTCGCAGCGCCCCGTAGCCCCGCCGGAGGTGATCGTGGTGGACGATGCCTCGGAGGACGGCACCTTGGAACGGGCGAGGTCCATGGCGGAACGTTGGCCGGTGCTGCGTGTGATCGCCCTGCAGGGCACCACGGGCAAGAAGGCGGCTCTGGAGGCGGGCATGGCCGCCGCCACGCACCCCGTGGCGCTCTTCACCGATGCCGACGTGCGCTGCGGGCCGGGCCGCAGTGATGCCTTCGGACGCACTTGGAAAGCCCTGGCGCCGGACCTGCTGCTGGGACCGGTGTTCCTACGGGAAGCGCACGGCCTGTGGGGCCGGTACCAGCGCGAGGAACAGGCGGTGCTGCTGGGCGTGGCCGCGGGCAGCGCCCTCTCGGGGACCGCCCTGTTGGCCAATGGCGCCAACCTGGCCGTGCGCCGTGCCCTGTTCACTGCCATGGGCGGCTATGCCGCCGACCGCCACTGGGCTTCCGGCGACGACATGTTCCTGCTGCGGCGGGTGCAAAGGGCCGGCGGGCGCGTGGCCTTCGTGGCCGATCCGACGC
>JABWBQ010000093.1 GCA_013360395.1 Flavobacteriales bacterium
GCGGACGGTCGCCGCGCTCGCGGCGCTCGCGCCCTGCGCCTTCCATGGCGGGCTCGCGGTCCACCCAGCCCTCCGGCTTGGGCAGCAGCACGCGGCGGCTCAGCTTCAGCTTGCCGGTGCGCGGGTCCTTGCCCACCACCTGGAAGTCGATCACCTCGCCCTCCTTGAGCACGTCCTCCACGCGTTCGATGCGCTTCCAGTCGAGCTCGCTCACGTGCAGCAGGCCGTCGGTGCCGGGGAAGATCTCCACGAAGGCGCCGTAGGGCATGATGGTCTTCACCTTGCCGCGGTAGTTCACGCCGATCTCGGCCTGCGGCGGGAAGGCGATGGCCTTCACGCGGGCCACGGCGGCGTCGATGCTGGCCTTGTTCTCGCTGGCGATCTCCACCACGCCGCGGCCGTCCACTTCGTCGATGCTGATCTGTGCACCGGTCTCGGCCTGGATCTCCTGGATCACGCGGCCGCCCGGCCCGATGATGGGGCCGATGCTTTCCTTGGGCACGTCGAAGGTGATGATGCGCGGGGCGTGGGGCTTGTAGTCCTCACGCGGCTTGTCGATGGTCTTGAGCATCTCGCCCAGGATGTGCATCCGTCCCTGACGCGCCTGCTCCAGCGCCTGTGCGAGCACCTCGTAGGGCAGTCCGTCCACCTTCATGTCCATCTGGGTGGCGGTGATGCCCTTGGCGGTGCCGCAGATCTTGAAGTCCATGTCGCCCAGGAAGTCCTCGTCGCCCAGGATGTCGCTGAGGATGGCGTGGCGCTTGCCGTCGCTGATCATGCCCATGGCGATGCCGCTCACGGGGGCCTTGATCTGCACGCCGGCATCCATCAGGGCCAGGGTGCCGCTGCACACGGTGGCCATGGAACTGCTGCCATTGCTCTCCAGGATGTCGCAGTTCAGGCGGATGGTGTAGGGGTTCCCGGGGGCGGGGGGGATCACCGGCTTGAGCGCGCGGAGGGCCAGGTTGCCGTGGCCCACCTCGCGACGGCCGGGGCCGCGGATCGGCTTCACCTCGCCGGTGCTGAAGCTGGGGAAGTTGTAGTGCAGCATGAAGCGCTCGCTGCCCTTGCGCGTGGCCAGGTCGATGGTCTGCTCGTCCAGGCTGCTGCCCAGGGTCACCATGTTGATGGCCTGGGTCTCGCCGCGGGTGAAGATGGCGCTGCCGTGCGTGCCGGGCAGCATGTCGATCTCGCACCAGATGGGCCGGATCTCGGTGGTCTTCCGGCCGTCCAGGCGCACGCCATGGTCCAGCACCACGTTGCGCACGGCCTTCTTCTGGGTCTTCTTGAAGTAGCGCGCCAGCATGGCCTTGTCGGCCTTCTGCTCGTCGGTGAGGGTGGCCAGGCAGGCCTCCTTCACCGCGGCGAAGCTGGCCGCGCGCTCCTCCTTGCCGCTGGGCTTCATGGCCAGGTCGTAGAAACGCTGGTAGCAGAAGTCGTGGATCAGCTGGCCCACGGCCTCGTCGTTCTTCTCGTGGTCGTAGGTGCGCTTCACATGGCTCTTGGCCACGGCGGCGCTCAGTTCGTTGAGCACGCGGCAATGCACTTTGATGGCATCGTGGGCCGCCTTGATGGCCTCCACCATGTCGGCCTCCTGCACCTCGTTCATCTCGCCCTCCACCATCAGGATGTCGCGTTCGGTGGCGGCCACCATCAGGTCGATGTCGGCGCGTTCCACCTCCACCATGTCGGGGTTGATCTGGAAGCGGCCGTCGATGCGGGCCACACGCACCTCGCTCACCGGGCCGCCGAAGGGGATGTCGCTCACGGCCAGGGCCGCGGCGCCCGCCAGGCAGGCCAGGCTGTCGCTGTGGTTCTTCTTGTCGTGGCTCATCAGCATCACCTGCACCTGCGTGTCCCCGTGGAAATCATCGGGGAAGAGCGGGCGCAGGGCGCGGTCCACCAGGCGGCTCACGAGGATCTCGTGGTCGCTGGGACGGGCCTCGCGCTTGAAGAAGCCGCCCGGGAAACGGCCGGCGGCGCTGAATTTCTCGCGGTACTCCACCTGCAGGGGCAGGAAGTCGATGCCCTCGCGGGCCTCCTTGGTGGCCACCACGGTGGCCAGTACGATCGTGTCGCCCATGCGCACGGTCACCGAGCCGTCGGCCTGCTTGGCAAGCACGCCGGTCTCGATGGTGATGGGGCGCCCATCGCCCAGGTCGATGGTCTTGGTGATCCCTTGTGGTCTCATGTTCTCGTCGCTTTTCCTCGTGTTGTTTTCCTCTCGTTGCCTCAGCTTATGAAAAAGGGCGACCGTGCCTCACGATCGCCCTTGGTCCAGTTCCGATGTCCAGGCGCCGCCGTATGCGCGGCGGTCGTTCCGCTCACTTGCGCAGACCCAGCTCCTGGATGATCGCGCGGTAGCGCTCCAGGTGCTGCTCCTTCAGGTAGTTGAGCAGTTGCTTGCGCTTGCCCACCAGGCCCATGAGCGCCATCTCGGTGCCGTGGTCCTTCTTGTTGTTCTTCAGGTGGCCGGTGAGGTGGTCGATCCGCTGGGTGAACAGGGCGATCTGGCTCTCGGCCGCACCGGTGTTCATCTCATTCCCACCGTGCTTCTTGAAGATCTCGCGCTTGGCCTCTTTCGTCAGGTGCATGGTCGTCCGCAGTTGGTCCGCCCACAGGAATGCACCTGCGGATCGGGGCGGCAAAGATAGGGTTTTCCCCCACCCCCCGTTCGCCCTCAGGACTGAAAGAAGGTGATGAACTGGGAAAGCTTGGCTTTCAGGTCCTTACGATGAACGATGAGGTCCAAAAAGCCGTGCTCCAGCACGAATTCGCTGGTCTGGAACCCCTTGGGCAGGTCGGTGCCGATGGTCTCCTTCACCACCCGGGGCCCGGCGAAGCCGATCAAGGCCTTGGGTTCGGCGATGTTCAGGTCCCCCAGCATGGCGAAGCTGGCCGTCACCCCGCCGGTGGTGGGGTCGGTGAGCACGCTGATGTAGGGCAGGCGCTTGGCCGCCAGCTGGGTGAGCTTGGCGCTGGTCTTGGCCATCTGCATCAGGCTGAAGCCGGCCTCCATCATGCGCGCCCCGCCGCTCTTGCTGATGATCACCAGCGGGCACTTGCGCTTCATGGCCTGGTCGGCGGCGATGGCGATCTTCTCGCCCACCACGCTGCCCATGCTCCCGCCGATGAACCGGAAGTCCATGCACGAGATCACCACCGTCCGCTTGTCCAGCTTGCCCTCCGCGGCCCGCAAGGCATCGTTCAGGCCCGACCCCTGCCGCGACTTCGCCAGGCGCTCCTTGTACGGCTTGGTGTCCACGAAGCCCAAGGGATCGCCCGCCACCAGGTCGGCCCCCAGTTCGGTGTACCGCTGGTCGTCGAACAGCAGGGCGAAGTACTCGTCGCTGCCGATCTTCTCGTGGTGCTCGCACTTGGGGCACACCCAGAGGTTGTTCTCATGGTCCTCGGAGGTCACGATCTCGTCACACTCCGGGCACTTGTACCAGAGACCCTCGGGCGTTTCCTTCTTCTCCTCGGTGGAGGTGGTGATGCCTTCCTTGGTGCGTGTGAACCAACCCATGGGAGCAAAGTTTATAGAGGAAAGCTGAAAGAGGAAATATGAAAGAGGAAGCCTGAAAGCTGAACCGGGATCTCGTTTCAGCTTTCAGCTTTCAGCTTTCAGCTTTTCCTACGCGATGGTGATCTTCTTGTCGAGGTAAACATCCTGGATGGCGTTGAGCAGGCCCACGCCCTCGGCCATGGGGCGCTGGAAGGCCTTGCGCCCGCTGATCAGGCCCTGCCCCCCGGCGCGCTTGTTGATCACGGCGGTGCGCACGGCCTCGGCCATGTCACCGGCCCCGCTGCTTGCACCGCCGCTGTTGATCAGGCCGATGCGGCCCATGTAGCAGTTCGCCACCTGGTAGCGGCACAGGTCGATCGGGTGTTCCGTGGTCAGGTCGCTGTACACCTTCTTGTGCGTCTTGCCATAGCCGCTCAGCGCATTGTAGCCGCCGTTGTTCTCCGGCAGCTTTTGCTTGATGATGTCGGCCTGGATGGTGACGCCCAGGTGGTTGGCCTGTCCGGTCAGGTCGGCGCTCACGTGGAAGTCGGTGCCGTCCTTCTTGAAACCGGGGTTGCGCAGGTAGCACCACAGGATGGTGGCCATGCCCAGTTCGTGGGCCAGTTGGAAGGCCTCTGCGATCTCGGTGAGCTGGCGGGTGCTTTCCTCGCTGCCGAAATAGATGGTGGCCCCCACGGCCACCGCACCCATGTCCCACGCGCTCTCCACCGTGCCGAAGAGCACCTGGTCGAACTTGTTCGGCAGGGTCATCAGCTCGTTGTGGTTGATCTTCACGATGAAGGGGATCTTGTGGGCGTACTTCCGCGCCACGCTGCCCAGCACGCCGTAGGTGCTCGCCACCGCGTTGCAGCCGCCCTCGATGGCGAGCTTCACGATGTTCTCCCCGTCGAAGTAGATGGGGTTGGGCGCGAAACTGGCCGCACCGCTGTGCTCGATCCCCTGGTCCACCGGCAGGATGCTCATGTAGCCCGTGTTGGCCAGGCGGCCGGTGCCGTACAGGGCCTGCAGACTGCGCAGCACCTGCGGGCTGCGGTTGCTGCTCCCGAAACAGCGGTCCACGAAATCGGCGCCGGGCAGGTTCAACTGGTCCTTGGTGATGGTCTTGCAGGTGTGGCCGAGCAGGTTCCCGGCGTCCTGGCCGAGGAGTGCCTCGATGCGGCCGGTCGTGGTGTTGGTGGGCATGCGGTGCTTTCGGATGGACCGCGAAAATACTGTGCCGGGCGGAAAGCGCCGGGCAGGCCGCCGAGCCGCCTGGCCCGCCTGGGCGAAGGACCTCCCCCGCTCAGAAGGGGTAGCCGATGCCCAGGTTCAGGTTGGCCAGGTCGCCGATGGCCCGCTGCTCGCGCGAACGCTCGAAGATCCAGCGGTCGCCCGGGGGCAGGGCGGGGTCCTTGGTCTGGAAGCCCAGGTCGAAGCGCACCAGGAAGAAGTCGAAGTTGAGCCGCAGACCTGCTCCGACACCGATGGCCATCTCGCCTAGCAGGTCGCCGTCGATCCCACTGCCGGGTTTCTGGGGGTCCTCCTTCAGGTACCAGATGTTGCCCGCGTCCACGAACAGGCCCATCTCGAAGAATCCCACCAGCTTGAAGCGGTATTCGACGTTGGCCTCGATGCGCACCTCGCCGGTGCGGTCGTAAGCGGCCAGCGGGGCGGCATACGACCCCGGGCCCACCGAACGCGCCCGCCAGGCCCGCAGGCCGTTGGCCCCGCCCACGAAGAAGCTCGATTCGAAGGGCAGCACCCCCAGGTTGCCGAAGGGCACGCCCACTCCGGCGGCGGTGCGCAGCACCAGCTGGCTCTTCTCGTGCAGGTGCCGGTAGTAGCGCAGGTCGGCGTCCAGCTTCACGAACTGGGCGAAGCGCACCCCGTCGATGGTGTGGAAGCGCGAACCGCTGGTGTCCGTGGTGGGCTCCCGGCCCAGCAGGCCCATCACGCCGCTCAGCAGGTTGCCGCTGGTCTCCAGGGTGGTGCGCAGGTACACCACGTCGCGGCCCTTGGCCGTGCCCTGCGTGTTGAGGATGTGGAAGGCACGCGCCCCGATGATCAGGTGGTCCGTGTAGCTGTCGGTGAGCACCGGGTCGTTGGCCTCCTGCAGGTAGTCGCGGAAATCGTCGGTGAGGAACGGGATGCGGATGATGTTGAGGTCCACCGGGAAGATGCCCACCGTGGCCCGGGGGCTCTCGTTCCACTCCAGGCCCAGGCTGGTGCGCGCCAGGGTGCGGTTGTAGTCCGGCCGCCGCTGGTAGTTGTACAGGGCCGTCCACGTGGTGCGGGGTGCGGCCGATTTGGCGAACCACCGGGCGGGCACGAAGGGCCGCGGAAAGCGCAGGGTGACCTCCGGCCCGATCTCCACGGTGTTGAACAGCACGTCGCGGCCCACGGCCGTGCTCGACCCGCCCGTGCCCGATTCCCGGCCGGTGATGCTCTGCTGCGCCTCCAGGCCCAGGGTGAGCTGGGCCTGCAACGAACCCATGTTGCGGAACACGTTGCGGTGCCGGTACGAAAGGCTGATGGCCGTGCCCAGGAAACCGCCGCGATTGGTGCCCGCACCTTCCACGGTGAAGCCCTGCTGCTTGGCCGGCACCAGGCGCACCGTGCAGTTCACCACATCCGGGGCGCCGGTGCCCACCGTGTCGTACAGCAGGTCCACGCGGTCGAACACCCGCAGGTTGGTGAGCCGCCGGAAGGTCTTGTCCGCCATGCTCGCCTGGTAGCGGTCGCCCGGATGGAAGTACACCGTGCTCAGCAGGGCCTGCGGCCGGTAGCGGGGCCTGCGGCCGTTGTACAGGAAGGTGAAACCGTCGCGCACCAGGGTGTCCACCGGCAGCACCACACCGGCTTGCGCGGCCTTGGTGGCGTCCAGCGTCACGCGGCCCAGCTGGTGCACGGTGCCCTCCCGCGAGCCGCGCAGCCCCTCGGCACGCCCACCCTGCTGCCGGGTCAGCCGCATCACCAGGTCCACCTGCCGACCGCCCACGGCGGTGTCGGCATCGAAGCTCACCAGGTCACGGTGGAAATAGAGGTAACCCAGCTCGCGCAGGATGCCCGTCACCCGGTCGCGCTCGGCCTCCAGGTCGTCCGCATCGAAGCGGGCCCCGCTCTTCAACCGGCTGCCCTCGGCGGTCTTGGCCAGGTAGTCCTCGATGCGCGGGTCGTCCACCACGGTGCGCATGTGGCGCAGGTGGTACGGCTCGCCGGGGGTCACCCGGTAGGTGAGCCGGGCCTTGCGCCCCCGGTACTCCACCGTGTCGGTGACCTGTCCTTCGAAGTGGCCTTCGCGCAGCAGGTAGTTGCGCATCTGCACGGCGGAGCGGGCGGTGAGGGTGCTGTCCAGGGCCACCGGCGGCTCGCCCACCACCTCGCGGAGCCATTCCCCGAAGGTGCGCCCGGGCTCCCGGGGTGGCTTGCCCCGCAGGGCGCGGCGCTCATTGGCCACCCGGTTGCGCTCCACCAGCTCGGCCTTCCGGCGCGCCACCCGCTCGGGCGACGGCAGGTTGTACATGGCCAGGTAGAAGCGCAGGCCGAGGATGCGCTTGTTGGGGCGTTGCTTCATCAGCGCCCGCAGGTCGTCCTTGTCCACCGCATTGTCCTGCACCTCCACCCGGGCTCTGACCAGCAGGTGCCGGTCCGGGGGCAGCCTGCGGGCCGGTCCACAGGCCGCAAGGACCGTCAGCAGCACTGCCGGCAGCACGATATGCGTGGTCCGGAAATGCACGGAGGGGCGGGCGGTCCTTAGTTTTGGCGAAGGCCAAAGATATCCCCGAAGGATTGACGGAAGCGGAGTTCAAGCTGGTGCGTGCGCTGCGGGACCGGAAGCACCGGCGGGCCGAGGGTGCCTTCCTGGTCCAGGGCCGCAAGCTGGTGGAGGAGGTGCTGCAGGCCGGGTGGCCGGTGCGCTTCGTGGTGGCCACGGCCGAGGCGGCACGCGTCACCGGGATCCCGGCACGCCTGCTGCGCACTGCCCCCGCCCACCGCATGGAACGGCTCGGCACCTTCGGCTCGGGCAACGAATGGATCGCCGTGGTGGACCTGCCCGGCCCTGCGGTGGACGGGCCGCTGGAGGCCGGGGAGCTCGTGCTGGCCCTGGACGGCGTGGCCGATCCGGGGAACCTGGGCACCATCATCCGCCTGGCCGATTGGTTCGGCATGCGACGCCTGTGGTGCAGCCCGGGCACGGTGGACCCCTTCAACCCGAAGGTGGTGCAGGCCAGCATGGGCTCGCTGTTGCGGGTCGCGGTGGTCGAGGTGCCCCTGCCCGAAAGGCTGGCGCGCGCCCGCAGGGAGGGCGCCACGGTCCACGCGGCGGACCTGACGGGGACGTCCGTTTTCGAGGCGACGCTGGTGCGCCCCGCCGTGCTGGTGCTGGGCAGCGAATCCCACGGCCTGTCGGCGGCGG
>JABWBQ010000033.1 GCA_013360395.1 Flavobacteriales bacterium
GGTCGGCGATGCGGACAGTGATGGTCTGTGTGATGCGGTCGATCCATGCCCGACGCTTGCCAACGTTGAGCCCGGGGATGCCTGCGACGACGGCGACGCGTGCACCATCAACGATGTGGTCAATGGCGGTTGCGGCTGCGCGGGAACACCGGTGGGCGATGCGGACAGTGATGGTCTGTGTGATGCGGTCGACCCCTGCCCGACGCTTGCCAACGTTGAGTCCGGGGATGCTTGCGACGACGGCGACGCGTGCACCATCAACGATGTGGTCAATGGCGGTTGCAGCTGCGCAGGAACACCGGTGGGCGATGCGGACAGTGATGGTCTGTGTGATGCGGTCGATCCCTGCCCGACGCTTGCCAACGTTGAGCCCGGGGATGCCTGCGACGACGGCGACGCGTGCACCATCAACGATGTGGTCAATGGTGCTTGCGGCTGCGCAGGAACACCGGTGGGCGATGCGGACAGTGATGGTCTGTGTGATGCGGTCGACCCCTGCCCGACGCTTGCCAACGTTGAGCCTGGGGATGCCTGCGACGACGGTGACGCATGTACGATCAATGATGTGATCGATGGAGGTTGTAGCTGCGTGGGAGTTTCGGTGGTCATACCAGGAACGCCTTCGGGCATCACAGGTCCATCGGCTGCAGGCACCGGCGGGGTCCACACGTTCACCGCGGCTCCCGTCACGGACGCCACCGGATATATCTGGAGTACGCTGCCAGCCGATTGGAGCGGGTCGTCGACGAGCATCTCGATCGACTACACGGTGGGCACGGTCCCCGCACAAGTATGCGTACGCGCTGAGAACTTGGGTTGTCCGGGCGACAGCCTCTGCGTGTGGGTGGTTGACATCAACACCGGGCTGGCCGATGAAGACCATGGAGCGCCCTGGTTCAACATCCATCCGAATCCCTCGGATGGCACCTTCCTGGTCACACCGTCCGGACCGCTTACCGGTGACATTGACATCCGGGTCATCGATGCCTTGGGTCAATTGGTGTCGACTTCTCTTCTGGTGGTGGATGGCCAACCTCAGCGGATCGACCTTCAAGAGCAAGCCGAGGGCATCTACTTCCTCCGCGCGAACCGGGGGAAGGAGGTCAGGATGTATCAGCTGCTCATCCACCGCTGATCCCCATGCACACCGGCCGTGGTCATCGCTCATGGCACCGCCGCTCGCGGCGGATCGGTCCGCCGCTGGTGGGTGTGGCCCTGCTGGCCCCGCTCGGCCTCTGCGCCCAGGGCATCGCCATCAACGAGACCGGTGCGCCGCCCAACCCCTTTGCGCTGCTCGATGTTCAGGGCAGTACAGCGGACAAGGGCGTGCTGCTGCCCCGGATGAGCAGCGCCCAACGCACCGCCATCGCGGGCCTGGCCGCGGCGGAAGAGGGGCTCACCGTGTACGACACCACCACCAAGGGCTACTGGTATTGGGACGGGGCGCAATGGGTGCAAATGGCCGGCAGTGGCGCGGGGTGGTCCTTGACCGGGAATGCGGGAACGGTGCCGGGAACGCACTTTCTGGGCACTTTGGACAATGTGCCACTGGAGGTTCGCGTGAATGGTGAACGAAGTGCGTGGATCGGAACGGATCCTGCTCCAAGCACAGGGTCCAACACTTCTTGGGGTTATCAGACCCTCCAGGCCAATGTATCGGGTGTCGCCTGCACTGGGATAGGAATGCGCGCCTTGAGTTTGAACAGCACAGGCTCGTATAACACGGCTGTTGGGATGCGCGCGTTGGACCTGAACATTTCGGGGTCAGAGAATACTGCGCTCGGAGCTCAATCCCTGCTGTCCAATACCATCGGATCAGGCAATACCGCGATCGGTGCAACAAGCTTGTTCTGGAACATCCTTGGTGTTCAGAACACAGCTGTTGGTCAGAATTCGATGGCCAGCAACACGAGTGGGTCCGACAATACTGCGCTTGGGTCGAACGCCTTGTTCATCAATGTTACGGGGAATAGTAATGTCGCAATAGGTCGGGATGCATCACTAGCAACATTGTCTGGGTCGGACAATACCGCGTGTGGTCGTTGGAGTATGCGATCGAATGTGGCTGGTTCAAGAGCCACCGCTATTGGATCACGGAGCATGTTGTACGCGAACAGTTCGGCTATCGGATTCATCAATCACAATGTGGCAGTGGGATACGAAGCGCTCCGTGGCTCCTTGACTGCATCGGCAAATGTTGGTCAATGGAATACCGCTATTGGGTATCAGAGTATGTTGGAGTGTACATCAGGTGAAGCAAATACAGCGATAGGCGCTGCGAGCTTATCTAGTTGCACATCCGGTTCAATGAATGTAGCAGTTGGATATTTCGCATTGCTCGAGAGTAGCACTGGCTCTTCCAATACAGCTATAGGATATAGTTCTTTAGCTGTTAACACAGTTGGAGATCAGAACACCAGTGCCGGAGCGCAAGCACTTTTCCAGAATACGACAGGAAGTATGAATAGTGCATTTGGCGTATCTGCATTGGCGAACAATAGCATTGGAAATTCGAATACTGCATACGGTTGTGATGCTCTACGAGTGAATGATACTGGCGTTGGGAATGTTGGTGTTGGCCATAGGGCGAATCACTGGAACTATAATGGTTCAAACAATACGATTATTGGTAGCTATGCTGGTGACGGAGTCGTCGCTCACTCAAAGAGTGGCTGTGTTTTTCTCGGTTACAGAGCGGGCTATTTCGAGCTGTCGAGCGACAAGCTGTATGTGGAGAACAGTGATTCAACGACCCCGCTGATCTACGGCGAGTTCGACACCGACATGGTGCGCGTGAACCACAACCTGGGGGTGGGCTGCAGTGCCTTCGGCGGCGGCACCAAGGTGCTGGCCCTGGAGAACGGTACGCCTCCGGTGGCGCCCATCAACGGGGTGCTGCTCTACGCCGATGAGCCCAGCAGCGAACTGAAGGTGATGGACGAGGCCGGCAACGTCACCACCCTTTCCCCCCACCACTTCAGCCTCATGCGCCCGTCGGAGCCCATGGCCTGGTCATACTGGTCCGAGAACCGTGCGCTGGACCGGCGGATCAATGTGGACATGCTCCGCGTGGTGCGGGTGGTGGAGCGGATGAGCGGCGAGCGGATGGTGCTCGAGGCCACGGGGGATGGGGAACCGCTGCCGGCGCGTTCGTGCGAGGGAGAAGGGGAGCTGGAGGTGTTGCGCACGGAGTTGCGGGAGGCTCAGGAACAGATCAGACTTCTCCAAGAGCGGGTTGGGGCCTTGGAACCAGGAACACCGCAGGACCGATGAGCACTAGACATCCATCTCGATCGACGCTTGCAGAGCGAGCAGGTTGGACCGGACCCCTGCTGCTGCTTTGGGCGGGTCTTCTTCTTGGGGCGACCGCGTGCACCAAGTTCGACCGGCTGGAGAAGGAAGGGTGTACGGAGCAGGGCTACGCCAACTACGATCCATACGCCGAGCTGCCGGACGGTAGTTGCTGTACCTTCAGGGACGCGGGTTCACGCATCTGGCGGGGTACCGTGGTCGATACGATCACGAACTATGGTTTCGAGATCCCGTATGTGGCTGCGAGGATCGTGGGCGAGCTGGAGGGTCCCTGCTTGACCGAGCGAGGGTCGTTCTGGTCCGTGCAGGATGACCACTGTGGTCAGGGGCCATGTGTCTTGGACCTGGGCGTGTATTCCAATGGCACGTCACGCACCGTTGACGCCTACGGGATCGATGATCCGGTTGGGTGCTGCATCCCGTCGATCGTATTTCCTCCCAATGTGAACTACATCAACGTGACGTTCAAGCTGACCGCGTTCAATGGAAGCACGCCTGTGCAGGTCGTTGAACAAGACGCCCGTTTCGATAACAACGACAACTCCGCCTATTTCGGCGCCATACCCGTTGAAAGCCCGCAGATCGGGGTATTGGTGGACAGCCTGAACGTCAAGGTGCTCGACGTGGAAGTGCATTAGCAAGGTTCCAATGGGTCTCCTCCGCTCAACTCAAACGTGTGCTCTGTGGTTCGCCTTGGTCGGAACCTGCGGTATCCCGGTGTGCCCTGCCCAGTATTTCGGGCTCTCTGTGGAAGGCGGAATGCGTGAGGTCCTTTTGGATCGGCCATTGAGCAAGGTGGAGGAACACTACACGGACCATGCCTTGTGGAAATTACCGGTCGGCATGTCGGGTCAGTATGGTCGTCTTGGGCTCCTGCTTGATGGCAGCCCGATCAGCCGAGTGGTTTCCTTCAATTGGTCGGGGGCGTTCTCATTCGAGCGGTTGGACGGCAAATTCCGCTTCGCCTCGAACGAACTGCCGTATTCAGCAGCGCAGGAAGACCGTGGCTTTCGCCGCTTGGATGTGATCCGGCTCGAAAGTGCTCTCGGGATGAAGGTGCGTTTGTTCAAAGGCCTGGTCGTCCGCCTGGGAGCACTGCTGAGCACGCCTGTTTACGGAGCACAGCGAACGATTTGGACCCGTGTGATCACAGACGAGAACGGTCTACGGCATGAGCATGATCTGGACGAGAATACAGAGGCGTCCGATGACCTGTACTATGGTTCCTTTGGCGACGGAATCGTTCCTGCGGGGTATGCCGAACTAGCTTATGAGTTCAAGAGAGGAGTTGGCCTACAGATCAGGGGTACCTGTAGTGTGGAAAGATCGAGCAGCATAGGAGGTCGGTCAGGGTCTTTCAGCGTCGGCTGGTCGACCTACGCGGTCGGTGCCGGTTTCACCTTCCGATTGGTCCCATCGGACATGCCGCGTTCCAACTGGGGCGGGGTCAAACCCATGAGCACCGAGGAGGTGCGTGAACTGCGGAGGGCGCGGAAAGCGACCAACGCCCCGGTTCAGGACACCATGCAAATGGTCCAAACGCCATCAACTGCACCAGGTCCGCTGCCCCTCCAAGCCGGTGTGGATGCCCCGCTTCCCGTGACCCCGAAAGACACGGTGGTCGCCTTTGCGGATACGAGCCGGAGCGACCAAGCGAGCTCTGATGCCCCAAAGGCGTCCCCCTCACTTCCCGCAACTGCGGACCCTGTTCAGGAAGAGATGGCGCCGCAGGTGGTGCCGACCCCAAGGTCCGAGGCGCGTGCGGTGCAGGATGCGCAGTACGCAGGATGTGCGGTGGCCTTGGAGCGGACGGATGGCAGTGTCACCCAGGTGCGATCGGAAGAGGTCGGTTCGGCGCCTCCAGCAAGTTCGACCGCCCTCCGTGTGCAGTGGGCAGGGCGCGCCGATGGGAAGCGCTGGCTTTGGTTGCGCCTGCTTCCGGCATCAGGTGCGCCCCCTCCGCTCGTGCGGGCCACCCTGGCCTGGGGCGATGGGCGGCGCATGGTGATCGCCTCCGACCTACGGCCTGCGGAGTCGGTAGTGCGCCCGGATGGCAGTGCGTGGCATGGCGTGCAACTGACCGACCAGGAATGGCGCACCATAGGTGAACAGATGCCGAACGAACTGGCGTTGATCACCAAGTCCGGCCCCTTGCAGGTGGTGTGGATGGCGGAAGAACGCAGGGCGCTTGGGGAACAGCGTGCCTGTCTGGACCAATGGTTCCTCGCAAATTCTTCCGCCGCGATACCGACGGCAGCACGCAGCCCCATCGGGTCAGGTACCATGCCACCCGTGCAGGCGGAACACCCCGGGGATACCAAGCAACAGATGGACCTCTCGGGAGGTGCTGCAGAGACCAGTGTGGCGGCTCCGCCGCCTGGTCAACACGTTCAACAGGGTTCTTTGTCGACCAATGCTGGCACAACGACCAGATCTCCGGACGAAGGAAGACTGGCCTACAAGGTGATCACGGAACGCCCGGAGGACTTCGCCGCGGTCAGCGTGTATACGGTGCTGCATGTGTTCAGCTCATCCACCGCACTGGACACCTTCAGGGTGGTGACCCGCCACGGACCCATGGGTGGGTTGAAACATGAGCTCTGGATCAGCACCCTGGCAGGAGCCACGTATCGGGAGGAGCTATACCCGGTCCCTTTGCAAGGTGCCTTGGATGCGGGCAGGATCGCCGGCGAGGAGATGGAGATGCTGCGTGTGCGCATGGCCCTGGCACCTGGTGCATTCCAGCCCAACCCGATCTCCGTGGACGATTGGCGCCTTTCTGGAGCCCGGGCGGGCCGCGACCTGCTCTATGATCTGTCCATCGCCGAGTTCGATTCCGTGTTCATGGAGAAACCAGCGATCGGTTTTCAGTTCCAGAGCGATGCGGAGACGCGGAGGGAGCTGGTGTACTCCAACACCCTGCGCCGCATCGTGAATGTCGCTCCCCAATGACCCATCCGTATGTGGTCCTGGACAACACGCCTTACCGACCGGATCATCGCACTGATCGATGGCGGCGCCTTCTTTCGCCGGCCCTGGCGCACGGGGTATGCGGTGATCGCCGTGCTCCTTGCCGTCGCCGGGGTGCTGTGGGCCTTGGCGCTGGTCTCGATCGGACTGTACGGGCTGGTGCGGCTGTACGTTGAACAGCATTACGTGATCGCGGTGCAAGGCGTCCGCGCGGCGGTCCTGCTGGCGACGGCCATCCTGTTCATAGCCATGGTCCTTGCCCGTTTGTGGTGGATGCGCAAGGAGGACATCGAGCGGGATACGAAAGGCCACAAGGTCTATATCGTGGGACCGGTGGTGGCACATCTCGTCCGGATCATGGGCGAGTCGTCCGGCCTGCTCGTTGGCTTCTTCGGGCTCCTGGCCTATCCCGTGCTCATGCCGGCACGGGACCTGCTCGAAGAAGTGCCACTGCTCCATGTCCTGAGCGGTCTGTTTTCCTTCGACTGGACCTGGCAGGTGATCACCGCGCCGATCGGCGGCTTCCTCATCATCCTCTTCAGCCGCTGGGTGGGCGATTCCATGGAGGTGCTGTTCGCCATCGCGAACAACACCAAGCATGTGGCCATCAGCGCTGGTCAGCAACCCGTGGATGCGACAGGTGCGGAGCGCCGCTTGTTCACATGGGAGGGGGCCTTGCTTGGCCTGCTGTTCTACCTGGTGCTCGCCCTGCCCGTGCATGCCACCCTCATCACATTACCATGTATTGGACTCCTGGCCTTCTGTCATGTCAAGGGTCTGCGGATCGCAGCATTGGTCTGGGTCTGTCTATCTGCCATCCTTTTACTCAGGTGTCTCATGCGCCTGTTCGTACTGGCGGATGAAGATGCGGTGGCCGAATACTACTTGGACGCTGAGCCCGTGCTTCTGATCTTCTTATTCATGGCGGTCTGCATCGGCGTTGCCGTCACCCTATTGGAACGTTCCGGTCGGAGCGTCATCAACCTTTCAACACAACAGGTCTGGGTCATCGGTTCGTTCTGCGCATTGCTCTACGCCCTTCATCCCATGGTCGGTATGATGCGCGAGGCAGGGAGGCGACATGAACTGACCAGCCAGGAGCGGCAGCAGATGGAAGCGCTGTTCTTCACCTACCAAGGCCGGAAGTTCGGATTCAGGGAACACAGCGGCGTCGACACGGCCACGACCTTCACCGTACCTGCACCGCAGTACACCGCTGACCTTTATGGAACCATCCGGATCAAGCACGACCTTTATGTATCGGGCAGAAAGCTCACATCGGAGTTCACACTGGGTCATCGGGCGATCGCGTTGCCGGATACCTTGGTCTATACAAGTGGGGGTGACCAATATGTGGTCAGCTACCTTACGGACAGCATCCTGTTCGATGTCGGGGGCAGGGGGCGCATGCGGAGGGCCGTGGCGATCGCGGTTGATGCCTACACCCGGTCGATCGTGTCCGCCCGGCAAGCACAGGCCGTTAGGCTGCGCCTGCTGCGCGACAGCTTGGAAGCTGAAGTGGACACCTTGACCGGGCGATACACGGGTATTGACTGTGGTACGGATCAATGTTTCGTCTGGTTCGACGTGCAGGAAGATACCGGGATCGTGAAGCGTTCCTTCCACTGTCCATCCGATATCATCGATGGCTATCCGATCAAGGCATTGCCCAAGGATGGGGATGTATGGCGGCTGATCGTTCGGAAGACGATATCCGTTGTTGATGGTGACCCAAGGGCGGGCCATATCACGCACATGGACCAGTTGGTCGGGCTACAACCGGTGATGCGATCAGGCCAACCGGCGATGGAGAACGCTGAGCGAGTGGTCACGCCGATCGAGGGTCGACCCAATGACCCAGGAGCGGTCAAGGTGGATCCCGGATACAAGATCTTCGGGTTGGACGAAGTTGATGTCGCTCCAGAGTTTCCGGGCGGACGGTCGGGCTTGAGGGCCTACCTGGCCAGCCGGCGATATCCGGAAGCGGAGAAGAAGGCTGGTCATGTTGCGAAAGTGCGGGTGCATTTTGTCGTTGGAAGTGATGGTGCACCAGCGAACATCAAGGTCCTCAACTCCGGCTACCCGGGGTTTGATGCGGAAGCTCAACGACTGATGCGAGCCATGCCGAAGTGGGTGCCCGGAAAGCGCCGAGGTAGCCCGGTAGCTGTCGCCATGACGGTAACGATCGACTTCCGGCTGAACGAGTGACCAACCCGGCCTGCCCGTGGGCCCGTCCCCTCTGGCCAGCTCAATGCCTTGACACCGATGTAACGGGGCGGAGATGTTATGGTTGATGGAGGAGTGGTCGAATTGGCCAGCGACCATGAAGATGACTGTTCGGATGGTGTCGAAACGGGTGTAGCCCCTGGCCTTTCGCTTGGTGGCTTGGAAGAGCCCGTTGATCGTTTTGAGGGAGTCCTTGGAGAGGCGTGAACGGGTCCAGGCCACGATGCCATCGCTATGGCTGCGGACCGATGCAGCCTCCTTCTTCATGGGTTCCACCTTCGATCGCATCACATAGGAACACCTGTGGTGCGGTATGGCCCGGACCACATTGGGCTGTTTACGGTCCATGATCGCCCGTAGCTGCTCCTTGTGAAGCCATGCACCAGCCGTGCGGTTGGTGGGCACCGGGGCGCTCATCGAAAGCCGGACCGGACCGGCGGCCGGGGTTCTGCACGGCGCATCCCTTCCGGGGAATGCCTACAGGCTGCCTCGAAGAGCCTCGAACGGATGGCGTGCGCCGCTATCATTCGTCCGGACGAGGCGCGCCGAAGAGAGGCTACTGGATCGAAGTGTCCGATCGAGGAGCACCAAAGCAGGGGTGAATGAGCGCAAGCGATGACCGCTGTGCTCCTTGCTCATCCACGCCGTGCGCCGTCGCTGAAGTTATGGCTCAAGCGACCGGAACGAGGTTCTTCGAGGTGCTCTACAGGTTCTCCAGCAGCCAGTTCGTCATCTGCTCGAACAGGAATAGCCGCGTGTTGCCCCCGTAGATCCCGTGGTTCTTGTCCGGGTAGGCGAACTGGTCGAAGGGCTTGTTCGCCTTGATCAGCGCCATCACCATCTCGGCGGCGTTCTGGAAGTGCACGTTGTCGTCGCCCATGCCGTGGATCAGCAGGTACTTGCCCTTCAGCTTCTCCACGTGGTTGATCGGGCTGTTGTCGTCGTAGCCGGCGGCGTTGGTCTGCGGCAGGCCCATGTACCGCTCGGTGTAGATGCTGTCGTAGTAGCGCCAGTTGGTCACCGGCGCCACGGCGATGGCCGCCTTGAACACGTCGGCCCCCTTGGTGATGCACAGGCTGCTCATGTAGCCGCCGTAGCTCCAGCCCTGGATGCCGATGCGCGTGCCGTCCACGTACGGCTGCTGCGCCAGCCATTGCGCCGCCGCGATCTGGTCCTCCGTTTCGTACTTGCCCAGCTGGCCGTAGGTGATGTGGCGGAAGTCGCGGCCGCGGCGACCCGTGCCCCGCGGGTCCACGCAGGCCACCACGTAGCCCTGCTGCGCCAGCAGCTGATGCCACAGCCCGCCGCGGCCCTCCCACTGGTCCAGCACCTCGTTGCTGTTGGGGCCGCTGTATTGGGTCATGAACACCGGGTACTTCTTGTCCGCGCTGAAGCCCGGCGGCTTGATCATCCACCCGTTCAGCGTGACGCCGCCGGCCGTGGTGAACTGGAAGAACTCGCGCGGCTGCAGCGCGTACGGCGCCATCCGCTCGCGCAGGGCCGCGTTGTCCTTCAGGGTCTTCACCAGCTTGCCCTCGCCGTCCAGCAGGGTGATCACCGGCGGCTCGCTGGCCGTGCTGCGCGTGTTGATGAAGTAGCGGAAGCCCTCGCTCCACTCCGCGTCGTTGAAGCCGCCCGGCGGGCTCAGGGGCACCAGCCCCTTGCCGCTCAGCCCCACGGCGTACACCTCCTGCTCGCGCGGGCTCCGCTTGCTCGCGGTGAAGAGCACCCGCTTGCGCGCCGCGTCCACGCCCTGCACGGCCAGCACGTCCCACTCGCCCTGGGTCAGCGCACGCTGCACCTTGCCGTCCATGCTGCACCACTGGATGTGGTTCCACCCGTCCTTCTCGCTCGTGAGGATGAAGCCGCTGCCGTCCTCCAGGAAGTGCAGGTCGTCCGTCACCTCCACGTAGGTGCGGCTCGTCTCGCGGTAGATCTCCTTGGTGATCACGCCGATCTGCGGCGGGGGCGGATACGCCATCCACGCCGTGAAGAGCACCTTGGTCTGCTGCAGCCGGTCCATCAGCATGTACCACAGCACATCGTCCTTCGTGGTCCACCCGAAGCGGGGGATGTAGGTCTCGGTGAAGGTCTCGCCCAGGCCCACCGCCCGGGTGACGCCGTTGCGTGTGTCGTACACGTACAGGGACACCGTGCTGTTCTGCTCCCCGGCCTTGGGGTACTTGAAGCGGTATTCCCGCGGATAGAGGCGGTTCTCGTAGTACGTCAGGTCGAACTCCGGCACGGCCGTCTCATCCGTGCGCAGGAAGAGCAGCTGCGTGCCGGCCGGGCTCCATTCGTAGCCCTGCACCAGCGCGAACTCCTCCTCGTACACCCAGTCCGTGGCGCCGTTGATCACGCGGTTCAGCGCGCCATCGCTCGTCACGCGCGTCTCGGTCAGGGTGCCCAGGTCCACCACGTACAGGTCGTTGTCGCGCACGAAGGCGGCCTTGCTGCCATCGGGGCTGATGGTGGCCAGCCGCTGCTTGCCCTTGGCCGGGTCGCTCAACGGGCGCAGCGTGCGCGTGGCACGGTCCAGGATGTGGTGCTCGGCGAAGTAACTGTAGCGGTACAGCGGCTCCGTGCCGGTGCGCAGCATCACCTTCTTCTCATCGGCGCTGAAGCTGTAGCCGTCCACGTCGATGGGCGCCGCGGCCCCGGCGGGCACCAGGTCCTTCCCCTCCACCAGCACGGCCACCTCCTGCCCGGTGCGGTAGGCGTACTGCACGATGGCCGGCGCGCCGTTGCGCTCCTCCAGCGCCGTGTAGTGCTCGCCATCGCGCATGCCCTCCAGGCCGCCCACGAACTCGGTGCTGAAGGTGGGGGAGGCCCAGATCTCGCGGTTGGTGAGCGGCTTCTGCGCGATCGCGGAAAGTGCGAGGGCGGTGAGCAACAGGGCGGCGGGGAGGCGGTGGTGCAACATGGCGGTCAACAAGGGCGGGCAAGATACTTCGCCCGCTCCGCGCGTCCGTGGCAGCATCAACCGTCGGTCACCGCAGGACGCCGCGCTACTTTCGCAGCACCGTGCACACCCTCGAACCCTTCTGGAACTGGCGCCACCGCTACATCAGTGAGGAGGATGAGCGTTCGCCCTTCTTCGGCCGCGAGCACAGCGAGTTCGAGTTCACCCACGCGGTCTACGACCACGCCATCCATCCGCAGTGGGACGAGTTCGGCTCGGCCACCCTGTACCTCAAGGTGCTGTTCGCCGACTACGACGCGGGCTGGGCCGTGCTGGAGCTCATCGGCGAATGGAACGACCTGCTGGGCAACGACGTCATGTTCCTCAAGCGCGACATCGTGGAGCCCTTGATGGACCAGGGCATCGGGCGCTTCATCCTCATCGGCGAGAACGTGCTCAACTTCCACGCCAGCGACGAGAGCTACTACGAGGAGTGGTTCGAGGAGGTGAGCGACCGCGACGGCTGGATCGCGCTGCTCAACTTCAGGGAGCACGTGCGCGACGACCTGAAGGCGGCCAACATCGACCAGTACTTCCTGCTCGGCGGCACGCTGGACCAGGTGGACTGGCGCACCTTCGAGCCCGAGGACCTCTACGAGAAGGTCAGCGCTTTCGTGCAACGCCGCATCGGGGCCTAGCGAGCGACCGCAGCGCCGGCCCGCTCATCCCACGGTGAAGGGGATGCGCAGCTCGGGCCTGTTCCCGTCACGCACCAGCAGCACGTACTGCCCTGCGCGCAGGCCGGGCAGCGGCAGCACGGACGCCCCGGAGGAACGCTCCTGCAGCAGCACGCGGCCGGTGAGGTCGAGCACGGTGAGCAGGGCGCCGGCGGCCGGCGGATGGCGGAAGGTGAGCGCATCGCGCGCCGGCACCGGGTGCACCAGCAGCACCGCCGGATCCTCCGCTTCCGGAACGCTGGTGGCGCAAGCCGCCCCGGGCAACTGCCGCACCGCGCAGAAGCCCACGATGCTCATCGCCGTGTTGAAGCCCGGGTCGTTCGGCCAGGCATGGCCCACCCCCTGGATCCGGATCAGGTTCACCGGCTCGCCCACGCTGCCGTCGCAGAACACCAGCTGGTCCACCGTCGGCGAGATGGGGTAGGGGAGGTAGGCGTCCTCGCCGCAGGTGGCGCTGCCGAAGGAGCTCAGGGGCCAGTTCCAGGTGTTGGGGTCGTGGTCCGCGTCCGGGTACTCCACCACCGGATCGGGATCGCCGTGCACATGGAACAGCGGCACCGGCACGAAGCCGGCCCCGAAGGCGGTCATCAGGTAGCTGTTGTCGCCCCACAGGCTGCCGGCCACCGGCGCAAAGGCCGCGATGCGGTCCGCCAGGTGCAGCGCCAGCTGGTACACCATGAAGCCGCCGTTGGAATGGCCGGTGACGTACACGCGCGTGGCGTCGATGGCGTGCGCGTCGCAGAACCAATCGATGAGCTCACTGATGAACTGCACATCGTCGGTGGCGTTGAGGTCGCCCACGCCGCCATGGCCCGGCTGGTCATCGGCGTACACGTTCCACTGCAGGTCGCCGCCGATGGTGGTGCTGTTCGGATACACCACCGTCAGGTCGTACGCATCGGCCGCCGCGTCCAGTCCGCTCGTGGCGCGCAGACCCGCCCCCGTGCCGCCAGTGCCGTGCAGCGCGATCAGCAGCGGCCGACCCGGCGCCACCGAGGCGCCCGGCGCGTGGTACACGAAGCTGCGGGTGAGGCCCTGTGACACCAGGGTGCCGTTGCCATCGAAGGCCAGGGCCGTGCAGGGTGTGAGAGCGGCGAGGAACAGCGCGACATGGAGCGAAAGAGCACGCATGGTACTGGTGGGCGATGGGACGGCCCGAGGTGAAGCTACACGGTCCGGTCGGCTCCGCCGCGCAGCGTGATGAGCAGTTGGTCCAGCACCACCCGGTCGATCGGCAGGCTCATGTCCCCGGCCTGCGCACCGGCCAGCGGCAGCCAGCGGAACACCTCCTGGTCGGCCCCCTCGCCGATGCCCGCGAACGGCTCGGTCACCACCCGCAGCGCGCCCGGATCGGCGATGCGGAAGCGGTAGTACACGCTCACCACCTGCATCGGCGTGCTGTGGAAGGCGCTCTGCTGGAAGAAGTCGGTGGTGTAGTAGTGCTCCACGTCGAAGGCCTCCACGCCCAGCTCTTCGCGCACCTCGCGCACCAGGCAGTCCTTCAGGCCCTCGCCGTACTCCAGCCCGCCGCCGGGGAACTTCGTGATGCGCTGCCCGCGGATCAGTTCGTCGGCCACGAGCACATGCCCATCGTGCACCAGCAAGCCGTAAACGCGGAGGGTGAAGTGCTGCATGGTTCAGTTCGGCTTGCGGCCACGCAGCATCTCCCGCTTGCCCGGCGGGCCGGTGAGCTTCTCCACCCGGAAACCGACGGCCTCCAGGGTGCGGCGCACCTCGCCCTTGGCGCTGTACGTCACCAGCACGCCCCCGGGGCGCAGCGCCCGGAAGAGCCGCGCGAACACATCCGCCGTCCACAGCCCGGGCTGCTTGCTCGGCGCGAACGCGTCGAAGTACACCACGTCATAAGCTTCGGTGTCGGTGAGCGCTTCCACGCCGGCCTGCCGCCAGGTGAAGCGGAAGCCCCCGAGCCCTTCGGTAAGGGCGCCGGGCGCAGCGGTCATCGCGTCGAGCCACGCGTCGGTGAGGGTGGGCACGCCGCATTGCGCGCAGTGGTCCACCGCCTGAAGCAGCGGCCGCGGCAGCGGATGCGGCTCCAGAGCCGTGTAGCGCACGCGGCATTTGCCCTCCACCACCTGCAGCCAGGTGAGCAGCATGTTGAGGCCCGTGCCCAGGCCCACCTCCAGCACGTCCACGTCAGCCTTGTCCACCGCGCGCAGCCCGTTCACGATGAACACATGCCACGATTCCTGCAGCGCGCCGTGCAGGCTGTGGTAGGGCTCGTCCATGGATGGGTCGCGCAGCGTGTTGGAACCGTCGGCCGTGCGCACCAGCTGCAAGTGGGACCGGTCATGGAGCGGGGCGTTCACGCGGTAAATTTGGGCACATGCGCACGATCCCGCTCGCCCCCCTCGTCCTCGCCGCTCTGCTGCCCTTGCTGTCCGTCGGTCAGGACTGGGTGCGGATGTACCATGACCCGGCCGTGCCGCTGGACGAGGTGGAGCGGGCCCACGCCGACCACTTCGCCGGTCGCGCACAGGAGCGCGGCAAAGGCCGCAACGTCTTCGCCCGCGAGGCCTGGTTCTGGTCGCAGCGGCTGTACCCCGAAGGGGTGCGGCCCGATCCCGGCGCCTATGCCCGTGCCTGGCGGCAACTGAAGAGCATGCCGGTGGCGGCCACACCCAAGAGCGCGAGCTGGCAACCGATCGGACCCGCCGCCTGGGATTCCTGGAGCTACAACCCCGGCAACGGACGCGTGCACACCGCCGCCGTGTCGCCGCTCGACGCGAACACCATCTACGTCGGCACGCCCTCCGGCGGCCTGTGGCGCACCACCGACGGCGGCGTCAACTGGAACGCGCTGGGCCAGGACCTGCCCACGCTCGGCATCACCGGCATCGCGCTGCACCCCACGGACGCCAACACCCTGTACATCGCCACGGGCGACGGCTATTCGCGCGACACCTATGCCTTGGGCGTGCTGAAGAGCACCGATGGGGGCGCCACCTGGAACGCCACCGGGCTCGACTGGGATGTGCATCAGGTGCGCACCACGCGCCGGCTGGTGATGCACCCCACCGACCCGGACGTGCTGTTCTGCGCGGCCAACAGCGGCCTCTACCGCACCACCGACGCCGGTGCCAGCTGGCAGCGCGTGGCCCTGGGCAGCTTCTTCGATGTGGCCTTCAAGCCCGGCGACCCCGGCGTGGTGCATGCCACCAGCGACCAGTACCACCGCAGCACCGACGGCGGGGCCACCTTCACCACGATCACCAGCGGCCTGCCCGCGGCGGGCCTCGTGGTGCGCATGGCCCTGGCGGTCACCCCGGCCGACCCACAACTGGTGTACCTGCTGGCCGGACGCGAGGATGACGGCGGCTTCCGCGGCTTGTACCGCAGCACCGACGGCGGCACCACCTTCACCACGCGCAGCAACACGCCCAACATCATGGGCTACTCGGAGACCGGCAACGACAGCGGCGGGCAGGCCTGGTACGACCTGGCCCTCGCGGCCGACCCGGTGAACGCGGGCACGATCTACGCCGGCGGCATCAACGTGTGGAAGAGCGCCAACGGCGGCACCACGTGGACGAACATGAGCCACTGGACCTGGCCCAGCGCCGTGGGCTATACCCACGCCGACATCCATCACCTGCAGATCGCCAACGGCCAGCTCTACTGCGGCAGTGACGGCGGCTTCTTCCGCAGCCCCAACGGCGGTGCCGATTGGTTCGACCTCAGCGCGGGCCTGTCGGTGTCACAGGTCTACCGCATCGGTGTGTCCGGCATCCAGCCCGAGCTGGTCATGGCCGGGCTGCAGGACAACGGCAGCATGCAGTGGGAGAGCGGGGCCTGGATCCATGTGCAGGGCGGCGATGGCATGGAAGGGCTGGTGGACAAGGACGATCCGCAGGTGCGCTTCTGCAGCGCGCAGTACGGATCGATCTACCGCTCGTTCGATGGTGGCCAGACCTTCGGAAGCGTGAGCTTCACGATCCCCGAGGAAGGCGCCTGGGTGACGCCCTACATCCAGGACCCCAGCGTGCCCGGCCGCCTCTACGCCGGGTACAACAACCTCTGGCGCAGCAACGACCTGGGCGATACGTGGACCAACATCAGCAACATCACCACCGGACGGAAGGTGCGCGCCATCGCGGTGGCCCCCACCGATCCGGACGTCATCTACTTCAGCAACGACGGCGCCCTGCGCCGGAGCACCGATGGCGGGACCACCTGGGACATCCTCACCGGTCTGCCCGCCCAGGCGCTTACCGCCATCGCCATCGACCCCACCGACGCCGATCGCGTGGCGGTGACCTGCTCCGGCTTCCGCGAAGGGGTGAAGGTGTTCCGCAGTGTGGACGGTGGCGACACGTGGACCGACCACAGCGGCAACCTGCCCAACGTGCCGGTGAACACCGTGGTGCTCACCGGCATCAACGACGGCCTGTACGTGGGCACCGACCTGGGCGTCTTCTATCGCGACGCCACCCTCGGCAACTGGCAACCCTTCGCTCAGGGCCTGCCCGCCGTGGTGGTGATGGAACTGGAGCTGGACGGCACCGGCCAGTGGTTGTACGCGGCCACCTATGGCCGTGGGGTATGGCGCACACCGGTGTACAGCCCCAGTGGCGATCCCCCGGTCGCAGGCTTCCGCACGGAGAGCGAGGTGGTCTGCGGCGGCGGTGCGGTCACCTTCCACGACCTGGCGCTGGAGGCCGCACCGGGGTGGAGCTGGCAGTTCCCCGGCGGCAACCCGGGCACCAGCACCGATGCCTCGCCCGCGGTGACCTATCCCGCGAGCGGCTCCTACACCGTGAGCCTCACGGTGAGCAACGCCTTCGGCAGCGATACGGAGACGCGCTCGGTGGACGTGCAGGTGCGGCCTGAGGAGATCGAGGTGGCGCTGGTGTTCGACCAGTATGCGGGCGAGAGCGCCTGGAGCATCGTGGATGACAACGGTCTCGTGGTGGCCACCGGAGGCCCGTACAACGGCCAGTTGAACACCGCCACGCTCACGGCCTTCGCCTGCCTCGACACCGGCTGCTACACCTTCATCATGCACGACGCGTACGGCGACGGCATGTGCTGCAACGCGGGCAACGGCAGCTACACGGTGACGGGCGCGTTCACGGGCTTCATCGCCGATGGCGCGAGCTTCGGCGTGGAGGAGAGCACGCCCTTCTGCGTGGACGCCTCGGTGGGCCTGCCCGCGCGATCGGCCCCGGCGCTGCGGTTGCGCAGCGATGGCGATGGGGTGTACACACTGCTCGGCGCTCCCGCGGGCGAGCGCTGGTGGGTGCTGGACGGGCTGGGGCGTGTGGTGCGCGACGGCCTGCTGGCACCGGCCGGTGGCGAACTGCGCGTGGACCTGCGTGACGCCGCGGCGGGCACCTACACCCTGCGCGGCGCCGGTGGTGCGGGCGTGAAGCTCGTGCGCGGCTACTGACCCAGGATGCGGATCTCCGTGCGGCGGTTGCGCGCCTTGTTGGCGGCACTGTCGTTCGGGGCCACCGGCTGCGTGGGGCCATAGCCCTTCACTTCCAATCGATCGGCGGCGACCCCCTTGGCCGTGAGGTGGTCCACCACGGCCTGGGCCCGGGCCTGGGAGAGCTTCAGGTTGTGCTCGGCGCTGCCGTCGCTGTCCGTGTGGCCGCCCACCTCCAGGCGCAGCCCCGGATTGTCGATCATCAGTTTCGTCAGCTGCGCCAGCTCCGCGTGCGAGCCCGCCTGCAGATCGGCCTTGTCGCGGTCGAAGAAGAGGTTGCGCATCACCTCCACGCCACCCACCTCCAGCGGCTTCATGCCCACCTCCAGGGCCAGCTCCACCGTGCCTTCCTCGCCCACCTCGATGTGCTGGCTGTGGAAGAGGTAGCCGTTGGCGCGCACGTGCAGGGCGTACGCGCGGCCCGCCGGCACTGTGGCCATGAATTCGCCCGTCTCGCGGTCGCTCTGGAACCGCGCCACCAGGCTGGCATCCGCCAGGTCCAGCAGGTCGATGTCGGCCTCCAGGCCCTTGAGCGCCCGCAGGTCCTTCACCCATCCCTTCACCAGCACGGTGGCCATGGTGGGGGCCGGTGCGGCGTCCACGGCGGCGGCGGCGGTGGCCGTCTCCTGCGTGGCGGGGTCGGGCAGGAACTCCACCTCGTAGATGTCGTCCTCCCCCAGGCCGCCCGGGCGCAGGGAACTGAAGTAGCTCGTGCTGCCGCTGGCGTTCATCACGAAGAAGAGGTCATCGTCCGCACCGTTCACCGGCCAGCCGAGGTTCACCGGCTTCGACCATTGGCCGGCTTCCAGCGTGCTGCGGAAGATGTCGTAACCGCCCATGCTGTTGTGGCCCTTGCTGCTGAAGTAGATCGTGCGCCCGTCGGGATGCACGAAGATGCCGTCCTCATCGAAGCGCGTGTTGATCGTGGGCCCCAGGTTCTCGGCCGGCCCCCAGTCCTGTCGGCCGGCGTCCCACTTGCTGCGGTAGATGTCCTGCCCGCCGAGGCCCTCCTCGGGGCGGTCGCTCACGAAGTAGAGCCACTGTCGGTCGAAGCTGTACCACGCACTGCTCTCGTGGTAGCGCGTGTTCACGTTCGGACCCAGGGGGCGCGGGTCGCTCCACGCCTTTCCCGTCCGCTTGGTCTCGAACAGGTCGCCCGTGCCTTTCACATCGCGGTAGATCAGCATGGTGCGGCCGTCGTTGAAGAGGCCCACGGAGGCGTCGTTGATGGCCGTGTTCACCGGCTCGGGCAGCGGCGCCGGGTCGCTCCAGCCCCGATCGCCGCGCGTGCTCACGTACACGTCCTCGAAATACTCGTTGGTGGCCTTGTTCACCTTGCCTCCGGTGGTGTTGGCGCGGCGCGAGGTGTAGAAGAGCGTGCCCCCATCGGCCGTCAGCAGCACGCCGTAGTCGCTCTCCGGACTGTTGATCCGCGGACCCAGGTTGGCCACTCGCACATGCGTGGGGGCAGCGCCGAGCGCCTTGCCGTTGCGGCATTCGGCCAGGTGCTTGTCGGTCTGGTTGTAGGCCGGCTCCGGGTCGGGGTTGCGTGCCGTGCGCAGCTTGTGATCCTCGTATTCCGCGATGGCCTCGTCCCAGCGACCGTTGAGCTGCAGGGCGTAGCCGCACAGAAAGTGCACGCGCGGCATGGCCGGGTCCAGCGCCGCCGCCCGCAGGAACCAATCGACCGACTCGTGCCGTTGCTCCCCGTTCAAGTGGCAGAGGCCGATGCGCACGTTCAGCTCGGCGTTGTCCGGGTTCACGGCGTGGGCCTGCAGGTACAAGGGCAGCGCCTGCGCATAGGCCGCACCGCCGGTTTCGGCCAGCTTGTCCGCCTGCTGCATCGCCCGCAGGGCGTTGTCCAGCGCCTCCTTGTCCGCGATGTGGTCACGGTCGAAGGGGATGTTGCCCTGCGCCCGCACCATGACGGTGAAGAGCGTCAGCAGCAGGAGAAGGGGAGCACGCATGCACATGGCCGATGGTTTTCGCCGAAGCGCTGTTCATACGAAGGTCGGACAGGAATGTTCATCCGACCGGCGTGCGGCTACTTTCGCCCCGCCGCGCCAGTTGCGGCCTTTCACCACCCATGGCCAAGCGGACCACACGCCCCTCCCGTCCCTCCCGACCCGCCAGCATCCTCGGGCCCGCGTCGATGGAGTTCCTGGAGTCCTACCTCAACAACGCCAGCCCCACGGGCTTCGAGAGCAGCGGCCAGCGCCTCTGGCTCGACTATCTCCGCCCCTATGTGGACGACCACTTCACCGATGCCTATGGCACCGCCGTCGGCGTGGTGAACCCCGAAGCGAAGTTCAAGGTGGTGATCGAGGCCCATGCCGACGAGATCAGCTGGTTCGTGCACTACATCACCAAGGAGGGCTTCATCTACGTGAAGCGCAACGGCGGGAGCGACCACCTGATCGCGCCCAGCAAGCGGGTGAACATCCACACCGAGAAGGGCATCGTGAAGGCCGTGTTCGGCTGGCCCGCCATCCATGTGCGCAACGGCAAGAACGACCCCGTGCCCGCGTTGGACAACATCTTCCTCGACTGCGGCTGCAGCAGCAAGGAGGAGGTGGAGAAGCTGGGCGTGCACGTGGGCTGCGTGATCACCTACGAGGACGAGTTCATGGTGCTGAACGGGCGCCACTTCGTGGGCCGCGCGCTCGACAACCGCATCGGCGGCTTCATGATCGCCGAAGTGGCCCGCCTGCTGCACGCCGAGCGCAAGCGCCTGCCCTTCGGGCTCTACATCACCAACAGCGTGCAGGAGGAGGTGGGCCTGCGCGGTGCCGAGATGATCGTGGAGCGCATCCGCCCGAACGTGGCCATCGTGACCGACGTGACGCACGACACCCAGACGCCGCTGATGAACAAGGTGCAGAACGGCGACATCGCCTGCGGGCAGGGACCCGTGCTGAGCTACGCACCGGCCGTGCACAACAACCTGCTGAAGCTGATCGTGGACACCGCCACGCGCAGCAGGATCCCCTTCCAGCGCCTGGCCGCCAGCCGCGCCACAGGCACGGACACCGACGCCTTCGCGTACGGCGCCGCCGGGGTGCCCAGCGCGCTCATCAGCCTGCCCCTGCGTTACATGCACACCACCGTGGAAAGCGTGCACCGCAACGACGTGGAGGCCGTGATCAAGCTGATCCACGCCAGCCTGCGCGCGCTGCGCAACGACCACGACCTGCGTTACATCCGCTGACCGCACCGATGAGGCCCTCGCTGGACGAGAACACGCGTTCGGCGCTGCACTTCACCCTGCTGGGCCTGGGCCTGGTGGGCGGTGCCCGGCTGGCCTACTGGTGGATCGGGCGGCTGCTGCTCGACGGGCATCCGGGTGCGGCCTTCCTGCTGCCGTGGCGGGCGGGATATCTGCTGGCCGACCCGTATTCGCTGGTCGATGCTGCGCCGGCCCTGCCCCTGCGGCTGGCCGCGGCAGTGGGCTATGCGTTGCTCGCCGGCGTGCTGGCCGCCGTGCTGGCGCGAGCGTTCCGCATCCCGATGTGGGTGGCCACCGGTCGTGTTCCGGGCGTGGCCATTCTGTTGCTTGCACTGTTCTCCGCCCTCGCCCTGCCGCCGCATACCGCCACGCCCGATCCATCCTCCGGCACATGGCACTTATGCACCCGCATCGCCCTGCCCGGTGGCATCGCCGTGCCCGGCACCGCCTCCTGCACCATCCTGGAGCGGGACACGGTGCGCGGGGTGTACGCTCCGGACGTGATCCGGCTCACTCTTGACGGGCTTCCCATGGCGGAGGCCCCCAACACCGGTGTGGCGGGTGTGGACAGCTCACGCGCGGTGTTGGCGGCTGCCGTGCTCAACGACCGGATGGGACTGATCGGCCCGCCCTAGGGGACGCGCGGCCTATTTTGCACGCATGCGCATCGATCGGATCCATGCCCGTGCCACCTGGCCGCTGCGCCAGTTGGTGCTGAGGCCGGGCCTGCCGTTGGAGGCCTGTGCGTTCCCGCACGATGAGGAGGCGGACAGCTTCCACCTGGGCGCTTGGGCCGATGATGCGCTCGTGGGCATCGCCTCGGTGCATGCCGAACCCTGTGCTCAACTTCCCGCGAGAAGGCCGTTCCGCCTGCGCGGCATGGCCGTGCATCCCGATCGGCGCGGGCTGGGTGTCGGTGCATTGCTCGTGGTCGAAGCGCTGAACGCGGTGCGCACCGCCGACGGGGACCTGCTCTGGTGCAATGCGCGGACCAGCGCCAGCGGGTTCTACACCCGGCTCGGTTTCGCCGTGGTCGGGGAGGCCTTCGAGCTGCCCGGCATCGGTCCGCACCACCTGATGCACCGCGCACCATGAAGCGGCTGCCCACCGACGCCCTGGTGATCGCCGCGCTGGTGGCGCTGGCCCTCGTGGTGCGCAGCCTCTTCGTGGGCCTGGTGGGGCTGACGCACGACGAGCCCTTCACCGTGTACTGGGCGCACCGTCCGCTGGCCGAGCTGTTCGCGCAGCTGCGGCACGAGAACAACCCGCCGCTCCACTTCCTGCTGGTGAAAGCCTTCCTGCCCTTGGCGGACGGCGATGTGGCCTGGTTGCGCATGCCCAGTGTGGTGGCCTCGGGCCTCACCGCCTGGCCGCTCTTCCTCATCGGTCGTGCCCTCGGCGGACGGCTCACGGGTTTCGCCGCCGTGCTCCTCTTCATCTGCAGCAGCTACCAGCAGGGCTTCGCCCATGAGGTGCGCGCCTATCCGCTCTTCCAGTTGCTGGCCGTGACAGGCGTGTGGCAGCTGGTGCGTGTGGCACAGGTCGCTCCGGTACGTCCAAGCGGCGCCCTGCCCCTGCTGGCCCTGCTCAATGTGGCCATGGTGTACACCCATTTCTTCGGCTGGTTGATGCTGGGCGTGCAGGCCGTGCTGGTCCTGTTCGTTCCCGACCTGCGGTCGGCACGGCGCACCATGGCCCTGGCCGCAGGTGTGGCCGTGCTGGCCTACATCCCCTATGCCACGGTGCTGATCGATCGCTTCAGCCGGTCGGTGGGGCAGGGCACCTGGCTCACCGTGCCGCCGCCGGAGGAGCTCTACAACATGCTGTGGCGCTGGAGCAACGCGCCGGTGCTGGTGCTGCTCTTTCTGGCGGCCATCATCGCGGCCTCCGCGCGGCGCGAAGGGCGCGGGGCGCTGTGGACCCTGGGCCTGTTGTGGGCGCTGCTCCCGCTGCTGGGCCTGTTCGTGCTGAGCCAGCGCGTGCCGGTGTTCCTGGACCGTTATCTGCTGTTCGCGGCGCCGGGCTGGTGCCTGTTGGTGGCCCATGCCCTGCTGCACGCTGTCCCCTGGCGGCAGGTGGGCTGGGCGCTGGCGGCTGTTGGCGTCGGTGGCATGGCCCTCGGTTTCGAGCCCGGCCGTGGACCCGACGGCCGGCCCGAACGCGTGGTGGCCGTGGCGCAGGCCATGGGCAAGGGCCGCGCGCCCGTGCTGCTGATCCCCGGCTGGTACGCCCACACCTATGCCTGGCAGGTGGACCCCTCGCTCTTCGCCCACACCGGCACCTGGTCCGATGCCCTCGCCGCCCGAGGCATCCACCCGGTCGACGATCCGATGCACCCGCCCGCCGTGTCCACCCTGGCCGATACCCTCGTGCTGGTGGACGCAGGCGCCCGACTGGTGGACCCGGAGCAGCAGCTGGAGCACCGACTGTCCGACCGCCTCGGGGAGCCCGATGCCGTGGAGGCCGACCGGGGCGTGCGTGTCCTTCGCTACCGGCGCTGACCGCCGTTCATCCGGCCGGTCAACGGTCCATCCCTGTGGGCAACGTTCCATGGATCGTGCAGCGGGGGAGGGGCCCTGACGGAGACCTTTGCTCCCCACCCAAACCCCCGATGATGCGCAACCTCTTTCCCGCCGGCCTGCTGCTGGGCACGCTGCTGGCCGCCTGTGGCGATGGCCAGCCACCCGCCGGCCGCACCGCGGCCGTGCAACCGCCACCCGTGATCGACATGAAGCTCTTCTTCAAGAACCCCGAGAAGGCCGGCTTCCAGATCAGCCCCGATGGCAGCCACTTCAGCTACCGGGCGCCGTGGAAGAACCGCATGAACCTCTTCGTGCAGCGCATCGGCGACAGCGTGGCCACGCAGGTGACCCACGACACGGTGCGCGACATCGGCGGCTACTTCTGGAAGGGCGATCGCCTGGTCTACAGCCGCGACATCAATGGCGACGAGAACTTCATCGTGTTCAGCGCCAGCATCGACGGCACCGACGCCAAGGCCTTGACCCCCGAGAAGGGCGTGCGGGCCGGCACCCTCGATCGCCTGCACAATGTGCCCGGCATGGAGACCAAGGTGATGCTGCAGATGAACCAGCGCAACCCGCAGGTCTTCGACCCCTACCTGTGCGACATCGCCACCGGCGAGATCAAGCCTTTGTACGACAACAGCAAGGAGAACTTCGAGGGCTGGATCACCGACCACAACGGGGTGATCCGCATGGCCACCAAGACCGATGGCACCGACCAGGTGGTGTACTACCGCGCGACGGACAAGGAGCCCTTCACCGAGTACATGCGCACCGGCTTCAAGGACAGCTGGAACCCGCTCTTCTTCACCTTCGACAACGCCAACCTGTACGTGAGCCACAACCTCAACGGTCGCGACAAGACCGCCGTGGTGGAGTGGGACCTGGCCAACAAGAAGGAGACGCGCCTGATCCACGAGGAGAAGGACTACGACGTGTCCAGCCTGAACTACAGCGACAAGCGGAAGGTGCTGACCATGGTGACCTGGACCGGGTGGAAGGAGGAGCGCCGCATCCTCGATCCGCAGACCCAGGCGCTGTATGACAAGCTGGCCCCCAAGTTCGAGGGCTATGACCACTGGATCTATGGCGAGAACGATGACGAGACCAAGTTCATGGTGTGGGCCGGCAGCGATCGCCAGCCGGGCCGCTACTACTTCTATGACGCCGCGGCGGACAAGCTGGAGCTGATGGCCGAGCAGCGCCCCTGGATCGATGAGGACCAGATGGCCGAGATGAAGCCCATCAGTTACACCACCCGCGACGGCCTCACCGTGCACGGCTACCTCACCCTGCCGGTGGGGCGCGAGGCGAAGGGCCTGCCCGTGGTGATCAACCCGCACGGCGGCCCCTGGGCCCGCGATGAGTGGGGCTTCAACCCCGAGGTGCAGATGCTGGCCAACCGCGGCTACGCCGTGCTGCAGATGAACTTCCGGGGAAGCACCGGCTATGGCCGCGCCTTCTGGGAGAAGAGCTTCAAGCAGTGGGGCAAGACCATGCAGAACGACATCACCGACGGGGTGGAGTGGCTGAAGGACCAGGGCATCGCCGACAGCACCCGCATCGCCATTTACGGCGGCAGCTACGGCGGTTACGCCACCCTGGCAGGTATCACCTACACCCCCGAGCTCTACGCCTGTGCGGTGGACTATGTGGGGGTGAGCAACATGTTCACCTTCATGAACACCGTGCCGCCGTACTGGGAGCCCTTCAAGAAGATGATGTACGAGATGGTGGGCGATCCCAAGGCGGACAGCCTGCTGTTGCGGGAGGCGAGCCCGGTCTTCTTCGTGGACCGCATCAAATGCCCCCTCTTCATCGCCCAAGGCGCCACGGACCCGCGCGTGAACAAGGCCGAGAGCGACCAGGTGGTGGAGGCCTTGAAGGCCCGCGGTGTGGAGGTGCAGTACATGGTGAAGGACAACGAGGGCCATGGCTTCCGCAACGAGGAGAACCGCTTCGAGTTCTACGACGCCATGGAGAAGTTCCTCGAGCAGCACATCGGCACCAGGCCCACGCCCGTGAAGGGGTAAGGCGACAGCGCGGAACGCACCGCCCCGGCCGCACCAGTTCGCTGGAGGCCGGGGCGGTTTTTTTCGCCCCCGGGCGTCGCGTTACCCCCAGGTCGCGTCATGCCTCACGGAGGCATGCGGCAGCCGTCCCTGAATGCCCCGAACCTTGTGCCGCTCAGGATGTTCCACCCGGTAACGTTCGCTTAACTTGGTCGTCCCTGACCGAACCCCATGGCCCTGAAGCCGTCCCATCGCATCCTCCTGCTCCTGCTCCTGTGCGCGATCCCCTTCGGAGGCCACGCTCAGGTGGTGCTCAACGAGGTGAGCGCCAGCAATCTGTCCACCTTCGCTGACAACAACGGCGAGTTCGAGGACTGGGTGGAGCTGTACAACACCACCGCCGCACCGGTGGACATCAGCGGCTGGCACCTCAGCGACAACCCGAACAACCCCACCAAGTGGGCCTTCCCGGTGGGGGCGCAGGTGCCGGCGAACGGCCGGCTGATGGTGTTCTGTTCGAGCCGCGACATGTTCACGCTGCCGCTGATCTTCCACACCAACTTCAAGCTCAGCCAGGGCCAGAACGAGTGGATCCTGCTGGCCGATGCGGGCGGCAACGTGCTGGACGACTTCCAGCTCTCGGACCGTACCAAGGAGAACCACAGCCGCGGCCGTACGACCGATGGCGCCGCCACCTGGTCGCTCTTCCAGACCCCCACGCCCAACGCGGCCAACGTCGGCGCCTCTGCGGACTACGAGCCGAAGCCCCAGTTCAGCCTGCCCGCCGGTGTGTATGCCGGTGCACAGAGCGTGGCCTTGAGCTCTCCCTCCGGGGCCACCATCCGCTACACCTTGGACGGCACCACGCCCACGGCCACCAGCACGCCCTATGCGGCCCCGCTGAACATCGCCGCCACCACCGTGGTGCGCGCCGCGTGCTTCAGCGCCACGCCCGGGGTCCCGCCCAGTTTCATCGAGACCAACACCTACTTCATCGGCGTCACCCACACGGTGGCCATCCTGAGCGTTGCGGGGGATGAGGTGGACGACCTGCTGCTGGGCAACGGCGGCCTGGAACCCGTCTCCTCCCTGGAGTACTTCGGCCCCAACGGGGTGCTGCGCGATGAAGCCGTGGGCACCTGCGACGAGCACGGACAGGACAGTTGGGCCTACGACCAACGCGGCTTCGACTGGGTGACGCGCGACCAGTACGGCTACAACGACGCCATCCACTACCCGATCTTCCGCACCAAGGACCGCGATGAATACCAGCGCCTCATCATCAAGGCGGCCGCCGGGGACAACTACGAGTTCGGTCCCGGTCAGCCTGCGCACATCCGCGATGCGTATGTGCAGGCCCTCAGCCAGGTGGGCAACCTGCGCGTGGACGAACGCAGCTACGAACCCTGCGTGGTCTACATCAACGGCCAGTACTGGGGTGTGTATGACCTTCGTGAGAAGGTCGACGACTCGGATTTCACCCGGTACTACTACGACCAGGGCGAGTACGACATCCAGTTCATCAAGACCTGGGGCGGCACCTGGAGCGAATACGGCGGAGCCCAGGCCCAGGCCGACTGGGATGCCCTGCGCACCTTCATCGCCACCAACAACATGGGCGACCCCACGGCCTTCGCCTACGTGGACAGTGTGTTCAACTGGAAGAGCCTGGTGGACTACTTCTGTCTGAACAGCTATACGGTGTGTGCGGACTGGCTCAATTGGAACACGGGCTGGTGGCGGGGGATGAACCCCAACGGTGACCACAAGAAGTGGGGCTACATCCTGTGGGACATGGACGCCACCTTCGGGCACTACACCAACTTCACCGGCATCCCCGACCAAAGCCCCAACGCCGATCCCTGCACGGTGGAGGACCTGCCCGACCCCGGTGGCCAGGGCCACACCGAGATCATCGAGAAGCTGATCCAGGAGAACCCCATGGTGCACGACTACTACGTGAACCGCTACATCGACCTGGGCAACACCGTCTTCAGCTGCAACAACATGGTGCCCTTCCTGGACAGCCTGGTGGGCCTGATCGCCCCCGAGATGCCCGGGCAGGTGGCCCGCTGGGGCGGAAGCGTGGCCGACTGGCAGGCCAACGTGCAGGTGATGCGTGACTTCATCGAGACCCGTTGCGTCACCATCCAGGACGGACTGATCGACTGCTACGAGCTGTCCGGGCCCTTCGACGTCACCTTCGACGTGAACCCGCCCCTGAGCGGCACCGTGCGCGTCAACTCCCAGGTGCTGCCCTCGTATCCCTTCACCGGCACCTATTACGGCGGCATCACCACCACCCTGGCGCCCATCCCCGAGCCCGGCTGGGTGTTCAGCCACTGGACCATCCAGAACGACACCATCTGGCCCAGCCTCACGGACAGCTTGGTGACGCTCACCATCGACACCACGGACCACATCGTGGCGCACTTCATCCCGCCCATCAAACACCAAGTGCTGCTGGACGTGGACCCGGACCACAGCGGCCGCATCGTGTTCGACGGCGTGGTGTACGATGTCCTCCCCACCGTGGTGCAGGTGCCCGAGGGCGTGGCCCTGCCCATCAAGGTGCTGCCGGCCCAATACCACGACTTCAGGTACTGGAGCATCCGGAACAACGAGCTCAGTCCGGCGGACAGCAGCCTGCAGGAGCTCAGCATCACCTTCTTCGGTCCGGACACGGTGATCGCGCACTTGGAGCCCCAGGAATACGCCTACTGGATCCCCAACTCCTTCACGCCCAACAACGACGGCATCAACGATGTCTGGCAGCCTTGGGGCAACGTGATCGACCTGGAGTCCTTTGAGCTGAAGATCTACGACCGCTGGGGGCAGTTGCTGTTCCAGAGCGAGGACCCCAACCAGCCCTGGGATGGCTCCAACGGCGCAGGGCCCGTGGGCGCCGGCGTGTACGCCTACCGGGCCTACGTGATCGAAGGCGTCACCAAGGAGCGCCACGAGCTGTTCGGGCATGTGACCGTGGTGCGCTGAGGCGGCCCCGGCGCGTTGAAGGCAACGGTCGCGACAGGCCGGGTGCCGGGTGCATTGCGCCGATCACCGGTATTGCATGAATGCGGATATCGTGCAACTTCGTGGTGCACGAACCTTCCAGCCCCATGTGTACAAGAACGACCCTTCTCGCGGCCGCCATCGCGGCTGCGGCCGCGGCCCCGGCTCAAGTGGCCCGCCTGCAGGTGGTGCACAACAGCGCGGACACGACCGTGGCCACGGTGGATGTGTACATGAACGACAGCCTGCTGATCGACGGCCTTGGCTTCCGCACGGCCTGGGGTTACCAGGACGTGCCCGCCGGCATGGACCTGCGCTTCGCCATCGCTCCGGACAGCAGCACCAGTGTGGCTGACACCATCCCCGGCCTGACCACCACGATCAACCTGCTGGACAGCGGCACCTATCTGCTGGCGGCCCAGGGCATCCGCAGCGCCATGGGCTACAACCCCGCGCCGCCCTTCATGTGGGTGCTGACCGCGGGTATGGAGGTGGACACCCTGGGCCAGTTGGGGTTCACCCTGCACCATGGTGCCACCGATGCGCCGGGCCTTGACGTGTACGAACGCGGCGTGCTGAACGCCGGCATCATCAACGGCCAGGGCTATGGCCAGGCCAGCGTGCCGATGTCCTTGCCGGCCGCCGACCTGGTGCTGGAGCTGCATGCTGCGGGCGACCCCGATGCCTGGATGTCGTACAGCTTGGCCGCCCAGAACCTGGCGGGCCAGGGTGTGGCGGTGTTCGCCAGCGGCTTCACGGACCCCGCGCAGAACAGCGGCGGCCCGGCCTTCGGCCTGTGGATGGCCCTGCCCACCGGCGGCCCCCTGGTGGCGCTGCAGCCCTTCCAGGCCCCCACCGCTCGGCTGCAGGCGATCCACGCCAGTGCCGACACCGCCCTGGACGTGGTGGACCTCTACCTGAACGACGAACTGCTGGCCGATGACCTGGCCTTCCGCCATGCCACGGCCTTTGCGGATGTGCCCGCCGGGGTGGCCCTGCGCCTGGCCCTCGCTCCGGCCACCAGCACCGGCGTGGCCGACACCATCCCCGGCTTGAGCACGCTCCTGCAACTCGACTCGGCGGGCACCTACGTCCTGGCAGCACACGGCATCGCCAGCGGGAACGGGTTCAACCCCGCGCCACCCTTCTCCTTCGGCAGTTTCGACCCGGCCCGTGAGGCCGCCCTCTCCGCCGGGCACACCGACGTGCTGTGGATGAACGCCTGCACGGACCTGCCGGTGCTGGACCTGATGGAGGTGGGGGCCTTGGATTCCCTCTTGATGGACGACCTGACCTACCCCGGCTTTGCGGGCTATCTGGAATTGCCTGCGGACAGCTTCACCGTGCAGGTGCGGACCGCGGACAACAGTGCGGTGGTGGGCGCCTACCAGCTGATCCCGGCCGCCTTGGACGTGGTGGACAGCGCCATCACGGTGGTGGCCTGCGGATTCCGCGACCCGGCGCAGAACAGCAACGGCCCGGCCTTCGGCCTGTGGGCGGCGCTGCCCGCGGGCGGCCCGCTGCTGGAGCTGCCTGCCGCGCCGGTGCCCATGGCACGCGTGCAGATCATCCACAACAGCGCCGATGCCGCCCTGGCCACGGTGGACCTCTGGAAGAACGACATCATGTTGGCCGACGACCTGCCCTTCCGACAGGCCACGCCCTTCCTGGACCTGCAGGCCGGCGTGGACATCGATCTGGGCGTGGCACCGGCCGGCAGCACCAGCGCGGCCGATGCCTTCCACCACACCGTGATGACCTTCGCCGGGGGCAGCACCCATGTGCTGATGGCCGCCGGTATCGAAAGCTCCTCGGGCTACGATCCCGCCGTTCCCTTCGGCCTGCATCACCACGCCAACGCCCGCGAAACGGCCACCTCCGGCGCGTCCAACACGGACATCCTGGTGGCCCATGGCGGCACCGACGTGCCCACGGTGAACATCAATGAGGTGCTGGCCTTCGGCGGTGTGACCCTGGTGACGGGCCTTTCTTACGGCGAGTTCACGGGCTACCTCGAGCCACCCACCGCCGGCTATGCCTTCGATGTGGTCGCGGCCGGTGACCTCCTGGGCAGCTTCCAGGCCCCGCTGGCGACCATGGGCTGGCAGGGCGAGGCGATCACCGTGGTGGTGAGCGGCTTCCGCGATCCGGCGCAGAACAGCAACGGCCCGGCCTTCGGGCTGTGGGTCGCCGATGCCGACGGTGGGCCGCTGGTGGAGCTTCCCGTTTACACCGGCGTGGAGGAGCAGGCCGGGCCGCTCGCCGGCACCGTGCTCTGGCCCAACCCCGCCGCCGACCGCCTCAACATCCGCATCCCCGACCTGGGTCCACGCAGCCTGCAGTTGGCGTTGTTGGACGCATCGGGCCGTGCCGTGCGTTCCTGGTCCGGCGCAGGACCGGCGCGCCAAGCCGACCAGCTGACGCTGGACCTGGCGGGGCTGGCCCCGGGCACGTACGTGATCCGCCTGCGGAGCGACCACTACAGCGTGGCCCTGCCGGTGGGCGTGGCGCGCTGAGCGGAAGGCGGCGCCCGGGCGACCTTCACCACGGGGTCGCCCGGGCGCCGCCGCCATTCCGTGCGATGCGGCCTGCGGACCAACTTTGCAGGATGAGCGCCCTGCGCCCATGCCCTTGGAGCGCCCTGCTGGCGATCGCCCTGCTGGCCTGCGGACCGGCATCGCCCACGGCCCCGACCCCGGCACACAGGAAGCCGGGCGGGGTCCGTGCTTCGGTGGCCTTCGTGGACGGCACCAAGCATGGGGAGGCCCGCGTCGTGGACGCGAAAGGCCGCGTACGCAAGACCGGCCGTTACGATCACGACCGCAAGACCGGGACCTGGACCGCCTTTGATGCCGATGGCGACACGCTGGAGGTGGTGCACTACAGCAACGGCCTGCTCGATGGCGAAAGCCGCATGTACGCCCCGGATGGCGTTCTGCTCAAGCGGATCACGTACCGCAGTGGGCGGATGCACGGGACCTACGAGGACCATTTCGCGGACGGGGCCCTCCACGAGCGGGCGGAGTACCGCGATGGCCTGCGCCACGGTCCCTACCTGCGGTTCACCCGGAAGGACACGCTGGACAACGGGCCGCGCCTGGAAGGGCAGTACAGCAAGGGTTCGCGCACGGGCATCTGGCGGCGCTACTACGGCAACGGCGTACAGAGCGAGGAGGGACCGATCGTGGACGACCGGTTCGATGGGCGCTGGACTTACTGGGACCGTCGCGGACGACCGCGGCTGGAGCGCGACTTCGTGCGGGGTGCGCTCGTGTACGAAGGCCCTCCGCGTTAAGGCAGCACCTTGCCGGGGTTCAGGATGCCCTTGGGGTCGAACAGGCGTTTGAGGCCGCGCATCAGTTCGAGCTGGGCGGGGTTGAAGACGAGGTCCATGTACGGCCGCTGAACCAGCCCGATGCCGTGTTCGCCGCTGAGGGTGCCGCCCAGGGACACGGTGAGCGCGAAGATCTCGCGGATGGCCTTGGGCAGCTCCTCCTTCCAAAAAGCCTCGTCCAGGTCGCCCCGGATGATGTTGACGTGGAGGTTGCCGTCGCCGGCATGGCCGTAGCACACGCTGGAGAACCCGTACCGTGCGCCGATCGCCTTGACGCCGGCGAGCAGGCGCGGCAACGCGAAGCGCGGCACCACGGTGTCCTCCTCCTTGTACACGCTGTGCGCCTTCACGCTCACCGGCACGCTGCGGCGCAGGTGCCAGAGCGCCGCCTTCTCCGAGGCGCTCTCCGCGAAGAGCACCTCGCCGGCACCGTGCGCTTCCATCACCCCCAGGATGGTCTCGCAGTCGCGCATCAGCGCATCGCCGTGGTCGCCGTCCACCTCGATCAGCAGGTAGGCCCCCGGGTCGGTGGACAGCTGGGCGGGGAGGCCGTCGGTGTGCTTCATGGTCCAGACGATGGCGTCGCGCTCCATGAACTCCAGGGCGCTGGGGGTCACCCCGGCGCGGAAGGTGGCGCTCACCGCCGTGCAGGCATCCTCGGCGCTGGCGAAGGGCACCAGCATCAGGCGGTTCTCGCGGGGCAGGGGAACCAGGCGGAGCACCGCGCGGGTGATCACCGCCAGCGTGCCCTCGCTGCCCACGATCAGGCGGGTGAGGTCGTAGCCGGTGGCGTTCTTCAAGGTGTTGGCGCCGGTCCACAGCACCGTGCCGTCGGGCAGCACCACCTCCAGGTTGAGCACGAAGTCGCGGGTGACGCCGTACTTCACGGCGCGCGGACCGCCGGCGTTCTCGGCCAGGTTGCCGCCGATGGTGCAACTGCCGCGGCTGCTCGGATCGGGCGGATAGTACAGCCCCCTGGCCGCCACCGCCTCCTGCAGCACCTGGGTGATCACGCCCGGCTCCACCGTCACCTGCAGGTTGCCTTCGTCGATCTCCACGATGCGGTCCATCCGGTCCAGGGCCAGACCCACGCCGCCATGCACGCACAGCGCGCCTCCGCTGAGGCCCGTACGCCCGCCGATCGGCGTCACCGGCACCTCCAACGCGTGGCAGAGGCGCAGCACCGCCGCCACTTCCGCCGTGGTCCTCGGCCGTACCACCACCTCCGGCGGGTGGCTCAGGTCCTCGGTCTCATCGTGCCCGTACGCCCGCCGCAGTTCCTCGTCCACATGGACGGCATCGGCGGGGAGCGCGGCGCGAAGGGCGGTGAGCAGGTCGGGGTGCATGGCCGTGGGAGGAGCCGAAAGTTCAGTTAACTTTCCGAGGCCACCATACGAAGGTCCCACCGTCTTTCCTCAAAGCCCCGACCCATGCGCAGTGTCGTACTCCTGTTCGCCGGCATGCTCACTGTTCCGGCGATCGCCCAGAACATCGGCATCAACGCCAGCGGAGCGGCCCCCGATGCGAGCGCGGTGCTCGACCTGGACGTCGCCGCCCACCCGGCGGCGGACAAGAAGGGCCTGTTGATCCCACGGATGGCCTTGACGGCCACGAACGTCGCCGCGCCGGTGGTGGCCCCCGCCACCTCCCTGCTGGTGTACAACACGGCCACGGCCGGTGCGCCGCCCAACAACGTCACCCCGGGCTTTTATTACTGGAACGGCACCACGTGGGTGCGCTTCGGCATGAGCGGCGACGGGCACCAACCCGGCCGTGAACTTCATCGGCACCACCGACAACCAGGACCTTGTGGTGCGCACCAACAACACCGAACGCATGCGGGTGATGGGCGCCACCGGACGGGTGGGGGTCAATACGACCGCACCCACCACCTTTTTGGACGTGTCCAGCCCGGGATTGCTCCAGGACGCCGTCTACGGCCACAGCCCCAACGTAGGGGGTGTTCTGGGCCGCGAGGTGAACTTCAGCTTCGGCGTGCCGCTGCAGACCATCAACGGTGCCGGGGTTTACGCCAACAACCCGACCGCGGGCTACACCTCCATCTATGCACAGAGCACGGGCGCGGCCACCGTGGCGGCCAACGTGAACTTTTCCGATGTCTGGATGGCCCAGTACAATTACACGCAGAACGGCAGCGCCGTGTACAACCCCGCAGGTACGTACAGCCAGCTGAACGTGACCAACGCCGCCCTGACCGGGAACCACCGGTCCATCTGGGCATACAGCGGCCGCGGCACCACTGCGGGCAACCCCGGCTTTACGGAGGGTTCCACCGCATTCGCCGTGGCGCAGAACCAGGATTGCGACGGGGTGGTGGGCATCAGCGCCACGAACTCCACCATCGAGAACGCCGGCGGTTACTTCGAGAGCGACACGTATGCCGGTGGCCTGCTCAACTACGCGTGGGTGGGGGCCAGGCTGGCCGGGGTAGGTTACAAGATCACCGGTGCGGGCGCGGTGGCCGAGATCATCCCCACCCCGGACCACGGCCGCATCACGCTCGTGTGCCCCGAGTCGCCGGAGTACTGGTATCAGGACTACGGGACCGTTGCGTTGGTGAACGGCTTCGCGCATGTGGAACTGGACCCGATCCTGCAGGACATCATCGTGGTGGATGCCGCCAACCCCATGCGCGTGTACTGCACCCCGGTGGACATGCCCTACTTCAATGGCGTGACCGTGATGAACAAGACGGCCACCGGTTTCGACATCCGGGAGCTCAACGGCGGCACGCATTCGGGGGCCATCGATTACCAGGTGATCGTGAAGCCGAAGACCAACTTCGGCATGGGCCGCTTCGCACAGGCCCCGCCACCGCACGGCGTGAAGCCGTGGCAACAGCCCGAACAGGCCCTTGCCGCCAACCGCCCCGATCCGGCCAAGGTGTTCAACTGGCCGTCGGAGTTCGAGGTGTACCCCTACGATCCGGACAAGACCACCCCCATCGGTTCGCGGGTGCGTATCGGGCCGAACGCGGGCAAGTGGAAACTGGCCGAAGGCGTTTACTCGGACCACATCCCGGCCAAGTTGCCCGGGAAGTGAGGATGCACCGCGCACCGGGCCTGGAGCCCTGCGTTCGGGAAGGGATGCTCAGCGGTCGTTCGCGCGGATAGGTCCGGCGGGATGGGGAGTGCCGTTCAGGGCCGGGCCACCATCGGGTAGCATGCGATCACCGGTGTGCCGCCCCTGCCTTCGCTGCTGAGCACCAGCTCGCCGTCGGGCAGGAAGGTGATGCCTTCGGGCTTGGGCAGAAGGTCCTCGTCCAGGATCGCCAGGTCGAGCAGCCGGCCATCCCGGTCCACCACGGTCAAAGTGCGGTCCACCGCGCTGAGCAGGTAGTAGTGCCCGCTGCGCGGATGCGCGGCCACCGAGGAGAACCGCAGCTTGAGGGCAGGCACCTCGCGCCCTTTGTCGGTGGTGCGTTGCGGCACCTTGATGCCCAGGGCCTCGGCCTGCCGCAACAGTGTGCCCACCGAGAGCTTCAGCACGGGGCGGCAACGGCGCTGCGGATCCCCGGGGTCGAACGCGAACAACGTGCGTACATCGCGCACTTCGGGTCCGCCCTTGGTGATGTCCTTGGGCGCCACGAGCACCATGCCGGTGCGGTCGTCGAAACCGAGCCCCTCGATGTTGTGGTGGGGCAGGTCCAGCCGGAAGCTGTCCACGCTCGTCCACCGGCCCTGCAGCAGGCGCAGGTGGTGGATGAGCCCGTCGCTGCGCAGGGCGTAGTAGCGGTCCTGGACACGCGTCAGCCCTTCCATGTCGCCGGGGCCGGCGAAGGTCTCGCTGCGCAGCACCCGCCCCTCGCGCAGGCCGATGAAGTACAAGGTGGCCGCCTCGTCCTGTACGCACGCCACGGTGCCCTGATCCACATCGGTGAGGGCGCTCACCTCCACCAGGGGTTCCGGCAGGGCGATCACCTGGGCGGGATGCCGCAGCGCGTAGGGCATGGCACCCGCGCGGTGCTGGCCCATGGCGAGGCCGGCCAGGAGCATCGCGGGCAGCAGGAGGGCCGGGCGCATGCCCAAAGATCGCTCCCGGCGGTCGGTTTGCACCGCGCCCGGCATTGCGCTTCCTTCGCCCCCGCACATGAAACACATCTTCCCGGGCCGTTCGTTGCTGCTGGTGGTGGTGGCCGCCCTGGGCTACTTCGTGGACATCTACGACCTGGTGCTCTTCAACGTGGTGAAACGGGAGAGCCTGGAGCACATCCTGGGCGCCGGGGACCCGCGCATCCGCGATGTGGGCATCGACCTGTTCAACTGGCAGATGCTGGGCATGCTGGTGGGCGGGGTGCTCTGGGGCGTGTGGGGCGACCGCAAGGGGCGCATCACCGTGCTTTTCGGCAGCATCCTGCTGTACAGCGTCGCCAACGTGGCCAACGCCTTCACCTTCGACCTGACGTGGTATGCCGTGGTGCGGTTCATCGCCGGGGTGGGGCTGGCCGGCGAGCTGGGTGCGGGCATCACGCTGATCACCGAGACCATGCCGCGGGACAAGCGCGGGTACGGCACCCTCATCGTGGTGACCTTCGGCGCGCTGGGTGCCGTCTTCGCGGCCGAAGTGGCCGATCAGGGCGCGTGGTTCGGGCGGCTGTGGACCAGCGTGACCGGCCGGGCGCTGATGAACTGGCAGGTCACCTACCTGGTGGGCGGGCTGATGGGCCTGGTGCTGCTGGTGTTGCGTGTGGGCGCCCTGGAGAGCGGGCTGTTCCAAGGGATGCGCCACCGCACGGTGCGCCGCGGCGACCTGCGCATGCTCTTCAACGACCGCGACCGCTTCCTGCGGTACCTCGGCTGCATCCTGATCGGCGTGCCCGTGTGGTACGTCGTCGGGGTGCTGGTGAACCTCAGCCAGGATGTCTTCGTGCCCGGGCTGGACATCGACACGAGCGCGCTGGACGCCGAAGGGCTCAAGCACATCAACGGCCAGGCCATCAAGTACGCCTACATCGGTCTGAGCGTGGGCGACCTGCTGAGCGGGTTGCTGAGCCAGCTGCTGCGCAGCCGGCGCAAGGTGATCCTGCTGTACCTGGCCGCCAACCTGGTGCTCACACTGGTGTTCCTGTACGGCATGCGCGGGGCCACCATCGAGGCCTACTACTGGATGTGCCTCGCGCTGGGGACCGCCACGGGCTACTGGGTGATCTTCGTCACCGTGGCCGGCGAGCAGTTCGGCACCAACATCCGCAGCACGGTGGCCACCACCACGCCCAACTTCGTGCGCGGCGCCGTGATGCCCGTCACCAACGCCTTCAAGTTCCTGGCCGCGCCCCTGGGAAGCATCACCAGCGCGCTGGTGGTGGGCCTGGTATGCATCGGCGTCGCCTTCTGGGCCACGTTCCGCGTGCAGGAGACCTTCGATGCGGACATGGACTTCGTGGAGGAGTGAGCCTCAGCGACGCCCCGCCTCGATGGCCCGGCGCACGCTGCCGTGCCGTTTCAACAGGGTGTTGGCCTCCTCGTAGTCCACGCCCAATCCGTCCATCACCATGCGCGTGCCGCGGTCGATGAGCTTCACATTGCTCAACTGCATGTCCACCATGCGGTTGCCCTTCACGCGCCCCAGGCCGATCATCACCGCGGTGCTGACCATGTTCAACACGAGCTTCTGGGCGGTGCCGCTCTTCATGCGCGTGCTGCCGGTGACGAACTCGGGCCCCACCACCACCACGATGGGGTGGTCGCTCACGGCGGTGACCGGTGCGCCCGGGTTGCAGGTGATGCAGGCCGTGAGGATGCCGTGCCGCCGGCATTCCTCCAGGGCGCCCACCACGTAGGGTGTGCCTCCGCTGGCGGCGATGCCCACCACCGTGTCGTCGGGGCCCACGGCATGTTCGGCGAGGTCCTTCCAGCCCTGTTCCCGATCGTCCTCGGCGAACTCCACGGCCTTGCGGATCGCACCGTCGCCACCGGCGATCAGGCCCACCACCAGGCCGTGGGGCACCCCGAAGGTGGGCGGGCATTCGCTCGCGTCCACGATGCCCAGGCGGCCGCTGGTGCCCGCACCCAGGTAGAAGAGGCGCCCGCCCCGCCGCATGCGCACCACGATGGCATCCACCAGGGCGCCGATCGCGGGCAGCACCCGGCCCACGGCCTCGGGCACCCGCCGGTCCTCGGTGTTGATGTGGCCCAGCAGCTCGGCCGTGCTCATGTGCTCCAGGCCGTCGTAGTGCGAGGGGCTTTCGGTGATCCGCTCCATGGTCGGCACAAAGGTGCGCCTTGCACCGGTACGTACACAACGCAGCGGGCCGCCCCGAAGGACGGCCCGCCACCCGGTTGCAGGGTCCGGTCAGTTGAACGCGATCCGGCGCACGGCGCGTCCGTCGGCGAACTCCAGCGTGAGGAAGTAGGCACCGCCGCCGAGCTCACCGCGCTCCAGCACGATCAGGTCGGCGTTGACGGTGCTTTGCCGCACCAGCCGTCCATCGGGCGTGTGCAGCGTGTAGCCCAGCACCCGTCCGGCCGGGCTGCTGATGCGCACGGCGTCGTTGGCGGGGTTGGGGGCGATCACCAGGGCGGCGGCGGCGGCGGGCTCGGCGATGCCCACGGGCTGGCCCACACAGGTGCAGTTCGCGGTCCAGGTGTCGTTGATGGTGTTGGCATCACCGTCGTCGCAGGGCTGGCCCGGCATGTCGGGGCCATCGATCACGCCCAGGCAATCCGGCGTGCCCAGCGCGCAGGGGCCCAGTTGCAGGGCGCAGACGATGCGGGGGTTCATGTAGCCCATCACCGTGTCCAGGTAGGCACGGCCCTTGTTCCCGCTCATGTCGGGGTTGCTGGCCATGCTGGCCTGGTGGGTGGTGATGTTGAGCCCGGGGATCACGTCCAGGGCGTCGGGGCTGTTGGGGTCCCACCACTGCCAGGGGCTGGCCTCATCCTTGGCGGGAGGTGGCCAGCGCGGGCGCACCACCGGGAAGAGGCCCTCGGCCCCGGAGGAGATGGTGACCCCGTCGAGGGTCTGCCCGTAAAGCGAGCGGGCACGTGCCGTGAAGGGGTCGTTGCTCAGGTTGGCGAAGCTGGCCTGGTTGCCCAGGTCGTTGGCCCAGGGAATGAAGAAGTTGCTGCCCGGCACGTCCACGACGGGACCGTTGGTGGTGGGCACGATGACGATGCCGTAGGTGAAGGGCGCGTAAGGGTCGAACACCGTGTGGAACGCCACCATGGGCACATCGCCCTGCTCCAACCAGGTGGTGTCCGCCAGCGCACCGCCCATGTTCACGCAGAAGTGCGTCGCATGGTCGAAGCCGTTGGGGCGGTACAGGGTGAGCTGGCCGTTCAGGCCGTCCAGGTTGCCCACCTTGTTGGTGTCCACATAGCTCGAATCGGGCGGGAACGGACCGTTGGGGTCGAATTTGTTCACGAAAAGCTCGGAGGGTTTGTCCAGCGTGCTGTGCGCCAGCGCGATGTACCCGCCGGTGCCCTCACCCAGCACCACGATCTTCTCCGGATCGATGCCGTAGGTGTTGGCCCCGGCCGCCTCGGCCTTGTGGGTGCGCACGCACTGGCGCACGTCATGAATGGCGCGGTAGATGGCGTTGAGCAGCTGGCCCCGGCGTTCCTCCTCGGTGGGGGCCAGCGGGTTCCAGCCCAGGCGGTAGCTCATGCTCACGGCCACATAGCCGCGGCGGGCCATGCGCTTGCACACCTCCACGGCGCAGCTGTCGGTGCGCGTGCCCGTGGGGCTGCCGTTGCCGGGATAGCCCGGGGGCAGCGCGTTACCCGTGTGGATGTACAGCACCATCGGCCGCTGGGCCACCGTGTCCACCCCCTGGTCGGGTTCGTAAATGTCCATGCGCAGCGTGGTGACCTTCATCGCCGTGCTTCCATCGAAGGGGTCGAAGAAGGGCGTCGGGATGGGCTGCTGGGTGCTCACCAGGGTCTGCAGCTGCATCACCTCCGCAGGCACGTTGGGGCTCGCCAGGTTGCTGGTCAGGAAATCGATGTTGGTGCCGAACGGCACGTTGGGCGTGATCACCACCTGCGCGTCGGTGAACACTTCGTCGATGTAACGTTGCTGCGCTGCGGCCACCACGGGCAGGCCGAGCAGGAGCAAGGGTAGGGCTCGTTTCATGGGCGTCCTTGTTTTGGAACTGGTTCCGAAGTTAGGGAGTAAGCCGCAATGCGCCGACCTCCGGATGAAAATGACCGGGCGTGATGGCGCCGATCCCGGGCCCTACCGCCGGTCCAGCTCGTAGATCAGCTGCAGATAACCCAGCCGGCCCACCGCCGGGCCGCCGTACACCAGGTACACGTTGTTGTTCCACATGCGGTCCAGCCGCTCCGCATCCGGGACCCTGTCGTCCAACAACGGCACGATGCCGAACAGGTTGCTGCAACCCAGCTTCACGGTGAGGCCCGGTTTGGGGAACTTCACGTTCACCTGCACGTCCACCATGTCGTAGCTCGGGATCCGGCCGGTGAACTGGGGCGAGCCCTCGAAGATGAACCCTTCGACATACTTGTAGTTGATGCCGAAGCCCAGGTCGCGCCGCTCGGTCCAGGGGATCCGCAGGTCGTGACCGGTGAGCCCCACGTTGAACTTGTTGCGCGGCGTGTTGAAGGCGGGGATGATGGGATCGTCCTCCCCGGTGATCAAGCGGTTGTAGCTGTAGTTCACGCTGTAGGTCATGCGCTTGCGGTAGTAGTTCAACCCCGCATTGGCGCCCACGGTGCGCACGGTGCTGGTGCTGTTGGCCGCCACGCGGTACACCTGCAGCTCGATGGGGAAGCCGGTGGTCTGGTCGAAGCGGCCGTCGATGCCGATCAGGTAGCCGATGAAGTCCGTGTACCAGCTCGTGTAACCGCTCAGGTCGAGGTAGAACTTCTCCTTCAGCGTGCCCCGGTAGCCGGTCTCCAAGGTGATCACCTTCTCGGGGCGCACCCGGTCCACGTTGAAGTAGCGCAGCCGGCCCAGCCCGGAGAGCAGGGATGACGAGGCGCGGTAGTCGTTGAAGCTCTCGATGGTGACCAGGCTGTCGCGGCCGGCCTCGAATTGGCCTTCGATGTTGCCCAGCAGGATGGCCCGGCCCACATTGTAGTACAGGTACTGGTCGGCCAGCGTGGGGTTGCGCACACCGCGGCCCACGCTCACGCGCAGCACGTGCGCGGGGTCGGGGGTGTACACCGCGCTGAGGGCCGGCGAGACCTGCGGCTCGAAGTTCTGGTTCTTGTCCACCCGCACCGTCAGGGCCAGCCGCAACCGCTCCTGCGCCAGCCTCTTCTCGATGCCGGCGTACCCGCCCACCTCCCAGTTGGTGATCACCACGTCCGCCGTGTCCTTGAATATGGTGCCCGCACTGTTGGGTCGGTACAACCGCCCGTTGCCGCCCACGGTGATCTCGGCGAACCGCGGCTTGAACCGGTATTCGCCCATGGCATGGTACAGCGCCGACCGGTCGTAGAAGAGCGTGCCCCCCTCGGTGAACCGCCGCGACCGGATGTCGGCGAGCTTCTCCTCGAATCGGTCGGTGCCCACCAGGTACGCCGGGTCCAGGGCATTGTCGTTCGTGTGGTCGATGCTGTCCGCCACCATCTGATGGTAGCCGTGGAACAGGGCCTGGTGGTCCGCGACGAACTGCGCCAGGTACGCATCGTACTCCTCGGCCGTGGCGGCCACGCCCTGGTTGAAGGCCTCGATGTCCGTGAGGTATTCCGGCACGGTGGCGTTCATCAGCGGTTTGATCCAGGTCTCCCACAACGTGAAGTAGCGGATGTTCCACTCCGGGGTGGGACCGCTGGCCTCCTGAAGACGCAGGCCCGTGGTGTAGATGTCGTAGGTGGTCCCGGCATCCTCGTGCGTCACGTAGGTGCGGAAATGCCACCGCCCTTCCTGGCGGAGCTCCAGGCGGTGCTGGAAGAACTGCACCCCCTCCAGGCGGTAGCGGTTGTCGCCCTGGTACACTGTACTGCCGGTGCTGTAGTTGGTGGCCAGTTGCACCTCCACGCTGTCGGTGAGCCGGTAGTGCAGGCTCAGGCCCGCCTTCAGGTTGTGGGTGTCGTAGTCCACAAGGTCCTCTTCGCGATAGCCCGGACGCAGAAAGAGCCCCAGCCCGGGGTATTGTTTGCGGGCGAACAGGGTGTTGCTGAAGTCGTTGTTCACCGTCACCCATTCGTCGCCGTAACTGTTCACCGCGTCATAGCGTCCCGGGTTGTCCATGCCGGTGGGGCTGTTGCTCGTGGGCTCCAGGTTCGTGGCGTACCAGTCCTCGGCACGCATGGCGAAGAGGTTCAGCTTGTAGGCGAACCGCTCGCGGCCTGCCTTGTTCTTGAACACCTGCGCCCACCGGATGCTGCCCTCCAGCAGGTCGCGTTCCCCGGCCTTGGCGCTCACGCTCAGGCCGGGGAAGGCCCACGGGCTCTTGGTGGTCATCTGGATCACGCCGTTGAAGGCGCCCGGTCCATAGAAGGCGCTGCTGGCCCCCGCGATCACGTCCACCTTCATCACGTCCAGGTCGGAGGCCCCCAGGAAGTTGCCCAGGCTGAAGTTGAGCCCCGGGCTCTGGTTGTCCACCCCGTCGATCAGCTGCAGGCTGCGCACCGGGCTGGTGCTGTTGAAGCCGCGCGTGTTGATCACCTTGAAGCCGAAGCTCGCCGCGGTCATGTCCACGCCCTTCAAGGTGCCGAGGCTCTCGTAGAAGTCACCGCTGGGCGCCTCGCGGATGGCGATGATGTCCATGCTCTCCACGGTGAGCGGCGCCTGCTTCTGCTTCTCGCTGATCCGGCTGCCCACCACCTCGGCCTCCTGCAGCAGCACCTGGTCCGCGCTCAGCTTGAACCGGAGCTCCTGGTCGGTACTGCGCACCTCCACTTCCAGGTCGGTGTAGCCCACATAACTGATCAGCAGCACGAACGGGGGCGGTTCGTTCACCGGCAGCTCGAAGCGTCCCTCCACGTCGGTCTGGGTCACGGCCTTGGTGCCTTTCAACGCCACGGTGGCGCCGATGAGGGTTTCGCCGCTGGCGGCATCGCTCACCACCCCGCGCAGCCTGTACTGCTGGGCCGTGCCCAGGAGCGGGAGCAGCAGGGCGATGGCCAGGAGCGGATGGAAGGCGCGCCTGCAGGCGGCGCCGAGGACCAGCAGCGGCAACGACGGCTGTTCCGTCGGCCGCACGGTGCGGTGGGGGATGAAGCGCATCGGTGGGGTGCGCACAAGATAGGGGGATGGTCCTTTCGCACTTTTGTGCCCGTCCATCATCGTACCCATGCGCCCGCTCGTCCTGCCAACCCTTGCCTTCCTGCTCACCACCGTGTGCGCCGCGCAGTTGCGGCCGGGTTTCGACCAGGCCGAATACCTCGAGCTGCTCCGCGTGTACGCCACCCAGGGCGACACGGTGGTGGGTGACAACCGACTGCCGCCCCCCGAGCGCTTCACCCTGACGTGGCGCAGCCCCGTGGTGGGCCTGGACAACCGGTGGGACCTGTACACCGATGGCCGGGGCACGGCGGCCGTGGTGGTGCGTGGCACCACCGGCGCACTCACCAGCTGGATGGAGAACTTCTACGCCGTGCTGGTGCCCGCCCAAGGCAGCCTGGACCTGGACGGCGATGGTCCCTTCCGCTATGTGCTGAGCGACGATCCGCGTGCGTGCGTCCACCTGGGCTGGCTCATCGGCCTGGGCCATCTGCAGCGCAGCATCCTACCGAAGCTCGATTCGCTCCACGCCGCGGGCACACGCCAGGTGCTGATCACCGGGCACAGCCAGGGCGGGGCCATCGCCTACCTGCTCACGGCCCATCTGTGGCACCTGCGCGATACCGGGCGCCTGCCCGGGGACCTTCAGTTCAAGACCTACTGCAGCGCCGCGCCCAAGCCGGGCAACCTGCCCTTCGCTTACGGCTACGAGGCCACCTGCGGCCAGGGCTGGGCGGTGAACGTGGTGAACAGCGCCGATTGGGTGCCCGAGGTGCCCATGACCGTGCAGACCGTGGACGACTTCAGCCCGGTGAACCCGTTCAAGGATGCCCGCAAGGCCATCCGCAAGCTGCCCTTCCCGCAGGACATCGCCCTGGGGCGCATGTACGGCAAGCTGGACCGCTCCACCCGCCGGGCCCGGCGTCGCCTGCACCGCGTGCTGGGCCGCACCCTGGGCAAGCTGGCCGCCCGCGCGATGCCCGGCTACACCGCCCCCACGATGCCCGAGGGGGCCCACTTCGTGCGCACCGGGCCCACCGTGGTGCTGCGGCCCGATGCGGCCTACCGTGCGCAGCGACCGGACGACCCCAAGCGCGTGTTCATGCACCACATGCTCGGCCCGTACTACGACCTGGCCTTGCGCCTGGCCCCGGCGACGGATGTGCCCTGACCGGCCCGCGGCCCTCCGACCCGTTCGCATCAGTAGCTTGCACCCATGGCCATCTCCATCACCTTCCACGGCGCCGCGGGCACGGTGACCGGCAGCAAGCACCTGGTCGAGGTCCGGCATCGCGACGGCGATGTGCGCCGGGTGCTGTTGGATTGCGGCATGTTCCAAGGCGAGGCGGTGGACCGGGGCAAGGTCGACCCCAACCGCCATTTCGGCTTCGACCCCGCCGCGGTGGATGCCGTGGTGCTGAGCCATGCCCACATCGACCACAGCGGCCTGCTGCCGCGCCTGGTGGCCGAGGGCTTCCGCGGGGCCATTCACGCCACGGCAGCCACGCGCGACCTGTGCGCCATCATGCTCGAGGACAGTGCGAACATCCAGGAGGCCGACCACGCCTACGACCTCAAACGGGCCAAGCGCCAGGGCCGCGCCCTCGACGAACCGGGGCCGCTGTACACCGTGGACGAGGTGCGCCCTGCGATGGAGCGCTTCGAGGCCTACGACCTGAACAAACCCTTCCCCGTGGTGCCCGGCGTCACCTGCACCCTCACCGATGCGGGCCACATCCTGGGCAGCGCGGCCGTGCACCTCACCATCGACGACGGGGAGCGTGTGCTGCACCTGACCTTCAGCGGCGATGTGGGCCGGTACGTGGACCGCCTGCTGCCGGAACCCGCCCCCTTCCCGCAGGCCGACGTCATTGTGTGCGAGAGCACCTACGGCGACCGTGACCACCCGGGGGTCGCGCAGGCCGAGGAGGAACTGCTGCACCATGTCCGGGAGGCCTGCGTGGTGCGCAAGGGCAAGCTGCTGATCCCGGCGTTCAGCATCGGCAAGACGCAGGAGATCCTGTACACGCTCAACAGCCTCAGCAACCAGGGCCTGCTGCCGCGCATCCCCGTGTTCGTGGACAGCCCGTTGGCCATCAGTGCCACGGAGATCGTACGCCGCCACAGCCGCGCATTCCGGCCGGCCGTGCGTGCCGAGCTGGACCGCGATGCCGACCTGTTCAGCTTCCCGGGCGTGGAGTTCGTGCGCAACCCCGAGCGCAGCAAGCAGCTCAACAGCCGGCAGGAACCCTGCATCGTCATCGCGGCCAGCGGCATGATGGAGGCCGGCCGCATCCGCCACCACCTGCGCCACGGCCTGCCCAACGCGCGCAACACGGTGCTGGCGGTGGGCTTCTGCGCGCCGGGCACCCTGGGCCACGAGATCCTCGAGGGCCGCGAGGTGGTCCACATCTTCGGGGAACCGGTGCCGGTGAAGGCCGCCGTGCACCGCATGGGTTTCTACAGCGCCCACGCCGACCGCGGCGAACTGCTGCGCTTCCTGGGCTGCCAGGACCCGGCCCGGGTGCGGAAGCTGTTCCTGGTGCACGGCATCAAGTCCTCGCTGGAAGGTCTGCGCGACCAATGCGCCGCCGCCGGCCATCGCGACATCGCGATCCCGCACAAGGGGCAGACCTTCACGCTCTGATCCCTGGGAAGCCATCTTACTGAGCCGGTGATGAAGATCCGGCCGAGCTCAGCGATCTGGACCACTGGGGTGATAGCGTGAAAGGGTGCGAGGCATTTCACCTTCTCGCGCTTTTCACCCTTTCACCTTTTCACCATTGGATCGACCGGTTCTTTCATGCCGTCTCAGTAGAAGCCATCTCAAAATAGTTTTTGGCAGCGAGCCGGAGGAGTTTTCCGGGCAGCCGAGGCGCGAAACCCGCGCATAGCTGGACGCTCTGTAAGGGTTGAG
>JABWBQ010000034.1 GCA_013360395.1 Flavobacteriales bacterium
CGGCCCCGGCGGCTTCACCAGCGACGACCAGAACCCGACGGTGTGTGTGCCGGGTACCTACACCCTGGTGGTGACGGGCACCAACGGCTGCACCAGCACTGCCACGGCCGAAGTGCTGGAGGACACCACGGCGCCTGACCTGGATGCGGAGGCCACGCCGATCGATTGCAACACCATGGAGGCGACGTTGACGGCGACCTCGCAAGCCGCAGTGTCCTTCCTGTGGACCGGCCCGAACGGCTTCAGCAGCGCCGGGCCCATGGCCACCACCATGGAAGCCGGCACCTACACGGTGACCGTGACGGGTGAGAACGGATGCAGCGCCACCATGGATGTCGTCGTGATCGACCCCTGTGACAAGGATGAGTGCAGCGACCTCATCGTGATGTGCGGACCGGACGTGACCGTGGAATGCGGCAGTTCCCTGCACCCCTACGATGTGGGCCATCCGATCTTCCGCAAGGACGACAAGTGCCCCGAGGTGACCGTGGGCTGGACCGACAGCTGGAGCGGAAGCTGCCCCTACATCCTGACCCGTACCTGGTGGGCCACGGACGCCCTGGGCAACAGTGAGACCTGCGTGCAGATCATCACCGTGGTGGACACCCAGGGCCCCGAGCTGATCGGTGTGCCGGCGGACATCACCGTGGCCTGCGACGAACTGAGCGATGAGCTGCCCGAGGTGCAAGCGGCGGACGCCTGCAAGAGCGCGTCGACCGTGACGATGACCGAAGTGTTCGTGCCGGGGAACTGCCCGGGCAACTACCAGCTGGTGCAGACCTGGACCGCCACGGACGAGTGCGGCAACAGCAGCAGCGCGACCCGGACCGTGACGGTGGTGGACAACGAAGCGCCCGTCCTGGTGGGTGTGCCCGCCGACCTCACCCTGGAGTGCGACCAGAAACTGCCCGAACCCGCGGTGGTGGAAGCGCAGGATGCCTGCAGCACGGACCTCGAGGTGTTCTTCACCGAGGAGACCGTGCCCGGCGACTGCAAGAACGAGTTCACCGTGGTGCGTACCTGGACCGTGACCGATCTGTGCGGCAACACCGCCACCGCCACCCAGACCATCGAGGTGGTGGACACCACCCCGCCGACCATCCTGTGCTCGGTGACCGATCTGGAGACCGTGTGTGACAAGGTGCCCGACCCCGAGCTGTGCAAGGCCATCGACAATTGCAGCGGCGAGGTGGACGTGGTGTTCACCGAGGACGCCAGCGGCAAGGACTGCGAGAAGGGCTTCACCATCACGCGCACCTGGACGGCCGTGGACGACTGCGGCAACACCAGCGAGCTGGTGCAGGTGATCACCGTGCTGGGCAATAAGAAGCTGGCCGTCAGTGCCAACCCGAACCCCTTCCGCGTGAAGACCACCCTGCGCTTCACCGCTGACCGCGACGGGCAGGCCGTGCTTGACCTCACCGACCTGCAGGGCCGCCCGGTGGCCCGCCTCTTCGAGGGTCGCGTTGAGCATGGCACCGAGTACCAGGTGGAGCTGGGCGCCGAGGGCCTCACCGGCAACACCTACCTCTATCACCTGACGTTGGACGGCCGGAGCGTCCACGGGCGGCTGGTCCTGACCCGCTGACCGGTCCACGACCCCTACGACAGGACCCCCTCCCGCCCGGAGGGGGTCCTTCGTTGTGGGCCTACCTTCGCCGCATGGATGCCGCGCCACTGGCCGAGCGCATGCGCCCCCGCCACCTGGACGAGGTCGTGGGCCAGGAACACCTGGTGGGCCCTGAGGGGATCCTGCGCCGGGCCATCGCCGGCGGCATGCTGCCCAGCATGGTGCTGTGGGGACCTCCAGGGGTGGGCAAGACCACCCTGGCCCGGCTGATCGCCGAACAACTGCAACGCCCCTTCTTCACCCTCAGCGCCATCAGCAGCGGGGTGAAGGAGGTGCGCGAGGTCATCGAGCAGGCCGGGGGAAAGGGCCTCTTCGCACGCAGTGCCGTGCTCTTCATCGACGAGATCCACCGCTTCAGCAAAGCCCAGCAGGACAGCCTGCTCGGCGCCGTGGAAAAGGGCACCATCACCCTGATCGGCGCCACCACCGAGAACCCCAGCTTCGAGGTGATCGGCGCCCTGCTGAGCCGCTGCCAGGTGTACGTGCTGCGGCCGCTGGCCGAGGAACACCTCCTGGCCCTGCTTGACCGGGCCATGCGCCAGGACACCGAGCTGCGGCACAGGTCCATCGCCCTCGCGGGCACGGAGGCCCTGCTGCGCGCCAGCGGGGGCGATGCCCGAAGGCTGCTGAACACCTTCGAGCTGTGCGTGAAGGCCGCCGGCGACGGTGTGATCTCCATCACCGACGAACTGGTGAAGCAGGTGGTGCAGGGCCAGGCCGCGCGTTACGACAAGCAGGGTGAACAGCACTACGACATCATCAGCGCGTTCATCAAGAGCATGCGCGGCAGCGATCCGCACGCGGCGCTGTACTGGCTGGCCCGCATGGTGGAAGGCGGCGAGGACCCGCTGTTCATCGCCCGCCGCATGGTGATCCTGGCCAGCGAGGATGTGGGCAACGCCGATCCGAACGCCCTGCTGCTGGCCACCACCGCCATGCAGGCCGCCCAAATGGTGGGCTGGCCCGAAAGCCGCATCATCCTGGGCCAGTGCGCGGTGTACCTGGCCTGCGCACCCAAGAGCAACGCCTCGTACAAGGGCATCGGCGCCGCCCAGCAACTGGTGCAGCGCACCGGCGACCTGCCCGTGCCGCTGCACCTGCGCAACGCCCCCACCCGCCTGATGAAGGACCTCGGCTACGGCCGCGACTACCAGTACAGCCACGACCAGCCCGGCCATGCCGGCGACCAGGAATTCCTGCCCGAGGCCGTCAGCGGCACGCGCCTCTACACGCCGGGCGACAACCCCCGCGAGCAGCGCTGGGCCGAACACCTCGACCGCATCTGGAAGGACCGGTACCGCTGATCAATGCGCCCGCTCGTTCTCCATGAAGCGGCGGTGCATGTCGTAGATCACGCCCAGGCTCACCATCAGCCCGCCCAGCCCCTGTTCCAGCATCTGCCAAAGGGCATCGATCACCACGTGCACGGCCCCCGATTTGGCGAAGCTCATCCCCAGGATGTACACCAGCAGGAAGACCACGAAGCCCACCGCGGCGCCCAGCAGGGCGCTCATCAGCGGAAAGGCCCGTTTGAGGCTCACCCACTCGTAGGCGATGGCCTGATGCACCAGGAAGGTGATCGCCATGCCGATGATCAGGTACACCAGGCCGCTCAGGGCCAGGTACAACGGCAACGGGATCCGCAGGTCCTGCAGGTCGGTCAGCGCCAGCCCATGCCACACGTACGAAAGCCCGTACATCAGCACGCTTGATGCGATCCAAGGGACCAGGAACCCGCGTTTTCCGAACATGCCTTCCTCCAGGGACGTTGCCGCGCCAACAAGCGGCGGTGGCTAAATTACGCCCCCTATGAGGAACGATGCCGCCACGGCCAGGGTTGCCTCGGCCATCGCCGTGGTGTGCGCCCTGGGGGTGGGATCCACGGGCTGCCGCAAGGACGCCGGACCCGCCCGGTGGGATGTGGATGTGCTGGCCCCCCTGGTGAACACTTCGCTCACGATCGGCGACCTCGTGGCCGATTCGCTGTTGGTGGAGGGCGACGCCGGGGAGCTGAGCCTGTTGTACCGCACCGAGCTCTTCGGCATCCGCCTGGACACCCTGTTGCAGGTCCCCGACACGGGGATCACTTACAGCTACGTACTGCCCGTTCCGGGACCGCTCTTCTTCGCCGCCGGCGCCCTGCTGCCCACCGACGAGGACGCCACCGCCCTGGACCTGGAGGGTGTGCAGCTGCGCACGCTGGCGATCCGGAGCGGGCAACTGGAGGTGGCCCTCACCAACATGATCGCCAGCGGCATCCACGGCACCTTCGCCCTGCCCGGTGCCACCTTCAACGGCCAGCCCGTCGCCGTGCAAGGGGCCGTGCCCGCCGGCAGCCCGCAAACCCCCTCGGCGACCACGCTCACCCGCGACCTCGCCGGTCATTGGTTCGACCTGCGCGGACCGGCCTTCGACCAGGTGAACGCCCTCCACTCCCAGGTCACCATCCAGCTGGACCCGAACGGTGCGGGGGCCAACGTCACCAACATGGACAGTGTGAAAGCCGTGGCCACCTACTCCGATATCGTGCCCCAGTACGCCGAGGGCTACTTCGGGAACCGCGTGGAGCAGGTGGGCCCGGAGCACACCGAACTCGACCTCTTCGACCGCATCACCCACGGCCTGCTCGACATCGACCAGGCCGAGGCCCGCATCCGCATCAGCAACGGGGTGGGCGCCGACCTCCGCATCCGCATCCACGAACTGGTATCGGAGAACACACGCACCGGTACGGAGGTCCCGCTGACGGGACCGCTGGTGGGCGTGCCCATCAACCTCACCCGCGCGCTCGACTTGGGCGGCAGCTTCCAGCCCACCGTGTGGAACGCCACCCTGCACACCGGCAACAGCAGCATCGCACCCTTCGTGGAGAACCTGCCCGACCGCCTGCGTTATGCCATGGACCTGGAGCTGAACCCGCTGGGCGACGTGAGCAACGGGCACGATTTCCTCTACTACGAAAGCGCCATCAGTGCCCGGTTGGAACTGGAGATGCCCCTGCGGCTGATCGCCACGGACCTCACCGTGGAGCGCACCCTCACGCCCGACCTGCCGGGCACGGCCGAGGGGCACGGCCTCACCGAAGGCACCCTCACCCTGTTCGCCACCAACGGCTTCCCCTTCCGGGCCCGGCTCCTGTTGGACATCCTGGACGCGAACGGCGCGGTGGCGGGCGTCATTCCCGTGGTGGGCGAAGTGGCCTCCGGCGAGGTGGACCCCGACGGGCTGGTGCGCGACCCGGTACGCTCCACCTGCACGGCCTCCCTCTCCCCCGCCCTGGTGGACCTGCTCTACACGGGCCTCCCGCTCCGGGTGCGCGCGGTCTTCAACACCGCCGACCAGGCCCAGCACCTGCCGCTGATGGCCCACTACCGCCTGGACCTGCAGGTGGTGGCCGGCGTGAACCATGTGGTGAACGGCGATGAGTGAACGCCTGCACGCCCTGGCCCTGGCGCTGGCCGTTCCCCTGTTCGCCGGCGCACAGGACCTGCTGCCCGCGGGCATCCCTGCGGAAGCGGACCGCCTGGAACTGCACGGTGGCTTCGCGTACGACGCGAACACCCTGTTGAACGAGCTCGTCCTCGACCTGGCGCAGGGCGGTTTCGTGGCGCGTGATGTGCGCCTGCGCAGCCAGGAGGCGCTGCGCACCAACAACCGCATGGGGCAGGTGATGCAGGTGGGGCTGCACGCCGTGTTCGGCGACAGCGTGCTCGGCCGGCCCGGCCTGAAAGTGCTGCTGTCCGCCGCCTACACGGACCAGGTCGGGCTGCGTTTCCGTCCCGACGTGTACGAACTGACCTTCTTCGGCAACGCCGGTTCCGCGGGCCGGATGGCCGACCTCTCCGGATCGGCCTTCGAACGGCAGCGCTACCAGACCCTGGGCGCCGGCCTGTACAACGTGCGCACCGGAAGCTGGGTCCGGTTCGACCTGGTGAAAGGGAGCTCGTGGACGTCCGTGGACCTTCAGGATGCGACCCTCTTCACAGCGGCCGACGGCACCCGCCTGGACCTGCGGCTTCACGGCAGCTACCACCAGAGCGATACCGCACGCAACGACCTGGGTGCCTTCAACGGGATCGGCGCCGCGGTCAGCTTCGCACAGCGCTTCGGCCTGCCCGGCCGCAACGGTGCCACGCACCGCATCACCGTGGGGGCCGACGACCTGGGTGCCGTGCGGTGGGGCCCGCGCACCCTGCACACCAGCGCGGACACCGGCCTCGCCTTCGACGGGTTCGATGTGGAGGACATCTTCGACCTGGACGGTGCGCTCACGGGCGAACAACAGCTGTTGGACACCTTCGGCGTACGCCCTGTCACGGGCGCGCGTTGGCACATGCTTCCGGTGCATGCCTGGGTGGCGTACGGCGCCACCTGGGCCACGGGCTGGCGGATGGACCTGCGGGTGGCCCAGCGTGCCCTGCCCGGCTTCATCCCCTTCGCCCAGGTCATCGGCTGGCGTCGGTTCGGGGACCAGTACGTGGGCCTTTCGGCCCAGTACGGCGGTTCCGGCGGGCTGCGTGCCGGGCTGCACGGCCGGTTCCGCATCACCCGCTGGCTGGGGGCCGAGCTGCTGCTGCCCAACCTGTACGGCTTCACCGGCCCACGGGCCCGTGGTTTCGCCGCGCAGGTGGGCCTGGTGTTCATCCCCTGAGGAACTTCGCACCCATGGTCCGCCTCCGCATCGACATCCTCTCGGCCGTGCCGCGCCTGCTGGACAGCTGGTTCGCCGAAAGCATCCTGCAACGCGCCCAGCAGAAAGGCCTGGTGGAAGTGGTGGTGCACGACCTGCGCCAGTGGAGCACCGACAAGCACCGGCGGATCGATGACTATGTGTTCGGTGGTGGCGCCGGGATGGTGCTGCAGGTGGAACCCATCCACCGGGCCATCACCCAGCTGAAGGGCGAGCGCCCCTACGATGCGGTGATCTACCTGAGCCCGGACGGGGAGTTGCTGGACCAGCCGCTGGCCAACCGCTTGAGCGTGCACCGCAACCTGATCCTGCTCTGCGGGCATTACAAAGGCGTGGACGAGCGGGTGCGCACGCACCTGGTGGACCTGGAGGTGAGCATCGGCAACTACGTGCTGAGCGGCGGCGAGCTCGGGGCGGCGGTGCTCAGCGACGCCCTGATCCGCCTGGTGCCGGGGGTGCTGAGCGACGAGACCTCGGCCTTGAGCGACAGCTTCCAGGACGGCCTGGTGGCCCCGCCGGTGTACACCCGTCCCGCCGTGTACGGCGATTGGAAGGTGCCCGACATCCTGCTCAGCGGGCACGAGGCGCGCATCGCCGAATGGCGCCACCAGCAGGCCGTGGAACGCACCCGGGAGCGCCGGCCCGAGCTGCTGGAAGGCGGTGGCGACGGGACCGGAACCTTCGGCGAAGGCTGAGCGGAGCGGGGATCCGGAAAGTTCCGTAATATTGCGGCCCCGAACGCGGGTCATGCCCGCATAAGTGCCTGAGCGCCATGGATAAGCTGAAGCAACTCGAAAAGGAATGGGCACCCCTGAAGGCCATGCCCGACTTCAAGGCCGGTGACACCATCACCGTGCACTACAAGATCGTGGAGGGCAACAAGGAGCGCATCCAGCAGTTCCAAGGCGTGGTGATCCAGCGCAAGGGCTCGGGCAGCACCGCCACCTTCACCGTGCGCAAGATGAGCGGCAACGTGGGCGTGGAGCGCATCTTCCCCGTGTCGTCCCCCTTCATCGATCAGGTGGACGTGAACAAGCGCGGCGACGTGCGGCGTGCCCGTATCTTCTACCTGCGTGAGCGCCGCGGCAAGAGCGCCCGCATCACCGAGAAGCGCCAGAACGTGGCCGCCACGGCCCAGTGAGGCGTATCGCTGTGAACTCCGAAGGGCCCCGGCAACGGGGCCTTTTTCGTTGAAGGCGACGAGTAGATTTGAACATGAGGTGGCTGCTCGTCATCACCCTGGGCATCGCGACCGCGCCTTCCCTGCTGGGGCAGGTGCCTGCGTCCGGGCGGGTCTGCCATCTTACCTTCAACGATAGCGTAGTGGACATTGGCCCGCTGGGGCTTGCCGTGGTCTCCAGCAGCACCCTGCATGCACCGGACCGGAACGGGGTGGTCGGTGCTTCGCTCCACCTCGAAGGGGTCACGGATTCGATCCATGTGGCCATGGCCGGTCTTGTCCCGGCCGCTCAGGCGTTCACCTTTTCGATCTGGTATCGCTCCGCCTCACCCGAGCAACAAAGCCTGTTCTGTCGGCGGTCAACTCCTGCGGATACCACCACCAACCTCCACTGTGCGCTGAACACGAACGCCCCCTCCCAGCCCGTGTTGGAGCTGCACTATGGGACGTTCATCCATTGGAACGGCAGCGGCTCGGGCCAGAACGTCCTTGCGGAAGGCGTGCCGGGCCGGTTCACCGATGGTCGTTGGCATCATCACGTTCTCCAACGATCGTCGGATACACTGCGGATCTGGCACGATGGAGACCTCTATGCGGAGACCCTGGCCTCCGGTGCTTTGGGAGGCGATCTCGATCTGGTGGTCGGAGGTGGTCCGTACGGCCTGAATGGCGACGTTGACGACCTTGTGGTCTATGACCGGGCATTGGACCACTCCGAGATCCAACAGCTTTACCACGACAGGGTCCCCTTGCGGTTCCTTGCTCCGGAGTCCACGGATGCCTATGCATGGGGCGATACCGCGTGGGTGAACTGGCGCTGGGATCCCGTTGCGGTCGGCGATTCGATCGACCTGGACCTCCGCCAGAACGGTGCGGGGGCATGGACCCCGATCGGCCATCCGGGCCTGACGGCCTGGACACCCTATCCCCTGCCCATGACCATGCCGGTCGGGACCACGGTCGAGCTGCGCATTCGCGACCGGTCCGATACCTCTCGGGTGGCCTATAGCGGCGGTTTCGTGGTGAGCTCGTACCGTTGGGATCCCGTGAGCCCCGCGCTCCCCTTCACACCACGCGACGGGGTCGGACTGTTGGCCCATGCCGGGCAGATGTGGGCTTTGGGCGGATGGGACCCGCCCCATCATCCGCCGCACCACACCCATTCGGAGGTGTGGAGCACCATGGACGGACTGAACTGGACACAGCATCCCGATGCACCCTGGCCGGGCCGGCATGTCAGTGGCTGGCTGGTGCACGATAGCGCGCTATGGGTGATCGGCGCGGACCCACAGAGCGGATGGCTCCAGGATGTGTGGCGGTCGGTCGATGGTGCCACATGGTCCCAGGTGACCGATAGCATCCAGGGCATGAACCCTTCGAGAACGATGCACCAAGTGGCCTCCATCGGCGACACGATGATCCACTTCGGCGGCCAGCAGGAAGCCTACGTTCCGGACAACCTCAATGAGGTATGGGCCAGCACCGATGGGATCGATTGGCAACAGCTGCCGGACGCCCCGTGGCCGGGGCGTGGCATGGTGTTGAACAGCTGCGTGGACGAGGATGGGACCTGCTGGCTCCTTGGTGGCGGTCGGCTTTGGGACCGACGTTGCTACAATGATGTGTGGAAGACCACGAACGGCGCGGATTGGGAGCTGGTGCTCGCGTCAGCGCCCTGGTCGCCCCGGTACTGGCACCACGTGGCCTGGTTCGATGATCACATCTGGGTCGTCGCCGGTGTGGCCCGTCAGACCGACAACGCCGAGACCTGGTACTCCCCGGATGGGATCACCTGGCGCGAATTGAAGAACAGCCCCTTCCTTCCCAGGCATGCCGGTTCGATCTGTGTCTTCAACGATGCCCTTTGGCTGATGGCCGGCATCGCCTCGAACGATGCCTGGCGTCTGGTGAACACCTCGGTCCCGGCGGCCAATGACCCGTACCAGCTCCACTCCGATCCGCTCATCCACCCCAACCCCACCGACGGACCTGTAGATCTCGGGGAGCGTGTACGTTCCGTGTCGGTCCACGATCTCGCGGGACGCACGCTCATGGTCCAACGGAATGTCCGGACCCTGGATCTCGGCGGCCTGCAGGTGGGGTGTTATGTCATCGTGGTGGATGCCCTCGATGGTTCACGATCCAGCCATCGCGTGGTCCGTCGATAACGGAGCGCCCACCCCGCTTGCCTTCACCCCATGGGTATCCTCTGGAGCTTGATCGTGGGCGGCATCGCCGGGTGGCTGGCCGGCCGTTTGATGAAGGGCGATGGCTACGGCCTGCTCGTGAACATCGTGCTGGGGATCGTGGGCGGCTTCGTCGGCGACCTGGTCTTCGGGGTGCTCGGACTGAGCGCCACCCACCTCATCGGTCGCATCATCTGCGCCACCGTGGGCGCCGTGCTGCTGATCGTCGTGGTGCGGGCGGTGCGGAAGTAGACCGTCGGTCCAGCACCTCGCGAAGGAACAGCAGCGTGTGCCGCCACGCGCGGGCGGCCATCCGCGCATCGTATCCGGTGCTCGCCGGGCCGGTGAAGGTGTGCCCGCAGCGTGCGTAGGTGGTCATCCGCCGGTCCGCACCGGCTGTGTTCATCTCGTCCACAAGGGCCAGCAGCTTGCGGGGCATTCCTCCTTCCTACGGCATGGCCGATCTTGGTCCCCGATGCGTTCCTTGTCCCTGTCCCTTCTCCTGGCCACCTTCACCGCGGCAGCCCAGGACACCCTCACCGTACAAGCCCTGCAGCGTGAACTGGTGGTGACCGACCCCTCCCAAGGCGTGCGCTACCTGCATAGGAAAGTGGCGCTGCCGTCTGCGGGCACGCCTGTACGGCGGATCCTGCTCACCCTCACCTACGCGTGCCCCGATAGCCTGAACTGTGCCGAATGGGACTACCTGGACCATGTGTGGGTGAAGCCGCTGCACGGCACCGACACCATCGAGCTGGCACGCATGCTCACCCCGTACGGCAGCTACTACAAGCAGGGCTGGCAGTTCACATGGGCGTCCGACGTCAGTGAGCTTTGGCCCGTACTGCGCGACAGCGTGGAGCTGATCCACGTGCACCACGGCTATGAGCCCAACAACGACCGGGGCTGGGCGGTGAGCCTGGACCTGCACTACATCACCGGCAAGCCCATCGCGCCGATATTGGGCGTCCAGGAGCTCTACCGTGGGCACTTCGCGTACGGCGACAGCACCAGGCCCATCGAGCGGGAACTGGCACCGCGCACCGTGCACACCCTGCCCGGCGCCGAATGGCTGCGCATCCGCACCCAGCAGACGGGCCACGGCATGAACCCTTCCGACGGCTGCGGTGAGTTCTGCGCAAAGGGACGCAGCATCACCGTGGACGGCCGCGTGGTGCAGCACCGCAAGCTCTGGAAGGAATGCGCCAGCAACCCGCTGCAGCCGCAGGCCGGCACGTGGATCTTCGACCGTGCGGACTGGTGCCCGGGTGAGCTTCAGCCACCGGATCAGGTCACAGTGCCCTTACCGCCCGGAAAGGCGGAGCATGTGGTGGACATCCACATGGAGCCCTACACCACGGACAGCAGCACGGCTTTCACCAACCTTTCCGCCTATGCCGTGCAACTGGGCCGGGCCACCGCCGCGCACGACGCGATGATCACCGAGGTATTGGTGCCCAGCGATGCACCGCGCTACGCCCGCATGAATGCGACGCATGACGGCCCCCGGATCGTGATCGCCAACGCCGGAAGTGATACGCTGCGGTCGCTCACCATCCGCTACGGCAGCGTGGGCGGTGTGATGCGGACCTTTGAATGGCATGGCCTCCTGGCCTTCGGCGCCAGCGATACCGTGGACCTTCCTGGGCCGGTGGACCATGGAGCGGGACGCAAGGTGTTCCGGGCCGTGCTGGAGAAGCCGAACGGCAAAGGCGACGCCTGGCGTGCCGATAACAGCCTGCGCAGCCCGTATGCCCCGGTGGATGTGCTGCCCGCCACCGTTGTGCTGCAATTGCGCACCAATGCCCAACCCGAGCACAATGCGCTGCGTCTGGCCGATGCTTCCGGCAAGGTGCTGGTGGACCGGCCGCTCGGCTCCCTGCGCGCCGATACGCTCTACTCCGACACTTTGCACCTGCCGCCGGCCACCTACCGCCTTCAATTGCAGGATACCGCCGGCGACGGGCTGGAGTTCTGGTACAACACCGAGGGTGGAAGCGGCTACCTGCGCCTGTTGGACAGCGCGGGTCGCCTGCTCAAGAACTTCGAAAGCGACTGTGGCAACGGCTTTGTCCATCTGTTCCGCACGGGCGGCACGCCCACCGTGGCGCCGGACACCGTGCCGGTGATCAGCCTCTTCCCGCGCCGCACCCAGGGCCGCACACGGCTGGACTACTTCGCCAACGACCCCTCGATGCTGCACATCACGGTGAGCAACGCGGACAGCACCGCGATCCTGGAGATCAAGCCGCAGCAGCCCTTGAAGGAAGACTCCTTCCCCATCGACATTTCCTGGGCCAGGCCGGGGCGCTATGTGGTCGCGGTGCTGCGCAATGGGCGCACGGTGTTCCGCCAGCGGATCCGGTTGGAGAAGTAAGTGGGCAGATCACCCAAGTCCGATCCGATCGGATATCAGCCTAGGGTCCGAACTTCCGGTGTGACCGGCGTTTCAGGTGGCGCACTTGGTACAGACCACCTTATCACCTTGTACTTCGTAGATCCCGCGATACGGGAACTTGTGCAACTTCTGGTAACGGAACGGCGGCCTACGTACTTCGAACACAGGGTTACTTTCCCGCGTGGCATAGGCTTTAGTGATCTCGGCAATGAAGCGCTCGCCCAAGCCTGGCACCTTGCGTTGGTAATAGTGATAAACCTCGGCGGCTTGCCGGATGGCAACCGCCTTTACCTCCAGCTTGTACTTCATCCCTTGAATCCTTCACGCATCATGCGGATGGATTCATCGGCGGTGTAGGACTTGGACCTCCCGCTGTGGTGGTCGGCCCGTTGGGCCTCCAACTCGGCGATCTCCTCGTCCGTGAGATCTTGGTCCTCCTCCATGGCTTGGGGAAACGTCTTTTTGTGCAAGTCCATGATCTGCCGGATCACGTTCTCATCCCTGATGCTGGCCAATCGTTCCAACAGTTCCAATTTGGCCGCTGCATTGTCCATGGTCATGCGTTTCGTTCAGTAAAGATAGGGTCGGGCAACCTTGAAGATCAAGCCATGAACGTATAAGCGACCTGCCGGACACGCCCACACGCAACGCTCGCGCGACCCTGGGCGCAATGGGCGCACGGTGTTCCGCCAGCGGATCCGGTCGGAGAAGTAGCACGAGGATCGTTCAAGCGCAATTCGCCTGCGGGTGGAAGCCATGCAGGAACGGGGTGCGGATGGGCCTGCGCTGGATGCCCCGCATGTTCCGGGCCATGCCGTTCAATCCAGGAACAGCAGCCTACGCACCGCGGTGCGTTCACCGGCCGTATCATACAGGCACGCCAGTCCGGGCCCTGTGATGGGTGTGGCGATCCGCTGGATGTCGCCCGTCAGCTCCGTCGTGAACACCAGGCGCCCCGCAGGGTCCCGCAGTTCCAACCGCCCGGCACCCGTGGCCTCCACCACGAGCACCCGACCTTCGGCACGGAGCGAGGGTCCCTTTCCAGCCCGGCTTTCCGGCACGGCCGTGGCGAAGGGAGCTTCATGGCAACCGATGTCGAAGGCCAGGCCCTGTGGTCGCGGTGTGCCGTCGAGGTCGTCCAGCACCACGGTCGACACGGCGGAAGTGCCGGCATCCACTTGCGGGGCCGCAGGACTTGCGGCGTGGTGGTCGCTGCCCGGTTGCACGAACAACTGGGCCAGCGGGGCGGCGACCATGCTGCCCGCGTCAAAGCCAAGCGTCTGCCAGTCGTCCAGGTCCAGCACCGTGGCATCGCCGTCCGGGCTCAGGCGCGGGGTCACGATGTTGTGGTCGCTCACGAAGCCGCTGAGCGCGTTGGCCGCCACCACGATGCTGCCCCGCCACGGATGTAGGTTGATCAGGATGTTGTTGAGCGCCTGGTTCCCGGTGCATCCCTCGCCGATGTTGAGGCACCAGCGCCCATCCGCCGCGTTGACGACCGTGTTGTTGTACACCTTGTTGCCCGTGCTGGGCGCACCTCCGTCGATCCGGTACAGGCTGATGCCGCTGGCGTGGTTGTCGTACAACAGGTTGTTGTGGATCACGGCGTCAACCACCCCGTCGCAATTGATCCCGCTCCCACCGCCCACGCCATTCCCGTGGATGGTGTTGCCGTAGATCCGTGCGTTCCCGATCACGCCGTCGCCACCCATGCTCTCGTCCCCGTTCATGTGGATGCCGTTCCCATGATTATCCGCACAAGTATTGAACCGGATGATGGGGTCGTCCGCGCTGTTGCTCACATAGATGCCGTGCTCATCCACGCTCCCGATGCACACGTTGTGTTCGATGACGACATGTTCGGCGAAACCCGTCAGGATGCCCCACTTGTAGTTGTTCGCACAGTGGTTGTGGCGGATCGTGATGTGGTCGGACAAGGCCGTGCGGATCCCGGTGCGGGGCATGTCGTTCACCGTGAATCCCTCGATCACCACCCATTCCACGCCTTCCACATTGATGCCGTCAAGCCCGTTGTAGCTGCAGGGCGAGGTGATGTGCACCCCCGGTCCCGATGCCCGGAACACGATGGGCGCCGAAGTGGTGCCGCTGTGGTCCATGGCGGCGAACCCGGGATAGTTGCCCGGATGCACGAGCACCGTATCCCCGGCCATCGCCAGGTCGGAGGCATGCTGCGGGGTGGCCCAGGCCGTGGCGAGGGAGAGGCCGCTGGCCGCATCGTTCCCCGTGGTGGATACGTGCCACGTACCGGCATGGAGCATCCCGGGCACAAGGAGACAGGCGAGCGCGGCGGTCGGTTTCATGCCCCATAACAACGGACCACGGGGCACTTCCGGTCACCGATCTCGACGAACGGTCGCTGCGCTGCCACGGGCCCCATGCCCGGTGATCCCGAATGGCGGCGTGCCCCATGCCGGCGTAGAACACCCTGCGCACTCTCCGACCATCGCGATGTTCTCGCTCGGCTCCGCCTGCGGGATGGCTGCGTTAGTGCGTGCCGAGTGAGGTTGGCCGAGGGCCTCCGGCCCGCCTTTGCTTCAAGGCCGCTCACGACGCACGGTCCGTCACACTCGCTGAACTAAGCGGCAAAGAAGCGGGATGCCGTGTTGCGGCCGGAGGCCGCGACAAGTCGCGCGACCTCACCCGGCATCCGCGGCAGGCACTCGGCCCCTGCATGCCCAGCCCCGCGCAGGCCGAGCCGAGCGCCAACAACGAATCGCCTCGGATGTTCTCGCTCGGCTCCGCCAGTGAGAGGGTTGCATTCGTGCGTTCGTTGTGAGGATGGACCGTATGTAGCCCATCATCCACATCACCCCACCAGCGCCTTGTTCCGGTTGGGGATGTCGTCCTTGCTGAAGGGCACCTGGTCGTCCTGTTCCTTCAGCTTGAGCACGAGCTGCAGGGCATCGGGCACCACGTCGCTGCAGAGCACCACGAAGGCGCCCTTGGGGGCGGTGCCGATGGCATGGCGGATGGCCTCCTCCTCCTTCTTGAGGATGATGAACTTCTTGGCCGGGTCCACTTCATGGATGCCCTTCACCAGCAGCGCGATGATCTCGTCGTCGCTCTTGCCGCGCAGGTTGCGGTCCTGGCGGATGATGATCTCATCGAACATGCGGGCGCTGAGGCGGCCCAGGTTGATGGTGTCCTCGTCGCGGCGGTCGCCCACGCCGGCGATGACGCCGATCTTGGGCGTGTCGGGCACCTTGGCCAGGAAGCGGCCCAGGGCCTCGAAGCCGTGGGGGTTGTGCGCGTAGTCCACCACCACCTGGAAATTCTTGAACTGGAACAGGTTGAGGCGGCCGGGCGTTTGCGCTGGCGATGGCACGAAGGTGGCCAGGGCCTGGCGCAGCTCCTCGATCTTGACCCCGCGCACGTAGGCCGCAAGGACGGCGGGCAGCACGTTCTGGATGTTGAACACCGCACGCCCGCCGTAGGTGAGCGGCACGTTGACGGCCTTCTCGATGCGCAGTTTCCATTCCCCCTTGCTGATGGTGATGAAGCCGTTCTCGTAGATGGCCGCAAGGCCGCCCAGTTTGCAGTGCTGGCGGATCAGACGGTTGTTCTCGTCCAGGCTGAAGAGCGCGATCTTGCAGTCGCAGGCCTTGCGCATGGCCATCACCCGCTCGTCGTCGGCGTTGAGGATGGCATATCCGTCGCGGCGCACGCTGCGGGGCACCACGCTCTTCACCTGGGCCAGTTCGTCGATGGTGTTGATGTCCTTCAGGCCGAGGTGGTCGGCGGCCACGTTGGTGACGATGCCCACATCGCAGTGCTCGAAGCCCAGGCCGGCCCGCAGGATGCCGCCCCGTGCGGTCTCCAGCACGGCCATGTCCACCAGCGGGTCCTTCAGCACGAACTGCGCGCTCACCGGCCCGGTGCAGTCGCCGGTCATCAGCATGCGGTTCATGATGTACACGCCGTCCGTGCACGTCATGCCCACCTTGTACCCCACGCTGCGCATCAGGTGGGCGATGAGGCGGGTGGTGGTGGTCTTACCGTTGGTGCCGGTGATGCTGATGATGGGGATGCGGCTGGGGGCCCCCGGCGGGAAGAGCATGTCCACCACGGGTTCGGCCACGTTGCGACCGATGCCCTCGGTGGGCTCCAGGTGCATGCGGAAGCCCGGGGCCGCGTTGACCTCCAGCACGGCACCGCCGGTCTCGCGGATGGGCTGGGTGATGTCGTCGGTCATGATGTCGATGCCGCAGATGTCCAGGTCGATGATGCGGCTGATGCGCTCGGCCATGAACACGTTGTAGGAATGCACCACCTCGGTGACGTCGGTGGCGGTGCCGCCGGTGCTGAGGTTGGCCGTGGCCTTGAGGTACACCACCTCGTCCTTGGGCGGCACGCTGTCCGGGGTCATGCCATGCCGGGCGAGGAGCTTCTCGGTGTGGTCGTCGATGTCGATGCGGGTGAGCACCTTCTCATGGCCGTAGCCCCGGCGGGGGTCCTGGTTCACCTCCTCGACGAGCTGGCGGATGGTGCGGGTGCCGTCGCCGACGACGCAGGCCGGGGTGCGCTTGGCTGCGGCCACGAACTGATGGTCGATGACCAGCAACCGGTGGTCCAGGCCGGTGATGTAGCGTTCCACGATGACACTGCGGCTGATCTCCCTGGCCTTGGCCAGCGCGGCCACGGCCTCGTCCCAGGTCTTGATGCCGATGGTGGCGCCCCGCCCATGGTTGCCGCCGATGGGCTTGATGACGCAGGGATAGCCCACCACCTCCAGGGCGTCCTTGAGCCCCTCCTCGGAGCGCACCACGCGTCCCTTGGGCACGGGGATCTCGTAGCTCTCCAGCAGCTGCTTGGTCTCCTCCTTGTCGCAGGCGATCTCCACGCCGATGTTGCTGGTGCGGCTGGTGATGGTGGCGCGGATGCGCTTCTGGTGCACGCCGTGCCCGAGCTGCACCAGGCTCTGGCCATTGAGGCGCAGATAGGGGATCCCGCGGTTCACCGCCTCCTGCACGATGCTGGCGGTGCTGGGCCCCAGGCGGCTTTCCTCGCGCAGTTCGCGCATCTTTTGGATGTCGGCCTCCAGGTCGTACGGTTCGCCGGAAATGAGCGCCTCGGCGATGCGCACGGCGGCGCGGGCGGCATAGAGGCCCACGGGCTCCTCCATGTAGCTGAACACCACGTTGTACACCCCGCGGTCGCTGGTGCTGCGGGTGCGGCCGAAGCCGGTGTCCATGCCCGCCAGGGTCTGGATCTCCAGGGCGATGTGCTCGATCACATGGCCCATCCAGGTGCCCCGCTTCACCCGTTCCCAGAAGCCGCCCTCGTGCTCCTCGCTGCACCGGTGGCTGAAGGTGGAGGGCAGCAGCTTGGTGAGCCGTTCGTAGAAGCCGGGAATGGTGTCGGTGGGCCGTTCCTCGAGCTCCTGGATGTCGAGCCGCATCACGATGAGGTGTTGCCGCCGTACCGACCATTGATTGGGGCCTCGCATGGCCTCGATGCGGAGAATGCGCATGGTAGCTGGATGGGTGATCGGCGGGAAGATAGGCGGCCTTGGGTTGTTCATCAAATCCGATGGCAGGCTGGCCCGCGATCGGCCGGCAGGCTACTTTCGCGCTGGCCGGTGCCATGCGCGGGCCACGGGGGCGGGGGCACCAACCATGCACATGACACCCAAAGGCAAGCTGATCGCCATCGGCGGCAACGAGGACAAGGGCAACACGCCGGAGGCCGGCCACCACAGCAAGGTCTTCCACCACAACTTCATCGAGGACGGCATCCTGAAGCGGGTGGTGCGCGAGGCGGGCGGGCCCGAGCGCAGGATCGCCGTGATCACCAGTGCCAGCAGCATCCCCGAGGAGGTCGGGGCCAACTACCTGGAAGCCTTCGGACGCCTGGGCGCGAAGGACATCGACGTGCTGGACATCCGCGACCGGGGCGATGTGCGGCCGGAGATGATCAAGCGGCTGGCGCGGGCCGATGCCGTGATGATGAGCGGGGGCAACCAGCTGCGGCTCACGACCATCTTCGGGGGGACCGCGTTCCTGCAGCTGATGAAGCGCCGCTACCTGGAGGAACCCGGCTTCGTGATCGCCGGCACCAGTGCGGGGGCCATGTGCATGAGCAGCACCATGATCTACCAGGGCCACAGCTCCACCGGCCTCATCAAGGGCGGGGTGAAGATGACCACCGGCGCCGGCCTGATCCAGGACGTGATCATCGACAGCCACTTCGTGGAGCGCGGCCGCTTCAGCCGCCTCACCCAAGCCGTGGCGGGCAACCCCAACAGCATCGGCATCGGGCTGGGCGAGGACACCGGCGTGGTCATCACCGAGGGCGACATGCTGGAGACCATCGGCAGCGGCCAGGTGATGATCTTCGACGGCCACGATATCACCTACAGCGACCTGGCCGATGTGGAGGAGGGCCACCCCTTCAGCATCGAGGGCATGCGCGTGCACATCATCAGCAAGGGCCACTGTTACAGCGTGAAGCAGCGCATGTTCACCGCCGTGAAGGTGCCGCAGCGGAGCTGACCGCCGCCGCCGGACGCATCTTTGACCGCATGGACCCCCACATCGCCCGTTTCCGCCAATGGGCCCTCGCCGAGGGCTGGAGCTACTTGGTGCTGCTGTTCATCGCCATGCCGCTGAAGTACCTGGCCGAATGGCCCTGGGGGGTGAAGGCGGTGGGCTGGGCACACGGCATCCTGTTCATCGGCTACTGGGTCACGGCGGTGCCCCTGTTCACCAAGCTCCGGTGGGACCCCGAGCGCCTGGTGGGCCTGGGCGCGGCAAGCCTGCTGCCCTTCGGCACCTTCGTGATGGAGCGCAAGTGGTTGCGCTGAGCCACGCGCCGGACCGCAGCATCCACACCCTTGCGGCCGTGATGTGTATCTTGGTTGCCAGGCTTGGTGCCGCGATCCGCCGCGCCACCCCGGACCCTCGCCCATGAGCGACGAACGCAACAACGGACTTCTGGGATTCATCGCCGGTGCCGCCGTGGGGGCGGCGTTGGGCGTGCTCTTCGCCCCTCGTTCCGGCAAGGAAACACGCGAACGCATCCGCACCAAGGTGGGCGAGGCCAGGAACGACCTCGATGCCCTGATCGATCGCGCCCGGGACGAATGGGCCAAGGCCACGGGCAAGGCCACGGGAACGGCCACCATGACCAAGGATGAGGTCACGGACTTCGTGCGGTTCCTCATCGAGGAAGGGAAGGACCTCCGGGCCCGGATGGCGGAAGGCTCCCCGCCACACGGGCAGGACGCGGAGAACACGGCCCGAAGCGCCGGGGGCGATGCACCACAGCCCTCCCACTGATATGGACACCGGACCACAGCCCCCCTTCGCGCGCTACATCCGGCCCGGCGAGGATGCCCCCGACATCGGCGTGTACATGCAGGCCGTGAGCGATGATGCCAAGGCTTGGCTCGAAGCCCAGAAGGCGGTGACCAGGTTGGAGGTGAGCGAGCATGTCGGGAAACTCGCCGCCATGGTGATGCTCGGTGCCGTGGTCGCGATCGTCGGGGTCACCGTGCTCATGCTCTGGTTCGTGGCCCTGGCCCTGTGGCTGGGGCGATCGCTGGACAACAATGCCCTGGGGTTCCTGCTGGCGGGAACCATCTTCCTGGTGATCGGGGCCGCTTTCTTCCTGATCTGGCGGTCGGTCCTGCGCGACAAGGTGACGCTGGCCGTGATCAACGCCATGCACGATGAAGCCTGATCGGTTCCGGGACCTGGACGAGGTCCGTGCGCACAAGATCGCCCTGCGCGCCCAACGCGACCGCTCCCTGCAGGCGCTTCGCGGCCAACTCGAACTGGTCGGCGACGCGGACTTCCGCCGAGGACTGATGGGCGATGCCTTCGGCGACATGCTGCGTGCCTGGAAGCCTCTGAAACACGTTGGCAACATGTTCGGCGGCTCCTCCGGAGCGGCTAGCTCGGCCATGGGCACCCTCCTGGGCGCCCAGGCACGGACCCCGATGGGCCGTGTGCTCGTCACGCTCGCCAGCATCGTGCTGCCGGTCCTGGCCGACCGGTGGGTCCAGGGCACGGCCGGTCGCGACCGGTTGCGCCAGGAGCTCGGCGTGAGCTGGGAACGCGTGAAGCAATACCTGGACGAACGCCGCAAGGCCCACCAAGAACACCGCACGGAATGAGCGATAACGAGGGATTGAAACGCTACGTGCTGACGCTCGCGGCGATCGTGCTGTCGGTGCTCGTGCTATACCACGGCAAGGACCTGATCCTGTTGTTCGTGATGAGCGGTCTGCTCGCCTTCCTGCTGCTCCCCCTGGCGCGCAAGGTCGAATCCGTGGGGCTTCCCCGCTGGGCCGGTGCGCTCTTCGCCACGGTGCTGATGCTCTTCGTGGTGCTGGGCACCTTCTTCCTTGCCGGGTGGCAGCTCACCCGCTTCGGCAACGACCTGCCCGCCCTGCAAGCCACCTTCACCGAGAAGGGGCAGGCGCTGCAACGGCTGATCGAGGAACGGGCCCACATCAGCCAGCGCGATCAGCTCCAATGGTTCAACGATCGCGTGGCCGACCTGGCCAGCTCGGGGGGAGGCATCCTCGTGGACCTGTTCTCCGGCACGGGCGCGGTGCTCTCCGCCATCGTCCCGATCCCGATCATCGTATTCCTGCTGCTTCTCCTGAAGGACAAGTTCCGCACCTTCTTCACCCAGCTCGGTCGCACCCGCGAAGGCATGGTGCTCGACATCATGCTCAACGTCTCCAAGCTCTCCCGCAAATACCTCCGGGGTGTGCTCCTGGTGATCCTCATCCTCGGGACCCTCAGCAGCCTGGGCTTCCTCCTGCTCGGCCTGAAATATGCCGTTCTCCTGGGCTTCACGATCGGGTTCCTCAACGTGATCCCGTATGTGGGTGTGCTGATCGGAAGCCTGCTGCCCATCCTCATCGCACTGGTCACCAAGGATTCGATGATGTACGCCGTGGGTGCCTTGGGGGTGTGCCTGGTGACCCAGTTCCTCGAGAACAACTTCATCACCCCCAAGATCGTGGGCAGCAGCGTGAGCGTGAATCCGCTCGCCAGCATCGCGGCATTGATCGGCTTCGGACTGTTGTGGGGCGTGGTGGGCATGGTGCTCGCGATCCCGATCACCGGCATGTTCAAGATCGTGTGCGACTCGATCCCCTCGCTCAAACCTTACGGCTACATCCTGGGCGAGGATGTGGACTATCCGGACGAACAACAGATCCACCTCCCCTTCATCAACCCACGGAAGCCGAAGAGGGCTCCGTCGCCCGCTCCTCCACGGGATTAGCGGAAGGTCGAAGGGCAGCGCAGCCCCCCCCGTCGCCACCTTCCATGGACGACCGGGCGATGGCCGTGCGGAACGCCGCATCCGCACCCGCATGACCACCGTGCATGCGCGGGTGGTCGAACTCGTGCACGATGTTCCGGAAGCGGTCGATGGCGGTCAGGCGGCCGTGGCCATCCGGCGGTGGCAGCTCCTCATGCACCGCCCGGTGGAGGCCCTGGCGGAGCATCCACCTGAAGGACTGATGTTCCGCGCCCCTACCGCACCACGTGTATGCCCTGGTCCCGGTACTCGAGCATCACGGCGCTCTCGTTGCCGAAGCCGTTCTCCAGGCCCAGACGCCGCATGCGGAAACCCATGTGCAGCGGTTCGGTCAGCACCCGGTCCATCCGTTCGGCGAACCCCGGACCTTCCTCCTGCAGCGCGGTGAGGTAGAACATGGTGACGTCGAAGCCCAGGAAGGCGTATGGTCCTGCATCCGTGCCGTAAGCGGTGCGGAACCGTTCCACGAAGCTGCGCACCGCCGGGGAGGACCGGTCGGCATGTGCTGCGGCCGGCACGTGCAGGTCCAGTTCGGCCAGGTCCGCGGACTCCAGCACATCCATGTTGGTCCAGGCGGGCATGCCGAACACGGTGATCCGGTATTTACCCACCAACGGTCGCAGCCGTGTCACCAGCGTGCTCACGAATTCCACGTCCTCGCTGGGGGCCAGCAGCACATTCAAGCGCGCGGGGTCGAGCTTGGCGGTGAGGTCGCCCAGGTCACGCTTGCCCGGGCGGGCCACGAGCAGGCTGTCGCGCAACCGGTCGGGCCGGTCGGCCAGGGCGGTCTGCACGGCTCGCTGCACCTGGTCCTGCAGGTCCTTCTCGGCCGGCAGGTCGGGGCGCAGCAGCACCAGGTTCTCCCTGGCGAAGCGCGTGGCGGCATAGCGGGCCATGTGGCGCACCTGCTCGGTGCGGCCGCTCACCACCTTGCTCACCTGCGGGTGGCCCAGGATCACCTTGTTGCTCTGGGGCACGGGGCACACGATGTGGGCCTCGCGGGAGACGGCGGCCAGCTGGTCGATGGCCCCGCGGTGGAACGGACCGATGAACAGGTCCATGGTGCGGATCTCGCCCTTGCGCAGCACCGGCCCCCAGGTGGCCGCATCCTCGCCCACGTCGTACAGGTGCACCTCCAGCCGCATGCCTTTGCGGGCCATGGAATCGATGGCCATTTGTGCGCCGGCCAGGAACTGCCCGGCGATGCGGGTGACCTCGTAGAGCCCTTTGTGGTCAGGGTCGGCCGCATGCACGCTGTCGTTGCGGTCCAGGCACAGGGGCAGCAGCAGCCCTATCCGGTAGCGGACGGGGCGGCGCAGGGTGTCCTCCGGCACCGGGGCCGGTGCTGCCGGCCGGGGGATGCGCAGGTAGGTCCCGACCCGCAAGCCCTCCGCCAGACCGCCGTTGGCCTGCTGCAGTGCTTCCACGGATACGCCATAGAGCTTGCCCAGCCCGAACAGGGTCTCCCCCGCCTGCACCAGGTGGGTGCGGCTGCTGTCGCGGCGGGCGGGGGTGGCGGCCACGGCAGGCACGTCCTTGGCCGTCGCGGGCGGGATCACCAGTTCCATGCCGGTCCTCAGCCCGCCGGCGAGCTCGGGGTTGCGGGCGATCAGGTCCGTCTGTTCCACGCCGTAGCGCTGGGCGATGCCGAACAGCGTCTCCCTGCGGGCCACCGTGTGCACCAGTTCACCGGTGGCGCGGAACTTGGGGGCCCCGCGCAGTTCCTTGCGCTCCACGGCCTGCTGCGGCACGAGCAGCACCTGGCCGATGCTGAGCCCCTGTGCGGCCGCGGGATTGGCCTTCATCAGCGCGTCCAGCGGCACGGCGTAGTGCCGGCTGATGCCGTAGAGCGTCTGCCCGGCGACGACCGTGTGCACCGTGTAGCGCTGGCCGTCCACCACCCGCACTTCCTGGGCGCGCAGCACCGGGTGCGCGGCAAGCAACAGCAGCGTGGCGGCGGCTGCGCGGAGCATCATACGGATCATTCCCATTCGATGGTGGCCGGGGGCTTGCTGCTGATGTCGTACACCACGCGGTTCACGCCCTTCACGCGGTTGATGATGGCGTTCGAGATCCGTGCCAGGAATGCGTGGGGCAGGTCGCACCAGTCCGCCGTCATGCCGTCGGTGCTGGTGACGGCACGCAGGGCCACGGCGTTCTCGTAGGTGCGTTCGTCGCCCATCACGCCCACGCTGCGCACGGGGAGCAGGATGGCGCCGGCCTGCCACACCCGGTCGTAGAGGCCTTCTTCGCGCAGGCCCTGCACCCAGATGGCATCCACCTCCTGCAGCAGGGCCACCTTCTCGGCGGTGACCTCGCCCAGGATGCGGATCCCGAGCCCGGGCCCGGGGAACGGATGACGGCCCAGCAGGCGGGCGTCCAGTCCCAGCTCCCGGCCCACACGCCGCACCTCATCCTTGAACAGGAGGCGCAGCGGTTCCACCACCTGCATGCGCATGCGTTCGGGAAGACCGCCCACGTTGTGGTGGCTCTTGATGGTGACGCTCGGCCCGTTCACGCTCACGCTCTCGATCACATCCGGGTAGATGGTGCCCTGGCCGAGCCAACGGACATCCTCGATGCGATGGGCCTCGGTGTCGAAGACCTCGATGAAGGTGCGCCCGATGGCCTTGCGTTTGGCCTCGGGATCCTCCAGGCCGCGCAGGGCGGCATAGAAGCGTTCGCGCGCATCCACCCCGGTGATGTTCAGCCCGAGGTGGCGGTAGTCCTCGAGCACCTGGGCGAACTCGTCCTTGCGCAGCAGGCCGTTGTCCACGAAGATGCAATGGAGCCGGTCGCCGATGGCGCGGGCAAGAAGCACCGCGGCCACCGTGCTGTCCACCCCGCCGCTGAGCGCCATCACCACGCGGTCCTCCCCCACTTGCGCGCGCAAACGCTCCACGGCGGTGTCGACAAAGGCGTGCGGGGTCCAGTCGCCCGAGCAGCCGCATACCCCGTGCACGAAGTTGCGCAGCAGCTGCAGGCCCTCGGTGGTGTGATACACCTCGGGGTGGAACTGCACGGCGAAGGTGTGTTCGCCCTCCAGCCGGTAGGCGGCCACCGGCACGGCATGTGTGCTGGCCATCACCTGCATGCGCCCGGCGGCGCCCGTGATGCTGTCGCCGTGGCTCATCCACACCTGCGTGCCCGGATGGATGCCGCTGAACAAGGCTCCGGTCTCGTGGATGTTGTCCAGGTGGGCCCGGCCGTATTCCCGCACCGTGCTCCGCACCACGGGCGCGCCTTCGCGCCGGGCCAGCAACTGCGCGCCGTAGCACACGGCCAGCACCGGCACCCGGCCTTGGAAGCCGGAGATGTCGGTGTCCGGGGCGCCCGGGTCGTGCACGCTGAAAGGGCTGCCGCTGAGGATGACCCCCTTGATGGCGGCATCCCCGAAGAAACCGGCCGCCTTGCTGAAGGGATGGATCTCGCAATAGACGTTGAGCTCGCGCACGCGCCGGGCGATCAGTTGGGTGTACTGGCTGCCGTGGTCGAGGATGAGGATGGTGTCGGGCACTGCGGAGGGCAGGCGCAATGGGCGCCTTGGCAAGGAGGCAAAGGTATCCCGCAGGGCCTGCCCCCGATCGTGGATGGATCGTGGAAAACTGATCGCCCAAGGACTTGACCCGCAGGGGATTCCCTGCGTCTTCACGGTGTACGGGGACCTTTCGGGGGCGTGGCGTAACTTCACGTCACTGAACGGACCGTGGACTTCATGCCTGCTTAACGCCACGAAGCATGGTGATCACGACCTTTGCGGCTGCGATGGCCCATCACCGCTACTTCCTGCCCTTGCTGGGGCTCCTGACCCTTACCGCGGATCCGTGGGCCACCCGGGCCCAGGCCCAGACCGTGCAGTTCAGCGTAGTGTCCCTTACCGTGCTGGAAAGCGCCGGGATCCAGAACATCGGGCTTACCTGGGGCAGCACCCCCTGGCCCGGCGGCTCCATCACGGTGGACTGGGCCTTGAGCCCCGGGACCACCGAAGGCGCGGCCCCCAACGACTTCACCGCGGTCCCGGCGTATGCCGCGACGCTGACCATCACCCCCCCGGTGAACTCCACCTCCATGCCGTTGGCGATCCGCGTGGACCCCACGGACGACCTGCTGATCGACGGAACGAACACGCTGACCTTCACCATCACGGCGGTCCCTGTCGGCATGTTCATCGGTGGCAGCGCGGTGTGCACCATGACCATCGCGGACGTCAACGCCCCGCCCACGGTGTTCGGCCAGGGCGACCTGGTGATCGTGGGGGTGAATGCCAACAATCAGGTGTGCAGCGGGGTCCTGAGCCAGGACGAGGTGAGCTTCTTCTGCTTCCAGGACATCACCCCCAACACCACCATCGACCTCACGGACTGTGGCTATGAATACTTGAACGCGGGGCAATGGGGCGACAACGAAGGGGCCGTGCGCATGACCCGGACGGGCCCGGCGATCCCGGCGGGAACGGTGATCACCTTCCGGATGAACAACACCGCCGGGAGCACCAACGTGAGCGGCGCGGCCCCCGATGCCTTCTGGACCTGCACCCGGTTCACCTCTTTCGGCAATGCGCTGAACCTTAATGTGAACGGCGACCAGATCTTCTTCATGCAGAGCGCGCTGCCGCTGGCCACGGCCTGGACCAATCCCGGCGGCGCATCGAACGCCACGTACAACGGCACCGTTCTATACGGGTTCAGCACGAACGGAAGCTGGCTGAGCTTCCAGGGCTCGACAGGTCATTCGGGCCTGCCGCCGGGCATGCCGTGCTACAGCATGGGCCCCTCGGCCACCACGGACTGGAGCAAGTACATCGGCCCGCTCACCATCACCACCCAACGGGGTTGGTTGATCCGCATCGACGACCCGCTGAACTGGACCTCCTACACCAGTTGCGCGAACTACAACGCGGGTCTGCCCAACTGGCTCACCGCCCCGGTGCTGCCGATCACGCCCGGCGGATTCATCCCCGGCCTGTGGACCGGCGCCAAGACGAACGACTGGTTCGACTGCCGCAACTGGGACGACGCCCGGGTGCCGGTGGCCACCACCAATGTATTGATCGACCAGACCAGCCTGCAGAGCTGCGTGGTGGGCGGCGGCGGCACGGCGGTGTGCAACGACCTGACCGTACGCACCAACGGTGTGAGCCGCTTCCTGTTCCTCAACGCTGCAAGCACCCTCAACGCCGGCGGCACCGTGGTGGTGGAACGCACGGGCGGGACGGGCCTGATGGGCATCGACATCACGGCGGGCAGCAGCTTCCTGTGCGACGAGATCAGCGTGAACGGCGTGAACGTGGGCACCCCCGATGCGCGGTTCCAGAGCGCGGCCCCGACCAACACCGTGACCGTGCTGAGCGATGTGAACATCATGCCCGGCGGCCTGCTGGACATGAGCAACGGCGTGGTCGGCGGCACCATCACCGTGGGCGGGGACTGGAACAACACGGCGGCCGAGACCAACTTCGACGAGATCGGCAGCACGGTGGTGATGAACGCCACGGGCAACCAGGGCATCCTGCCCACCGGTTTCACCGAGGTGTTCAGCACCCTGCGCATCAACAAGCCTGCCGGCGACATCATCCTGGGCGATCCGGTGCGGGTGAACACCAACCTGGACCTGCTGCAGGGGCGGATCTTCAGCGCGCCGGGCCTCACCCTGGGCCCCACCGCCACCGCCACCAACGCCAGCGACCTGAGCTTCGTGCACGGTCCGCTGCAGAAGATCGGCCTGACCGACCTCACCTACCCGGTGGGCAAGGGCAACAGCCTGCGGACCGCGCGGCTGCAGGGCCTCACCGGCGCGGGCACCGATGCCTTCACCGTGGAGTACTTCGCGGCCGACCCCCAGGCGACCTTCGGCAACACCCTGGATGCCACGCTGGACCACATCAGCAGCTGCGAGTACTGGATCATCGACCGCAGTGCCGGCACCCCCAACGCCACCGTGGTGCTGAGCTGGGACACGCCCGAGAGCTGCGGCGTCACGGCCCTGCCCGACCTGCGCGTGGCACGCTGGGACGGAGCGCTCTGGCTGGATCGCGGCAACGGGGCCACCACCGGCACCGTCGTTTCCGGCACGGTGGCCACGGCGGTGCAGCAGACCGCCTTCAGCCCCTGGACCCTGGCCTCGGTGAGCACGCAGAATCCGCTGCCGGTGGAGCTGCTGCATTTCACGGCCCGGCCGGAGGGCGACCGGGTGCGGCTGGACTGGGCCACGGCCAGCGAACGCAACAACGCCTTCTTCACCGTGGAACGCAGCGCGGACAACGCGCAATTCGCAGCACTGCTGGAAGTGGACGGTGCCGGGGACAGCCAGCAGCATTTGGCGTACAGCGCCTACGACGAGGCCCCGCTGCCGGGCACCAGCTACTACCGCCTGCGGCAGACCGACCACGACGGCACGAGCACGGTGAGCGTCGCCGTGCCGGTGCAGTTCCGCGATGCCGGGGCGCTGCCCGTGCTGTACACCGCCGACGGCACCCTGTGGCTGCGCCCGGGCGTGGCCAGCGGGGCATGGGCCGAGGTGCTCGATGCCAGCGGCCGTGCGGTGCGCCGCTTCCGTGCTGCGGATGCGGCTGCGATCCCGGTGCCGGTGGACGGTCTGCGTCCCGGCGCCTACCTGATCCGCTTCGACGGCGGCACCGAGGTGCTACGCTTCCTGCGCTGAGCGCGGCGGGGCCAGGAAGACGGAGAACTTTTTCTCCAACGGGTCCAGGACGTCGGTCATCCGGTCGGTGAGCGACGTGCCATGGTCGGCCAGCGGCACCAGGAACCCTTCGCGCCTTTCCGCCAGCACCCCGCCGGGGAGCACCGCCTCGCGCAAGGCGCCATAGCGGCGCAGCAGCACCGCACTGCGGTGCCTGGCCTCGCGCAACAACCGCTGCTCCAGGCGCTCCAGCCCATGCTGCGCACGCTGTTCGGCGCTCGCGGCCGAGCGCACGAACGTGGGGCCCGCTGCGGCGGTGCGCAGGGCCAGCGCACGGAACACGGTCCCCAGCGCCTCCCGTTCCCCCTGCAGCCGCGTGGGAAAGGGCGCGTCGCGCTCGGCCAGACGACGTTCCACCGCATGCCGGTCGGCGAAGAGGTCCTCCAGGGCCAGGTCCATGGCGGCGAGGCGTTCGGCATCGCCCTCGGGCAGGAAGACGGCCGAGCTGCGCAGCACCGTCACCGGCATGGGCAGCTGCACCGCCTGGAACGCCCATCGCAGCTGCATCCAGTAGGCCAGCTCGCCACCGCCGCCCACGTAGGCCACGTTGGGCAGCACCGTCTCCTGGTACAACGGCCGCATCAGCACGTTCGGGGAGAAGTCCTCCGGCCGGGTCTCCAGTTCGTGCAGCGCTTCATCCATGGTCCAACGCGGACCGCCTTCCAGCACTTGCAGCCCGTCACCGTCCGGGGCGATCCGCGCACGCGATCCCTGGCCGAGGTGGAAGAGGTTGATGGGCCGCGCATGCGCCTGGGCATGATAGCCCTCCGGGAAACGGTCCTCGGCGTAGGCCACCGTGCGGGCCATGAGCCCGTGCAGCAACTCCTCACGCATCACCGGCGCGAAGAGCGCCTTCAAGACCGGATCGTCGCCATCGAGCACCACCAGGCCCAGGTGCCCGAACAGGCCGTTCATGAGGATGCGTGTGGCCCCGGCCAGCGTGTGGTGGGGTGCATAGGCTTGGCGGAGCAGACGGCGCACGCTGTCGGCCTGCGGTCCCAGCAACTGCTCGGCCTGCTGCAACGCTGTGGCGATGCCGGTGAGCGGCATGCGGCCCACCGGCCCACCGGCCTGCGCCGCCCACTGTACACGCTGCCCGCGCAGCAGCACGTGGTCCACCTCGGCCAGGTCGTGGTCCTCGGTGGCCATCCAGAACACGGGTACCACGGGGCGCGCCTCCGTGGACAGGTCGCGAGCCAGCCGCACGGCGTTGAGCACCTTGAGCAGCACGAACAGCGGTCCGCCGAAAAGACAGAGCTGGTGCCCGGTGGTGACCGTGAGCGTACCGGACCGGGCCAGCCGGTCCAGGTTGTCCTGCACGGCCTGCGGGCGGTCCAACGCACCGTACTGCCGGCGCAGCGCATCGGCGAGGGCCATGCGGTGGGCGGCCGGGAACGCACGGGCGGCCAGGGCCTCCTGCAAACCGGCGGCGTGGAAGCCGAACTGGCGGAAAGGATGCAACGCGGGCGCATCCTCCAGCAGGTCGGCGACGAGGGTGCTCGGCCGGACCGTGTCCGTGTAGGGCAGGACGATGCGCCGCATGGCGGGCAAAGGTAGCCGGGGGCGTGGCGGCCGGGAGGGAACCCACGACAGGCCGCGCATCCCGAGCATGCGGCCGAAGGCATCCGCGTACCTTCCCCCCATGCTGGACACGACCCGACGTGCGCTGCTCGTGGTGCACATGGCCTTTACCCTCACGCCGTGCTTCGCGCAGGAGGACACCGTGCGCGTGCAGACCCTCACCTTCGACAGCATCACCACCCGGCGCGGCTGCTGGGTGTTCCCCGACGCTTCGCACACCTACCGCAAGGTGCTGATGCACCACACGTTGAAGTGCGATCCGCAGACCACGCAGGACCAGTACGCCTGCGGCGAGTGGGACTACCTCACCCACAACCTCATCCACGAGCACACCGGCGTGCTGGACAGCAATGCGCTGCAGCATCCCTGGTTCAAGGTGGGGGCTGCGGCCCCGGGGAGTGTGGATCGCGCCGCGATGCCGAGCTACGACATCCGGCAGATCGCCGTTCCGCGGCGCACCGTGATCGGCACCTTGAGCGAGGCCCTTCATCCGGTGGGCAGCGGTGGCGCCTGGGATGGTGGCCTGCTGCAGGCCGTGCAGGGCACCAGCCGCACGCAGGCCCTCTACCTGGCCTCCGAGCTTTCCGCGGCGGGACTGCAACCCGGGTCCATCGCGCAGTTGCGCTTCACCACGGACGGTCAGGGCAACGGGGCCTTCGGGCGTTTCACCATCCGCATGAAGCAGACCCAGGCGACATCGGCAGGCCCCGGTTTCGACGATAGCGCTCTGATGACCGTGCACGAGGTGGCCCCCCCCACCCTGGGCACGGTTGCCGGTGAGCAGGTGTTCGTGCTCGAGCCGCCCTTCGTGTGGGACGGCAGCTCGAACCTCCTGGTGGACCTGGCCGCGGCGCGCAGTGCGGGTCTGTCGGCCCCGCAGGTGGTGGGCACGGCGATGCCCGACCTGGCCGTGCAGGCCGTGGGCCGCGATGGCCACCTGCTGCTGAAGGATGACCTCATCGGTGTGGACCCCGCCCCGCTGGCCAACGTGGGCCCGGCGATCACCCTCATGTTCCGTGCGTGGGGCGACAGCATCCTGCCGGTGAACACCACGGCGTTGGAGGCGGTGGACGCCGCGGGGCGCCGCGTGCTGAACGTACACCTGCCCTGGAGCAACGAGCGTGTGTACTGGGATGCCGGCCAGGACGGCACCGGCTACGACCGCATCGACAAGGCGGCCACCACGGCTGACCTGGAAGGGCGGTGGAACCATTGGGCCTTCGTGAAGAACGCCGCCACCGGCAGCATGAAGATCTACCTCAACGGCGTGCTGTGGCACAGCGGGACCGGCAAGACGAGGCCCCTCGCCGGCATCACCACCTTCCGGCTGGCCAGCGGCGCCAATGGCGAATTCCCTTACCCCGGCGCGATGGACGAGGTCAACGTGTTCAACACCGAGGTCGATGCCGCCACCATCGCCGCCTGGGCCGATCGTGCCGTGGATGCCACGCACCCCAACGCCGCCGACCTGCTGTACAGTTTCCACTGCGACGAGCTGCCTGGGGAGCACATACTGGTGAACGCCGCCGACCCCGCGCACAACGCCTGGCCACTGGGCACGCCCCGCCGCAGCTTTCGCGAAGCCATCGACCTGCACCACACCGCACACCCCGTCACCGTCCGGCCCGACCTGGTCTTCGTGCAGGGCACGTACACCTCGGTGACCGACACGGTGCTGCTGGAGCGCCCCGAGCCGCGCGAGCTGCTCACACAGGAGCACTTCCAGGTGAACGGCAATGGCGTGGTGCCCGTGGACACCGTGTTCAGCTGGCTCGGCGGCCACACCCGCACCTTCGCACCGGACGGCGCGGTGCTCGACTCGGCCCTGGTGCCCTCCACCCTCGACCTCAACGACACGCTGCACTACTACGGCGTCCCCTTCGAGGTGGTGAACAATTGGGAGATCGGGCGCTACATCACGCCGTACGGCATCGGCCTGTCCTTGGGGCCCCAGGGTTTCCGATGGACCTTCGACGTCACCGACTACCAATGGCTGTTGCACGACAGCGTGGAGCTGAGCGCGGGCAACCAGCAGGAGCTGATCGACCTGGAGTTCGAGCTGATCGAAGGCACCCCGCCGCGCACCGTGGTGGCCCACCAGCGCCCCTGGGGCGGCCTCACCAGCCGCAGCTACGCCGACCTCAGCAACGACGTGGCCCTTCCTCCGGTGACCGTGCAGCTGAGCCCCGCCGCCAGCCAGTGGAGCCTGCGCACCCGCCTCACCGGCCACGGCCACAACAGCAACGACGGCCAGTATCCGCACTGCTGCGAGTGGAAGGACAACACCCACTACCTCTATCTCAACGGCATCGAGCAGGACGCCTGGCACATTTGGCAGACGAACGACTGCGCGCTGAACCCCGTGTACCCGCAGGGCGGCACCTGGCTCGGCAGCCGCGAGGGCTGGTGCCCGGGCGACCTGGTGAAGGACCATGAGGTGCAGTTGCCCGGCCTGTCGCCCGGCGGCACCGCCACGCTGGACTACCGCATCACCCCGGTGCCCGCCAACAACCAAGGCATGGGCGGCGGCAACTACGTGATCAACATGGACCTGCTGGAGTTCGGCGCAGCCGCCCACGCGCTCGATGCCGAGATCGTGGAGGTGCAGCGCCCCAGCACCACGGACATGCACCGCCGCAACAACCCGCTGTGCCACGACCCGCTGGTGGTGCTGCGCAACGCGGGCGCCCAGGACCTCACGAGCGTCACCTTCACCTACGGCGTGGAGGGCGGGACCCCGATGAGCTGGACCTGGACAGGCCTGCTGAAGCACATGGAGCGCACCGAGGTGGTGCTGCCGGTGGATGGCGCGGGCTTCTGGGTGGGCACCGATCCTTCGGTCTTCACGGTGAGCGTGAGCGCGCCCAACGGCGGGGCCGATGCCAACCCGGTGAACGACAGCTACCGCACCGCCTTCGCGCTGCCGGCCGTGTATCCGGAGACCATCGTGGTGAACTACAAGACCAACAACTTCCCCGGCGAGAACAGCCTCAGCATCCGCGACGTGTACGGCAGCACCATCTTCGAACGCACGAACCACGCGGCCAACACCACCTACTCCGACACGCTGACGCTCTTCGCCGGCTGCTACACGGTGGAGTTCCTCGACACCGGCAACGACGGCCTCAGCTACTGGGCCGATCCGGGGGCCGGCAACGGCTACTTCCGCCTGCGCCGCACCACGGGCAGCATCCTCAAGAGCTTCGACCCCGAGTTCGGCCGCAGCATCAAGTGGTCGTTCACCAGCGGTGCGCTGGTGGGCGTGGAGGAGCTGGTGCCCGCCGCTGCGCTGGAGGCCTGGCCCAACCCCACCAACGGCCTGCTGACCATGGGCGTGGAGGGGATCCTGGGCGATGCGCTGGTGGAAGTGCTGGACATGCGCGGGGCCGTGGTGAAGCGGCAGCAGCGTGCGCTGCACGGCGGCGACCGCCTCTCGCTCGACCTGTCCGGCATGGCCGACGGCCTCTACGAGGTGCGCGTCACCGGTCCCGATCGCCGGGCCCAGGCGCGCGTGGTGAAGCAGTGATCAGCACTTCCCCGGTCCCCGCGGGGCCATGTGCACATCGAGGAACCCGGCCCCGCTGATGCCGGCCTGGCCCAGGAGCCTGCGCAGGTAGGTGATGACGTCGGCCCGTTCGAAGTTGCCGCGACGATCCCGGTGCGGCCGACCGCACCCTTCCTTCGCGCAAGGCTACGGCGGAGACAGCACCAACTTCGTCCCAGCGAGCCATCGTGCGCCATCGCGCAGATGCACGAAATAAAGGCCGGCCGGATAGCGCGAGAGCTCCAGCGAATGCATGGTCGCGGTGGCCGGCACCGCCTCCTCATGGACCAACTTCCCCTCCGCGCTGACCAAGGCCAGACGTAGGTTCTTTCTTTCCAGGCCTTGCGGCAGGGCAAGGTGCACCGTGGCCTGGTCGCGGGCCGGGTTCGGATACACCTCCAAGACATCGCCCAGGTCGGTCATTTGCTCCTCCAATCCATCGAACACCTGGCAGCCGGGCACCAAACATCCGAAACTGTCCACCTTCACCAGCCAAGCATCCTGGCTCACCAGCAGGCTGTCGAAGGCCGTGCCCGCCATGATGTAGCCCCCGTCCAGCGTGCGCTTCACATCGTAGAAATAGTGGTCCGCCTGGTTGTTGGTGCGGTACTCCCGGTCCCATAGAAGCTCGCCGTCCAGATCGACCTTGGTGAGCCTGCCCACCGAGAGCCCCAATGGTTTCATCGTGCCCGCTATGGTATATCCTTCGCCCGGGATGTGGATGGGGATGGTGAAGAAAGGCCCCCACTCCAATTGATCGTACACTTCAGCCCAAATGACCGCGCCTTCTTTGTCCAAGCGATACAAGGCGGGATAGAGCACACCCTGTGCGGCCAGCCTCTGAGCCCCGGCCAGTACGTATCCGCTATCCGGCAATTGGAGGATGAATCCGGGGTTGTCGATCCACGCGCTGCCATACCACTGGTGCCATTGCTGGTGGCCTGCGCTATCCGTCTTCACCACGTACATGTTCACGTGGTCGTTGTTGAAGTACTTGAACCCGCTGAGCACGTATCCCCCGTCCAAGGTGCGCTGGCCGCTCAGGCATTGCTGGTCCTCGGGTCCACCATACCTCCGGGTCCACATCGTATCCCCGTTCGCGTCCGTGCGGATCAGGCGCATGTC
>JABWBQ010000094.1 GCA_013360395.1 Flavobacteriales bacterium
CGTGCTGCACGAGCGCCTGCCGCCATGGAGCCAGGTGCATCGGGTGCAACTGGAAGGCGAAGCGGCCGGGATGTACCAGTGCACGGTGCGCTGGGGTGGATGGGCGAGCTCCGTACGTGTGGTGGTCGGTCCATGAGATGGCGGCGGATGCTTTGGGGGTAGACCCCGGGTGTCGCGCACCGGTGCGGTGCTCATTCCCCGGCCTGCGCCATCGCGAGCTTGAAGCAGTCGCACCCGAGCGCGGCGTCCACGAAATGTTTGAGCACCCGCATCTCATCGGCGGCGCGGAGCCTGCCGGCACGGGCCATGAGCACCAGCACCACGGTCCCCACCGCGGACACGGGCAGTGCCCAAAAACCCCAAGCGCCGTGGCCCAGCGAAAGCTGTGCGAAGCCCAGGGTGATCCCGGTGAGGGCCAGCAGGCTGAGCACGATGTACCCGGCGCTGAACAGCATCCAGATCCCCGGGGACGGCCCGATGAGGCAGCGCACCAGCGTGCCCGTGTCGTGCACCTCCAGGTTCAGGTCCATCTGCGGTGACCAGGCGTGGGTGCTCCGGCTCGGGAAGCTCAGCACCAGGTGCCCGTCGCTGTCCTTGAGCCAGAGCTGTTGCGGGTTGTCCGTGCGCAGCCGCGCCCCGATGCGCCCCACCACCTCGTGCTTGGCCAGGGGCGTGGTGAACCGGAAGCGGGGGCGGAACTCCAGGATGCCCATGGCCGTGAACATACGCAGCCTGCGGGAAAGCGGTGTGGTGCGTCGGCCCGCGGTCCGGTCCACGTGCGTTTTCTTTGCGGTGCATGCGGCGGCTGTTGATCACGAATGCCAAGGCCTTGGTGGGGGTGCATCCGGCGGGTGTGGAGCGCGTCGCCGGGCCGTCGATGGCCGTGCTGCCCACCATCGCCGCGGGGTGGCTGCTGGCCGAGGACGGCCTGATCACGGCCGTGGGCAGCATGGCCGCACCGCCGCCGCTCGGCGACCGCCACGGCCTCACGGTGATCGACGCCGACGGTCGGCTGGTGCTGCCCGGCTGGTGCGACCCGCACACGCACGTGGTGTTCGCCGCCCCGCGCGAGGAGGAGTTCGTGGACAAGGTCCGCGGCCTCAGCTACCAGGACATCGCCGCCCGTGGCGGAGGCATCCTCAACAGCGCGCGCAAGCTGCGGGCCATGCCCGAGGATGCTCTGGTGGAGCAGGCCACCGGGCGGTTGCGCGACATGATGCGCCAGGGCACCGTGGCCGTGGAGATCAAGAGCGGTTACGGGCTGTCGGCGGAGAGCGAGCTGAAGATGCTGCGGGTGATGAAGCGCCTGAAGGAGGTGCTGCCCCTGCGCATCAAGGCCACCCTGCTGGCGGCGCACGCGCTGCCCCCCGAGTTCGCCGACGACCGCACGGGCTACGTGCGCATGATCACCGAAGAGCTGCTGCCGCAGGTGGCCGCGGAAGGGCTGGCCGACTACACGGACGTGTTCTGCGAGACGGGCTACTTCACGGTGGCCGAGATGGAGCGCATCCTGGAGGCCGGCCTGCGGCACGGGCTGGCGGGCAAGGTGCACGTGAACCAGTTCACCAGCCTGGGCGGCATCGCCGCCGCGGTGCGGCAGGGCGCGCGCAGCGTGGACCACCTGGAGGTGATGGCGGAGGACGACCTGGCGGCGCTGGCCGGTTCGGCCACCATCCCCACGCTGCTCCCCTCCTGTTCCTTCTTTCTGCGCATCCCCTACGCGCCGGCCCGCGCGCTGGTGGACCGCGGGTGCGCCGTGGCCCTGGCCAGCGACCACAACCCGGGCAGCACCCCCAGCGGCAACATGAACCTGGTGCTCTCCCTGGCCTGCATCCAGCTGCGGCTGCTGCCCGAGGAGGCCGTGAACGCCGCCACCCTCAACGCCGCCGCGGCCATGGACCTGGCCGGCGAGCTGGGCAGCCTCACCCCGGGCAAGCGCGCCAGCCTGCTGATCACCCGCAAGGTGCCCTCGCTGGCCTACCTGCCCTATGCCTTCGGCACCGACCACCTCGACACCGTCATCATCGATGGCATACCCGTCCGGGCCGGAGACGCCCTTGCCTGAGGACCGCCTCGACCCCGAGCTGTCCATGCCGCCCGGCCTGCGCTTCGCACGCGGCATGGGCATCTTCCTGATCGTGTTCACCGCCTTCTTCCTGGTGCAGACCGGCGCCTTCATCGCCCATTGCCGCGCGGTGACCCCGGCGCTGCAGGGCCTGGCGGTGCCCGACCTGTTGCAGGACCCCGCGCTGATGGAGGCTTTGCAGCAGCAAAGCACCAACGGCGCGGCCATCACCCAGGCCAGCCTGTGGAGTGGCCTGGTGGCCCTGTTGCTGCTGCTGCTGCTGGTGCGCCAGTGGACGGGTCCGCACTTCCGCCGGTTCCTGGGGCTGCGCATGCCCGCCTGGCGCAAGGCCCTCACCTGGGCCGGCGTCTTCCTGCTGGTGGCCGCCGCACAGGAGGGGCTGAGCCGCCTGTTCCCGGTGTTCACCACCGACTTCATGGCGCAGGTGGTGCGCACCGCGGGCGACCCGCTGATGCTGGTGCTGGGCATCGGGGTGCTGCCGGCCCTGTTCGAGGAGGCCCTGGTACGTGGCCTGCTCTACGGCTCCCTGCGCCAGATCGCCGACGAGCACCTGGCCGTGGCCCTGAGCGCGGCCACCTTCACCCTGATGCACATGCAGTACCCCGCACCCATCCTGCTGCTGGTGCTGATGCTGGGCGTGGTGCTGGGCTACGCCCGCTCGCGCACCGGTTCCATCTGGGTGCCCGTGGCCCTGCACATGCTGAACAACCTGGTGAGCCTGGCGATCGCCTGATCACCAGCGCACGTGCACGAACAACGCGGGGAAGCCCACGCTGAACCGCCACGGGTGGGTCCACGGCTCCACCTGCGGGGCGGTGCCCGTGACGCTGCCGGCCAGCATGAAGCGCCAGCGGAGGCCGAACGGGACACGGGCCTCCAGCTCGATGCGCCGGCCCACCTTGCAGCTCAGGGCCAGCGCCGCCTCCACGCCCAGGTGCCCCCAGGTATCGCGCCGCTCCCCGTCCAACGCGCTCACATGGCCCGGGATGGCCTCCAGCACGCAGTCCACGCAGGGCAGCGTGTCCGGCCGCAACCCGGTGGCGGTGCGCACCGCCTGCTGGCGTTCCACGCCCAGCACCAGGGACGCACCGGCGGACGGCGCGAAGGTGCGGTCGCGGTGCTGCACCACGGCCCCCACGCGCAAGGTGTGCGCCTGCTCCCGCGCCGCGATGTGCTCCTGTTCGAAGGTGGCGCTGTCCAACACCACCAGCAGTTCGCGGTCCTCGGTCCACCGGTCGCTCACCATGCCGTAAGCCGCCCGCCACGCCAGGTCGCCCCAGGCCCAGTGCTGCACCGCCGCATCCAGCTGCAGATAAGGCTCCGCCCCCCCGGCGGTGAGCGCGCCGCGCACCGGCCCCACCAGGTCCACCGCCAGGGACCACTGCGGCCCGGCGGTCGTATCGCTGTCCTGCGCCATGGCGCCCGCGGCCACCAGGAGCCCCGCCCAGCCCAGGCTTTTCATGGCCGGCAAGGTAGCGGGCCGTTAGCTTTGCCGCCCCATCCCGAAGCCATGTCCACACCCCTGATCGAATGCGTGCCCAACATCAGCGAGGGCCGCGACCGTGCCAAGATCGACGCCATCGCCGCCGCCGCCGCCGCCGTGGAGGGGGTGCGCGTGCTGGACGTGGACCCCGGGAAGGCCACCAACCGCACGGTGATCACCCTGGTGGGCGCGCCCGGGCCGGTGTGCGAGGCGGCGTTCCGCCTGGTGCGCAAGGCGCAGGAGCTCATCGACATGCGCACGCACCGCGGCGAGCATCCGCGCTTCGGGGCCACCGACGTGTGTCCCCTGGTGCCCATCAGCGGCATCACGCTCCAGGACCTGGTGCCCTACGCGCAGCGGCTCGGGGAGCGCATCGGCACGGAGCTCGGCATCCCGGTGTACCTGTACGAGCACGCCGCCCGCGAGGAGAAGCGCCGCAACCTGGCCAACAACCGCGCCGGCGAGTACGAGGGTCTGCCGCGCAAGCTCGCGGACCCCGCGTGGAAGCCCGACCACGGGCCGGCGGCCTTCACCGAGAGCGTGGCCCGCAGCGGTGCGGTGGCCGTGGGCGCCCGCAAGCTGCTGGTGGCCTACAACGTGAACCTCAACACCACCAGCACGCGCCGCGCCAACGCCATCGCCTTCGACATCCGTGAGGCGGGCCGGGTGAAGCGCGACGGCGACCCGCTCACCGGCAAGCCCGTGCTCGATGCGGCCGGCAACCCGGTCACCATCCCCGGCAAGCTCAAGAGCGTGAAGGGCATCGGCTGGTTCATCGAGGAGTACGGCATCGCCCAGCTCTCGCTCAACCTCACCGACCTGGACGTCACGCCGCTGCACGTGGCCTTCGACGAGGCGTGCAAGAGCGCGCAGGAGCGCGGCATCCGCGTCACCGGCAGCGAGATGGTGGGGCTGGTGCCCAAGCAGGCGCTGCTGGATGCGGCCGACTTCTTCCTGAAGCGCCAGGAGCGCAGCCTGGGCATCAGCGAGCGCGAGAAGATCAAGATCGCCGTGAAGAGCCTGGGGCTGGACGACCTGGCACCCTTCGACCCCGAGAAGCGCGTGATCGAGCTGCTGCTGGCCGATGCCGCCGAGGAGCGGCTGGTGCGCATGGACCTCAAGCGCTTCAGCGAGGAGACGGCCAACGAGAGCCCGGCGCCCGGCGGGGGCAGTGTGGCGGCATACTGCGGTGCCTTGGGCGCCGCCCTCGGCACCATGGTGGCCAACCTCAGCGCCCACAAACGTGGCTGGGACGCGCGCTGGGAGGAGTTCAGCCAGTGGGCGGTGAAGGGGGAAGCGTACCGGCGCGAGCTGCTCCGCCTGGTGGACGAGGACACGCGGGCCTACGACCGCATCCTGGCCGCCATGGGCCTGCCCAAGGGCAGCCCCGAACAGGTGGCCGCACGCAAGGACGCCATCCGCGAGGCCACCAAGGGCGCCATCCTCGTGCCGCTGCGCACCCTGGAGGTGTGCGTGCAAAGCATGGAAGTGATGCGGGCCATGACCGAGAAGGGGCTCAAGGCCAGCGTGAGCGACGCCGGCGTGGGCGCCCTGTGTGCGCGCACCGGGGCCCTCAGCGCCTACCTCAACGTGCGCATCAACTGCCTGGGCCTGGACGACGAGACCTGGAAGAAGGATGTGCTCGCCAAGGCCGAGGCCCTGAAGGCCCAGGCCGAGGCCGTGGAGACCGAAGTGATGACCCAGGTGCTGGGCAAGGTCTGATCCACCACAACGCCACGGGCCCCGCGGCCGTATAACCCGCGCGATGGTCCATCTTTACCGGATGGCGCACAGGAGCACGCGGCACTGGCTGCGCAGGGTGGTCTATTTCTTCCCCCTGCAACTGCTGCTGTTGCACCTGAAGAAGAACCACCTGCTGCTGCTCTTCTGGCTGGTGCTGTGGGCATACGTCACCGGCAACCTGGGCCGCAAATACGGCATCCCCTACCTCTTCCTCTTCCCGGAGTACATGGGGGCGGTGACCCCGTGGGGCTTCCTGCTGAACGGCTTCGCCCTGGGCGGCTTCATCACGGCCTTCAACCTGTACAGCTACACGATGCACGCCTACCGGTTCCCGTTCATCGCCACGCTGAGCCGGCCCTTCCTGAAGTTCAACATCAACAACGCCGTGATCCCGGTGGCCTTCACCCTCACCTACCTGTGGTGCTCGGCCCGGCTGCAGCTCACCAAGGAACTGGTGCCGCCCGGGGAGACGGCCCTCCACCTGGCCGCGTTCGTCGCGGGCGTCTTCCTGTTCCAGCTCCTGTCGCTGGCCTATTTCACGCGCACCAACACGGACATCGTGAAGATGACCGGGCGCCGGCCCGAGGAGTACCGGCCCGAGGAGGTGCGCGACGACCCGCCCGGGCCCATGCCGCCCATCCCCCCGATGCGCACCGAACAGCGCCGCGCCACCCGCTGGCTGCGCCGCGAACAGCGCACCCGCAAGTGGCACGTGGAGACCTACCTCGTGCCCCCCTTCCGCATCGCCCTGGCCCGCAGCAGCAAGCACTACGACAAGGAGCTGTTACGCAGCGTGCTGTGGCAGAACCACATCAACGGCTCGATCTTCGACGTCATCGTCGTCATCACCTTCGTGGCCCTAGGCGCCTTCGCGGGCGTGCCCGTCTTCGAGATCCCCACCGGCGCCAGCGCCTTCCTGCTGTTCACCATGCTGCTGATGGTGATGAGCGCCCTGTACAGCTGGTTCAAGGGATGGACCCTCACGGTGGTGGTGGGCGTGGTGGTGGTGCTGAACCTGGTCAGCCTGCGCACCGAGGCCTTCCTGTACGACAGCCAGGCCCACGGCCTGGACTACCTGGTGGCGCCCGCGCCCTACGGCCGCGACGAGCTGGTGCGGCTGGCCTACGACACCGCCGCCGCCGACCGCGACCGCGCCGCCATGGAGCAGGTGCTGGACCGCTGGCATGCCAAGAACACGGCCCTCACCGGCGACAGCCTGCCCCCGTTGGTGCTGGTGAGCACCAGCGGCGGCGGCCTGCGCAGCATGCTGTGGACCTACCTGTGCCTGCGCGAGATCGACAGCCTGCTGCAGGGCACGCTCATGACACGCACGGCCATGATCACCGGCTCCTCCGGCGGCGCCATCGGGGCGGCCTACTTCCGCCAGGTGGCCCGCAACGCCGAACAGGGAGGTCCTCCGGTGGGTGACCCGCGCCATGTGGACAACATGTGCCGCGACATCCTCAACCCGGTGGCCTTCACGCTGGTGACCAACGACATGTTCATCCGCTACCAACGCGTGAGCGACGGCATGCGGCTGTACACGCGCGACCGCGGTTTCGTGTTCGAGCAGCGGCTGAACGACAACACGGGCGGTGTGCTCGACGTGCGGCTGGACCAGCTGGCGGCCGAGGAACGTGCAGCGCGCATGCCCCTGTTCATGGTGGCGCCCACCTGCATCAACGACGGGCGGCGGCTGCTGATCGGCGCGCTGCCCGCCGCACACCTCACCACCAACGCGCCCGCGGCACCGCTGCACTACCGGCCGGAACCCGAGGCCGTGGAGTTCCGGCGCCTCTTCGCCGCCCAAGGCGCGGGCGACCTGAAACTCACCAGCGCCCTGCGCATGGGGGCCACCTTCCCCTACATCACCCCGGTGGTGACCCTGCCCAGCGAACCGCCCCTGCGCGTGATGGACGCCGGCATCCGGGACAACTACGGCTTCCGCACCACGGGCAGCTTCCTGCGCGAGCACCGGGCGTGGATCGCCCGCCACACGGCGGGCGTGGTGATCCTGCAGATGCGCGACAAGCAGAAGGAGCTCGAGGTGCACGAGGTGGGCAGCTCATTGCTGGGCCGCCTGCTCGACCCGGCGCGCAACGTGTACGGCAACTTCGTGCGTGTGCAGGACCAGGATTACGACGGCATGATGCAGGAGATCAGCACCTGGACCGAAGTGCCCGTGCAGGTGGTGGACCTGCAGCTGCGGCACGACGAGCGCGAGGAGATCAGCCTGAGCTGGCACCTGACGGCCGTGGAGAAGGATCAGGTGCATCGCGCCCTGTGGAGCCTGGAGAACCGCAGGGGCTTCGAGGCGGTGCGGCGGGCGCTGGAACCTCCCGCCCGGGCCGTGGCCCTCACCGAGGCAACACCTGCCGGGCGTAGGTGATGAGGCCCGGCAACGGGTCGGCCACGGCCCGGGTGAGCACCAGGCCGTGCCGTTGCAACGCCGCGGCCATTTCCTCGCGGAAGCCGGCGGCCACCGACCCCACGGCACGCAGC
>JABWBQ010000002.1 GCA_013360395.1 Flavobacteriales bacterium
AAACCCCCAGGCTCTCCCTGAACCTCAAACGCAAGCAAGCCTCCTACTCCGATGCCTTCCGCGAACGCTTGCTCCGATTTAAGACCCGATAGCCCTGGGTGAAGGTGGCCGGCCCCTCATCATCTTTGCAAGGATGGAACGCCTGCCCTTTGTCCTCTCCGGTGGCGGTGCACGTGGCTTGGCGCATGTGGGGGTGCTGCGTGCCTTTGCGGAGGCGGGCATGGCGCCGGCCGCCATCAGCGGCACCAGCGCCGGGGCCTTGGTGGGCGCCTTCGTGGCGGCGGGCGTCGACCCGGCGGACATCAGCCGGCTGGTGATGAAGGAATGGCGGCTGCACCTTATGCGCTGGCGGGTGTTGCGCGGCGAGATGCTGTCCCAGCGTCGGATCGGGGAGTTCCTCGAGACCTTCCTGCCGGTGAGGACCTTCGAGGAACTGCGCCTGCCGCTCTACGTGAGCGCCACCGACCTGGCCAAGGGCGGGCAGCGCATCTTCAGCAACGGCCCATTGGTTCCCGCGCTGCTGGCCGCCAGCGCCGTGCCGGTGATCTTCCCGCCGGTGGTGATCGACGGCACACCGTACGTGGACGGCGGTCTGAGCAACAACCTGCCCATCGAGCCCTTCCAGGACCGCCGCGCGGACACCGTGGCCGTGTATGTGAACCCGCTTCCGCCATGGACGGGCCGTCGATCCGTACGCGGCACCATCGACCGCGTGTTCCACCTCAGCTTCCGGGAGATGGTGGGCCGCTCCGCACAGGGTTGCCGCTGGTACATCGAGCCGCCGGAGCTTTCCCGCTTCGGCATGTTCGACCTGCGCCACAGCGAGGAGATCATGGCGATCGGCCATGATTTCGCGAGGGCGGTATTGGCAAAAGGACGAGCCTGACGGACCAAGGTGGCCGCCGGAACGATGGTGGAGGATGCGGGCCATCCCAGGGCCGTACGTTCCCAGGGATACCGTCGAGGTCCGGGCCCCTTGGAACCGAAGATCGGCCGACCACGCTGCTGCCGGTCATGGCCGAAAGGTGCGGGCATGCGTGGATGCTGGATGAACGGCTGCTGGATGTGTCGTGCGGTGCGGGCGGAGCCATGGTACCGACGATCTTCGCGGACCCATGAGCAACAAGGCGGCCAAAGCCAAGGCCCAGGAACTGCTGGGCTTCGGCATACCCAAGCAGCAGGCGTTCGACAACCTGCGGATGGAATTCCCCGAGGTGAAGCCAGGGAAGCTGGCCGAATGGCTGCGTTACATGCCCACTTCGTATGCACGTGAGAAGTACCGCAGCTTGCACCTCGCCCTCCTGGCGATCATCGTGCTCTCCGCCGTACTGCGTATCCTGCGGCAGGTCTTCAGCAGTGGGGTCCACCTGGATCAAGCGACGGCCTACCTGAGCCTGGTGCCCATCGCCACATTGCTCATGGGGTGGACCCTCTACCGGTGGCAGGGGCAGGTGTTCGAGTGGGTGGGCTGGGGCAACGTGCTGGGTGCGTTCGGGCTGCTCCGTGAGCTCCAACTCATCCTGAAGGACGGGGCGGATCCCTGGAACCTGGTCGGTCGGCTCCTGAGCGTTTCCATCGGGGCGATCGCACTCTACCTGGCGCACAAGGTCTTCGCCAAGCCGAAGGTGGAGAAGGACCCGTTGACCGGGGAGAAGCGCTACGTGTTCGCCGACGATATGATGGGATAGCCGCGCCGCACTACTCCTTCACCCAGGTCGTGCCGGTCAACCTGCCGGAACCATCGCGGATGCTGATTCGGTACAGTCCGGCGGGAAGTGCTTCCGTGGATACCAGCGGACGGGGATCGGTGGTGCGCTGTTGAAGCACCAGGCGGCCGGTGGCATCGAGGAGGGTGATGGTGTGCGGGCCTGGCGGTAAGACAAGGGTGAAGTGGGTGGTGCCGGGGTTGGGGAAGACGGTCGTCACGGACGGATCGAGCGGTGCATTGATCGTGAGCCAGCTTTCACAGCCATAATTCCACCAAGATGCCTGGAAATTGATATCCGCATCTTCATAACAGTGTAACGGGCCGCTCGCAGCATCGATCACGAACCCTACCCAGGGCAACATGAAGGAGTACAAAGAGCCTATCCGCTCGTAAATGGTGTCGCCGTTGGTGGCGAGATAGCGCAGGGGCACACCTTGAACGGTGGTTGTTCCCGTGTCCACGATCGTGATCGAACCTGGGCTTGTACTTCCATCATTCATGGTGATCTCCCAATGATCCCCTGGTGCCGCGGCGAACCAGTACAGCGTATCGAAGCCGATCGAAGTCAGAATGGACACCAGGTCACCGTCGGTCTTGGTCACCACCGGTCCCATGTCGTAGTGGAACGCTGTGTCGAACGGATAGTACCAACCCTCGGCGAACGCATCGATCAACTGGCATGTGTCCGAGCCTATCACCGTATCCCCGATGAACGTGAACCGCGCAAAGCCTTCGGTGGTCCAACTGTTCGAGTACGTGTAGGTCCACGTCGCTCCAGGCGGGCACCAGCTCTGGGCGCTTGCCGACCACGGGAGCAGGGCAAAGGCGATCAGAGCGACGCGCATGATGAACGAATGTACAAGTAGGACGCGGATGTGGGGAGGAACGCTGCTCCCCGCCAGGGATGGGAGCGGCGGCTGGCCGCAGGCCGGGCCATGCGGCACTGTGGAGCGAGGAGGCCCGACGGCAGGAGGGACCCCGCAGCCCCGGTGACGCCGGCCCGGGCCAGGCCACCACAGCGGACAGCCCGCCCGGGCGGCCTGACCCGCTCACACGCACATCCGCACAACCGGTATCCGCTGCGGAAGAGCCGTGCCTTCAAAGGGGAAAGCGGAGATGCTGGAATGGTCCGCATCGCTGCTTTTCCCCGAGCTATCGCCGGACCTCTATTGAAGGAAGGTCGCACTATCGCACGATGAACCGCGCGGTGGCGCGCTGGCCCAGCTCGTCGATGGCCGTACACTGGTACACACCGGCTGGCAGGGCGCTCACATCCATCCGGCCCTCGGTGCCCCGGGTGCTGATGCTCCGGACACCACGTACGATCCGCCCGGTGGCATCCGTGACGGTGATCAACGGCGTGCCACTGAAATGTGCCGGGATGGTGAAGTTCAACTCACCCGAGGTGGGGACGGGGAAGGCCTGGAGCGCTGCATGGGTGGCGTCGGCTTCCGGTGTTCCCGTGGTGAGGTCATCGGTCCATTGCGTGAATTCGGTGACGATGGTGTTGCCCAGCATCTCGGAAGTGGCACTGGTCGTCTGAACCACGGGGTAGGACTGGCCGGGCACGTAGTAGAGGTGGTTGTTGAACACGGTGGTGAAGGTGAACATGCCCATGGACATCTCCTCCTCCTGCACCCAATGCACGCGCAGCACATTGGGGATCGATCCCGTCGGCAGGATGAGCGTGCCATGGCCGTCCGCCGTGCCGGTGATGGTGCCTGAGAGCTCCACATCGGAACCTTCCACTTGGAACGTACCGCCGTACGTATCGGTCCAGGTGGTCTGGTGGCTGCAAGGGAAGCTCATGAAGCGGCCGCCGTCGTTGAAGACCACGGGCAGGTCATCTGCTTCGTAACCGAGCATGACAACACCGTTGGGGGTCGCTTGGAAGTACACGGTCGATCCGTCGCTCACTTCGGCCACGGTGGCCGCGGGGTATTGCGCACCATAGGCGGTGGTGGAGGGATCGACCAGGGATACCATCGCTGTGCTGTCGGTGGTCAGGCTGCTGAGATCCCACACTTGTCCTGCACCGCCCGGCCCTGGGGCGATGTATGGGCTGAAGCGCCTTTCGTAGCTGGTGCCCGTTTGCGGGGCGTTGCCGTTGAATGTGAGGATGGGCTGAGCCACGGCGGATGCTGCTGCACTCAGGGCGAGAAGGGTAAGGATGTGTTTCATGTGTCGATCTTGTTGTGTAGGAGGCGGGACGCGTAACCGATGCTCGATGTTACCGGGCACGGCCGCTGATGTGATGAGTGGCGGCTGGGCGTGGCGGATGGTTGGCGCCCGCGCTCACCTCCGCACATCCAACGCGATCCCCGCCCGGATACTGAGGTTGTCCTTCAGGTACGGGTTCGCCATCACCCAGCCCTGTGTTTTTCCCTCGGCCTCGGCGTAGGCCTTCAGCGATCCGCCCAGCGGGAACGCGGCGCGCACCGTGAGCAGGCCGCCGGCCTTCCCTTTCGTATCGTAGAAGCCGCTGTTCTCGGGCTGTAGCCAGAGCATGCCGCGCAGGTCCAGCTGGGCCGACCGGTCACCATGGCCGAGGCGCAAGCCCTTCCGCATCAGTTCCACGCCGCCGAAGCTGCTGCCGTGGTTGTGGTAGGTATGGATGCCCAGCAACCAATGGCGGCCACGCCGGTCCAGCAGCAGGTCGCCGCCCAGGTCGTAGCCGAAGGAGGTGAGCACGTGCCGCACAGCGAAGGTGAAGCGGGTATCGTGGCCCAGGCGGATGCCGTGTATGCCGATCATGTCGGGCGAGAGGAAGTTGAGGTACTGCAGGTCGCCCATGCGTTTCAGGTAGGCGTCCTCCTCGGGCGTGAGGTCTGCGCGCTTGATCACCCGGTCGATGCCCGGGCCGAAGGGATGCGTGCCTCGCGCGGTGTAGGGTTCGTCGGGGCGGTGCAGGTCGTACACCCAGGCGGTGAAGTCCCAGCCCACGAAGTCACGCTCAGCCACCTGCTCGCCGTAGTAGTTCATGGTGTCGATGCTGCGGTCGTAGTCCGATGCGCGGAATTGTCGCACGTAGCCCACGGCCTGCTTGGTGAGCAGGATGTTCATGGCCACGTTGGGGTAGTTCGTGCGTTCGAAGAAGTTGTCCTGCTGCATGTTGCGCAGCAGGGCGTACTGGCCTTCGATCCCCGAAGCGAAGCTGCGGACGAGCTCGTTCGGCGCATCGCGCTTGAAGCGGACCATGTCGCTGTCGGACACGTGTGTCACGGAAGCGCTCGCGATGCCGCCGCCGAAACGGTAATAGGTCTCGTTGAAGGTGGAGATGCCTCGCTGGGTGGTGCCGTTGCGGTGGAACTCCTCGTGCATCCAGGCCGGGCCGAACACCATGAGCTGATAGGCCAGCAGGTAGTCCACCACACCGGCCTGAGCGTTCGCTGCGATCCGGTTCCACAGGTAGCGTTTCCTGTTCGTGGGTTTGATCAGGCCGTTCCACAGCTTGTTGGTGAAGTAGTAGTTGGTGGCGTGCAGGTCCTTGGTCACGGCCAGTGCCTGTTGCATGGAGGGGCTTTCGTAGCCGCGCAGCAGGTCGCCCGCGTTCACCGTTGCCTCCGTGCCATCGCTGAGGCCTGCACGTTTGTTGGCAGCCATCTGCGCCGCATGCCACGCGTAGGGTGCATCGATCAGCGGGAAGTCCAGCAGCAGGCGTGGGCGGATGGCGTAGGTGCTGTCCTGGGCTTGGGCCCATTGCGGTGCGATCCACGCCAGCAGGGCGCAGAGGATGGGCCAGGTGCACAGTAGCAGGATCCGCAGGAAGTGATGCAGGATGGTCATGTGGAAGCGGATGGTTCGGGTGGTGCTTAGGCGGGTTGAGGTGCGGAGTCCCTGCGATGCCTTGCGGTGGACAGGTATCGGAGAAGCGCTTCGAGGTTCTGCTCTTTTCGGACGAGGCGGCCTCCCCAGCGGTGCAAGAGGCGCATCACCAAGCCCATGATGCCGGGCATGTAGGTGTCGCCCCAATAGGCCAGCATCGCTAGGTCGGCGGGCCGCTTGGGCACGCCGGTGGAGGAGGTGAGGCCATCGTCGGCGAGCCCGTAGGCGTATGCGATGCACCGTTCGAACCCATCACTGGCGGGTTTCAACTCCACCAGGAACCGGATGGCTTCGGTGGAGGATGGATTGAAGAACCGGTGCCTTTTGCCGCGCGGTGCGGTGGTCTGTTCGCCGGGAGTGAGCCGCAATTCCTGCCGCTCCAGCTGGATGCCGAGGGTGCCTTCCACCGGTCTGAAGGTTTCATCGAAGTGCCGGTGCCAGTGCAGGGTATTGCCGCCTCCGGGCGCCAGGTCAACGCACACCACGGTGCGGAGTCCACCGCTGCTTGCGGCCGTTTCCAGGAAGGACACGCGGTCCTTGATCCTGGGGTTGTGGAAGCTCATGCCCGGTTCCACGGTGGGCAAGTTCCGATCGATGTGCATGGGAAGGAAATGGTTGGTTCCTGGACGCGTTAAGCAGGAGATAGGATACAGGCAGTTTGCAAGGACCATGATGGATCACGCCACCAGCGCAGGGTCGCCGATGCGTTCCTGCAGCGCCTTGCGCGCCCGGAACAGGTACACCTTCACCTTGGTCATGTCCAGGCCGGTCATGTCGGCGATCTCCTGGTAGGCGAAGCCTTCGAGGTCGCGCAGCAGCACCAGCGAGCGTTGGATCGGTGGCAGGGTGTCCAGCAGGCGGTCCAGTTCATCCTTCAGGCCGTACTTGGACTGGTGGGCCACCAGGATGTTCTCGTGGCCATCGGCGTAGCGCGTCACGAACTTGCGGCGGCGCGAGCGGTCCACGATCAGGTTGTGTGCCGTGGTGAATAGGTAGCTGCGGCACTTGTTCTCGTCCACGGTGTCGAGCTTCAGCCACAGGCGCAGGAAACTGTCCTGCACGATGTCCTTGGCGTTGTCGCGGTCGCGCAGGTGCTTCAGCGCGAAGCGGAACAGGGCGTCGGAATGGGCGTCCACACAACGGTTGTAGGCGGCGAGGTCCATGACCATTTGGCAGCGTTCGTTCAACGGTGCGAAATAGGCGCGCTTGGGGTCCATCGGCCTTGAACGAAAGCGACGGATCATTGATGAAAACCGACATTCCTCTTGGGCGGCCCGACCAGCCGGTTGGATCACCGGTGAACCGCTGGTGCCGTGCGGTCGATCAGAGGAAGAAGAGGCCCTGCAGGCTTTCGGAAAAGCGTCTACGCAGCAGGTAGAAGGGAGCTTTGCCTTCTTGCAGGCTCCCGGGTGTAACGCCGGCGAAGGTCTTGAAGTCGCGGTTGAAATGGGCCTGGTCGGCATAGCCGAGGTCGAACGCGAGGTCGCTCCAGCGTTCGATGGTGCGCTCCGTGGCCTGTTCGTACGCCTTGCGGAAGCGCACGATGCGGTGGTAGGCCACCGGGCTCAGGCCCAGGTGTTCCTTGAACAACCGTTGTGCCTGCCGGTCGCAGACGAAGAGCTTATCGCCCAAGGTGCGGTGGTCGAAGCCCAGGCCATGGCCGCGCATCTGCTGCATGGCCGAAGAGAGGCGCACGGATGACCTGGTGCCACGGGCCATGCGTTGCAGCAGAAAGTCCTCCATCAGTGCGATGGCCTCCGCTTCGTCCTGCGCCTCCACCACCGGTTCCAAGGCTTGGTGCAGTCCTGGCCCGAACAGGTCACGTGTGCCCATGAACATGGGGTCGACCACCTTCAACGGTGCGCCGAACACCTCGATGGCCGCTTCGGGTAAGAGGCGTACGCCCATCATCAGGCAATTGCCGCTCGCCACCCACTTCAACGGCTCGCGTTGCATGCCCACCACACGGGTGTCGGGCATGCGTTCCCATTGGCCGTTCATGAAGGCCCGCGTGGTGCCCCGCAGGTTCACGATCAGTTCCGACACCCCGAGCGGAATGCACTGCTGCACGGTGGTCTCCACATCAGGACCGGAGCAACGGAAGAACCAATAGCGGTCCACCACGCCCTTCAATGCCTCCGAAGGGGCGTGCTCGCGATAGACCATCGCGTGCAGTGGGGAGGGGCGGTCGCTGACAGACATGCCGATGTGGAACCATATGGGACCTCCGATCAGCCGCGCGGCCTGGTCGGAATGCTTCCCGTGTTACAAAGATGGCCGGAGCAGGATACCGGTTGTTGAAGAAAAACGACATTTTCCATCCTATGACACTGTATCCGTGGGTGGCCTTGGGGGGATAGGACCCGCCCAAGGTCCTCACGCCACCAAGGCCGGATCGCCGATCAGCCCTTGCAGCGCCTTGCGCGCCCGGAACAGGTACACCTTCACCTTGGTCATGTCCAGGCCGGTGATGGCGGCGATCTCCTGGTAGGCGAAGCCTTCGAGGTCGCGTAGCAGCACCAGCGAGCGTTGGATCGGCGGCAGTGTGTCCAGCAGGCGGTCCACCTCATCCTTCAGGCCATGCTTGGGCTGGTGCGTCACCAGGATGTTCTCGTGGCCATCGGCGTAGCGCGTCACGTACTTGCGGCGGCGCGAGCGGTCCACGATCAGGTTGTGCGCGGTGGTGAATAGGTAGCTGCGGCACTTGTTCTCGTCCACGGTGTCGAGCTTTAGCCACAGGCGCAGGAAGCTGTCCTGCACGATGTCCTTGGCGTTGTCGCGGTCGCGCAGGTGTTTGAGCGCGAAGCGGAACAGGGCGTCGGAATGGGCGTCCACACAGCGGTTGTAGGCGGCGAGGTCCATGCCTTTGGGCGGGGTTATGGTGGATGTTGTCGCGGCGCGCATCGTGGTCGTTCCGTTCGGCGGTACAAAGCTCCGAGCGCGTGTTGCCGCGGTCGCTTGACCTGTATCAAGAAGTGTGGTGGTGGGCATGCTGGCCATGTTGATGGTGCGTGGGTTGCGATCAGTGGTGGACGGCCATGCGCGTTCCGGTGGATGTGGTCTTTTCCAGGCCCGGTTCCGATACCGCGGGGATGTGCGGAAAGCGCACGTTGTTGGCCAGGTCGAATCGGCGTTGGCCGATCCTGGGCGGCACGCGGCGGATCAGCGCGTTGCGGAGGGCGATCGCCAGCGGATGTTGCCATTGCCCCACGCCGCCGATGGTGCGCGAGTTGCGGACCACCCAGCTGGTGCGCGGCATTCGGTCCTGCTCGAAGGCGCGGAACGCCGTGGTGGCGTCGGGCGTGTTGTGCAGGTAATGAGCCAGCAGCACCGCGTCCTCGATGGCCTGGCACGCGCCCTGGCCCATGTTGGGCGTGGTGGCGTGGGCCGCGTCGCCGATCAACAGTACCCGGCCGTGGGCGAAGTGCTCCAGCGGCGGCAGGTCGTGGATGCCGCCGTGGATCAGGTGCTCGTCGCTGGCGTGGGCCAACACCTGGCGCACCGTCGTGTGGTACCCGGCGAAATGCCGTTGGAGGTCGGCGATGCGGAAGGCCGCGAAGCGTGCATCGTTCTCCGTTGCGTTGCTGGTGGCGAACCAGTACACGTGGTCGTCCGCCAAGGGCACGATCCCGAAGCGCCCCCGGGGGCCCCAGGTCTCCGAGGCGATGTCGCCCATGCCGGGCAGATGTACTACGCCGCGCCAGGCCGCGTAGCCCGCGTAGCGCGGCTGCACCCGGGGCAGTACGCAGCGGCGCACGGCGGAGCGGATGCCGTCGGCGGCGATGAGCAGTGCGGCGTGGTGTTCGCTGCCATCGGTGAAACGCACGGTGACGCCCTGGTGGTCCTGGATGAGGGAGGCCACGCGGCGGTCGGTGTGCAGCTCGTTGGGGTCCAGTTGCTCCAGTAAGAAGGCATGCAGGTCGGCGCGGTGGATGCAGAGCACGCCCGGCCCCAGGTCCGACGGTACCTGGGTGCGCGTAAGGATACCACCGCGGTGGTCGAAGATGTGGAAGGTGCGCACCAGGCGGCCACGACCCAGCAGGGCCTGCTTGAGGTCCAGCGCGGCGAAGGCGTTGATGGCGTTGGGGCCGAGGCTGATGCCCGCGCCCACGGGGCGGAGGTGCGGGGCGGCCTCGAACACCGATACGGTGTGGCCGATACGCTTGAGCGCGATGGCGGTGGTAAGCCCCGCGATGCCCCCGCCGATTATGGTGATGTGTTGCTTTTCCATTGCGGGGACAAAGCTTCCGGGCCGCAATGGGCTTGCACTTTACATGTGTTAAGAAGTGCGTTGGCGCGGTAGGAAGTGGACGGAGCGGGGCGCATACCGTGATCATTCCCGCCGGACGGGAGCTGCGTGAGGGGGCGGAGCGGCAGCTTGCCGGAGGCGCGGCCCGGCACCCACGTGCAGCCCGCCGCGGCGGGCGATGCGAGGAGGCTGCGAGGCACGAGCAGACCCCGGAGTGCCGTGGGTGCAGGCCGGGCCTCCGGCAACTACAGCGGAGCACCCGGCCCCGTGGGTGGGCCCTGCGCGCGGCAAGGGGACACGCCCCGACGACCTATTGCTTGCCCGCCCGGATACGGCTCACGCTCACCGGGGTGGTGTTGAGGTACGAGGCGATGAAGCGCAGCGGGCAGCGGTTGGTGATGCCCGGGTAGGTGCGCTCCAGCAGGGCGTAGCGCTCGGCGGCGGAATGGAAGCGCAGGCTTTGGATGCGTTCCTGTTCCAGCATCAGGCCGAAGGTGGTGAGGCGGCGCGCGACGTTCTCCAGGTCGTGGTGCTTGGCGCAGCAGGCCTCGAAGTCCTTCGAGGTGAAATGGTACACCTCGGAGTCCTCCACCAGCTCGATGGCCTTGTGCGTGGGCTGCTGTGTGAACAGGCTGGGCACCGCACCGATGAACTGCCCGTCGATGGCGAAGTAGTCGGTGACGTCCTTGTCCTCGCGGTGGTAGTACACGCGTGCCAGTCCTTTGTGGATGAAGAACATGTTCCGTGCCACCTGCCCGATGCGCAGCAGTTCGGTGCCGCGCTCGAGCTGTTCCATCCGGATGATGGCGTGCAGGTCGGCGATGGCCTCATCGGAGAGCGGCCGCAGGCGGAGCAGCGTGGCGATGATGGGGTGGGTGCGCATGCAGGGCGGATACCGGAGGGTGGAACCGGTCACGAAGATCGTTCCGGGAGCGGCGCTGTAACAAACCACACCACCCGGGCGTCCAGTCCCCAAGATCAACCCAACCGATGAAGACACTGAAGCCTTTCAGCGCATTGTTCGCCACGGCCCTGTTGGCCGCATGCGGCGGCAGCCCCAAACCCGAACCGGCGGCAGAAGCACCCGCACCTGCCGTGGAGACCGAAGCCTCCAAGATCGAGCGGGGCCGCTACCTCGTGGGCATCATGGGCTGCAACGACTGCCACTCGCCCAAGCTCATGGGGCCGCAAGGACCTTACCTCGATCCCGATCGCATCCTCAGCGGCTATCCCGCCGACCGCCCGCTGCCACCGGTGCCCGCGAACGCCGAGGCCTGGGCACTGATGGCCATGGACCTCACCGCCGCCGTGGGGCCGTGGGGCACCACCTTCGCCGCCAACATCACCAGCGACGAAACGGGTATCGGCAACTGGAGCTACGAGCAGTTCGAGCGCGCCTTGCGGCACGGCCTGTACAAGGGCCTTGAAGGCTCGCGCCCGTTGCTGCCGCCCATGCCGTGGCAGAACATGGTGGACATGAAGGCCGAGGACATGCAGGCGATGTTCGCCTACCTGAAGAGCACCAAGCCGGTGGAGAACGTGGTGCCGACACCGATCCCTCCTGGAGCCAAGGCTTCGTAAGAGCAGGCCGAAGGGTTGAGCGCCCCGCATGGTCCGATGGGATCGTGCGGGGCGTTCGCATGGAACGGTGGTGGGGTTGGTGGAGTTGGTGGAGTTGATCCCCCACGTATGGATCATGGGTCGGTGTCTCGTGCAAGGGAGGTGCTCTACGGCGTTGAAGGTGCATGGCCGCCCGCCGTACCTTGGTTGTATGGAGTACCAGTTACCAACCCTATTGCTGATGGCCGCATTCCCGATCGGCCTGGCCGCGAAGACCAAGGGCCCCGAGCCATTGTCCGCGCAGGAGAGCGACCCTGTGCGCCTCGGCTGTATGAAAGGCACGCCGCCGCGTGCCGGGGTGTGCGGCACCGTGGAGCGAGCTTGGCTGTAGTAGGCAGGGAGGCTCTACGGCAGGAGGGGCCTCGCAGCCCCGGTGAGCACGCCAGTGTTCACGCACTGTGACCACACCGCGAGCGCAAGGGAACAACAACACGGGGCGGACAGCTTGCGAAGGATGTGCATCGGCGGGGAGCAGCCGATCAATCGGTTCCGTTGACGTGGCGCAGGGTGGCCGTGCACGAACTTGCCAGATGCCTCGACCGCAGTGCCTGTTCATGAACCGGTATTGCGGCCCTGCGCTAGGGCCAACTCCATGCTATCGACGGCCCGAAGGATTCAATGCGTCACCACGTGCTCAAGGAACAAGGTGCATGCTAGAACAACGGCAGCACCAAGAGCCAGCCAGTACCATCGGAGAGCGGAGGTGGTTTGCACCGGGCTGGTGAAGGCCTGCCAAACGGCCGTCACCCGTTGCCGGTTGATCAACAGGATCACCACGGTGAGCGCTTGATAAATGATCGCGGCCCGCAGCGCGCCTTCGAGAACGCCAAATACGAGGTCCTGCACGATCACGTTCACCAGTACGGTCGTAACCACCAGGCACCCCAGCAGCGTTGTGCGCCGGAACAGCAACAGTACCGCGCCTGCCATTTCCACCACACCGAGAAATTTCGCATAGGCCAGCGAGTAGCCATAGAACGCCCACATCAATTGCTGACCGGTCAAGCTGTTCACGGGCGTCTCGTTCTCCGCCGTTGCATCGAACTGCACCGTTTTTGAAATGCCGTACACGAACATGGAGATGGCCACATGCCAGCGTAGGGCGAGTTCGAGGACAGTGGCGGCGGAACGTGAGGCTGAAGGGCTCATGGTGCGCTGGGCTGTGCAGGACGAAGATGCGATTTCTTTAGGTCAGGGACGTTCACCAGTGCACGGGTATTTTAGCGCCATGTCCACGTTCGTCCAAGCCTCTCCATAGGCCCCCAGGCACAAGATCCGCGCGTTACCACCGCCGGCCTCTTCGATGGCCATGACGCCGCTATCAACATCATGAGAAGGATCTTCCAGAGCACCGGCGCCGAGCCTGCCTACAGGAGGCATGGGTGATCCACCTGGGCTCAAGGCCGGGGCAGGCTCTGGGGCACGACCGCAGCGTGGAGGATGTGGTGAACATCGCGAACCAGGAGGATGCCCACGCCATCGCCATGACCAGCTACCAGGGCGGGTGCTTGGACTAACTCAAGCACATGCTCGACCTGGGAGACCAGGTGAGGGGCGAAGGAGAGGAGCTTGCGCCCATGAACTGGACGGCCATCGCGCGGCTGATCGGCAGGATGGATGACCATCCGGACCTTTTCATCAAGGGGGGAGGCAAAGTAGGGCGGCGCGGGTCCGGTGGCCATGACGGCCTTTGGAACGGTGCCCATCACCTTCCCCGCCAGGCGAACAAGCCTGCGTCCTGACCGGCAACGGGTCGCGAACGACGGGGCATCGCGCTTCCGATCACGGGACTGAAACCGCGTCCGACCACCCACTGCACCACACCGAATTTGGACAAATGGGTAAATGTCCGTTCCTTTGTTACCCAAATGACCAAGGAGCCAAGAACGGACACACGCGACCGCATCCTGGAGGCGGCGTGCAAGCTCTTCCGCGAGAAGGGCATGGACGGTGTGAACGTGCGCGAGCTGGCGGACGCGGCCGCGGTGAACAAGGGCCTGCTGCACTACTACTTCAAGAGCAAGGAGGCGATCCTGCAGGAGGTGGTGGTGCACGAGATCGAAGGGTTCTACCATGCCTTGAACGTGCTTCTACAGGAACCGGGATCGCTGCACGACAAAGTGCCCGCCTTGGTGAACAGCTACTTCCAGCTGTTGGAGCGATCGCCCGGCCTGCCGGCCTTCATCCTGTTCGAGATGCAACGGGACCCGGCCGTGCTCTCGCGCACCACCGTGCCCGCCAGTTTGCAGCAGGTCGTTGATGCCGTGGAGCCGGAGCTCAAACGCGCGAGGGTGCCGCAGGAGCGGGCCAGTGGCGTGCACTTCGTCCTGGACGTGGTGGGCCTGTGCGCCTTCACCTTCGGAACGGTGCAGGGCCTCAGCAAGCTGATGAAATTCACCAAGGCCCAACGCGCGGCATTCCTCGAGGCACGCAAGGTCCACATCATCGCGCTCATCCGCCAAGGGCTCAAGCCTTAGCACCCATGCATCCTCAACTACCTCTGCCACGGTACCGCAAGACCACCCGCCGAACGACGCGAACGGTGATCCGGATGCTGCTGCCCATGTTGCTGTTCGTTCCCACGCCCGGCAACGCCCAGTTGACGATCGAGCACTGCCAGGAGCGCGCGCGGGCGAACCATCCGATGGTGGTGCAGTATGGGCTGATCGACAAGTCCACCGAGTACACCATCGCCAACGCGAACAAGGCCTACCTGCCGCAGGTGAGCATCACGGGCCTCGGGGCGTACATCTTCAGCGAACTGCCAGTCCTGCCCGGCAGCACGTCCTCCTCCAGCGACCATACCAAGGCCATCGGGATCGGGCGGTTGGAACAGGTGATCTGGGACGGCGGTGCCACGGGCGCCAATAAGGACGTGATCGCGGCCGGTGCCGAGGTGGAGAAAGCGAACCTCGACGTGATCCTCCATCAGCTGCGCGAGCGGGTGGATCAGCTCTTCTTCGGCATCCTGGTCACCGATGCGCAACTGGCCCAGCTGGACATCGCCACCGCTTCCTTGCAGCGCAACCTGGACCGGCTGGCGCTGTCGAAGGAGGAAGGGCTCGCCCTGCGGTCGGACGTGGATGAAGTGCGCGCGGAACTGCTCCTGCTGGGCCAGCGCAGGATCGAGTTCGCCCACGTGCGCTCCGGCTATGTGGACATGCTCTCCCTCCTGATCGGCGAGCCGCTGGAAGCCACCGTCGCGCTGCAGCGGCCCGCGGTGTCCGCATCTGTCACCGCAGTACCGGGGCAACGGCCGGAGCTCCGCTTGTTCGAGCATCAGCGTACGCTCGCCACGGCACAGCGCGACCTGGAGCGCACCGCCCTGATGCCGAAGGTGGGACTGATGGGGGCCGGGATGCTCATCACCCCGACGATGGACATGAGCCTGTTCGAGATATCCTCGCTGGCGTTCGCGGGCATCAGCCTTTCGTGGAACACCGCGGGACTCTACCGCAACGGCAACAACAGGAAGCTGCACGAGCTGCGGCTGCAGCGCATCGCCAACCAGGAAAGCACCTTCCTGTTCAACAACGCCCTTGAGTTGCGGAAGGAGCACGCCGAGGTCGAAAAGGCCCGTGCGATCCTTGCTGCCGATGAGGAGATCGTGGCCCTGAAGAAGCGGATCAGGGAGGGCTACCAGCTGAAGTACGACAATGGCTTGTGCTCCATGAGCGACCTGATCAACGCGATCAACAAGGAGAGCGAGGCGGAAAGCAACAAGGCCCTGCACGAGGTGCTGCTGGCCCTGAGCCTGCAACGCTATGCCACACAGAACGGGAACTGACCGACGGACCATGAAGAACCACACGTTCATCGCACTGAGCTGCGCGCTGGCCTTGGCCGCATGCACCGACCCAAACGACCGGTCCGATGCCTCGGGCACCTTCGAGGCGCGGGAGACCATCGTTTCCGCCGAGGCCACCGGCAAGATCATGGCGCTCGACATCGAGGAGGGCGACCAACTGAAGGCCGGGCAGGTGGTGGGGCATATCGACAGCACCCAACTCCATCTGCAGCGGCTCCAACTGATGCAGAGCCGCAAGGCCGTGCTCGCCGGGCAGCCCGACATCCGTACGCAACTGGAAGCGCTGGAGCAGCAGCTCAAGAGCGCCAAACAGGACAAGCAGCGCATCGAGAACCTGGTGAAGGGCGAAGTGGCCTCCCAGAAACAGCTGGATGATGCGAACACGCGGATCGCTGTGCTGCAGTCCCAGATCGCCGCGCAATGGAGCCTGTTGCGCACCAGCAGCACCACCCTCACCGAGCAGGGCAACACGATCGGTGTGCAGTTGCTGCAGGTGGAGGATCAGTTGAGCAAATGCCGCATCATCAGCCCGGTGAACGGCACCGTACTGGCCACCTACAGCAATGCCCTGGAAATGACCGCCGCCGGTCGGCCCCTGTTCAAGGTCGCCGACCTGGGCACCATGCACCTCAAGGCCTACATCACCGGCGACCAGTTCGCCCGGGTACAGCTGGGCGAGGCGGTGAGCGTGCTCGTGGACAGCGGCGAGGGCACCCTCCGCACCTATCCGGGCACCATCGACTGGATCAGCGACCGCGCGGAGTTCACACCGAAGACCATCCAGGCGAAGAACGAACGCGCCAACCTGGTCTATGCGATCAAGGTGAAGGTGGTGAACGATGGGCTGATCAAGATCGGCATGTACGGTGAAGTGAGGTTCGACGGACCGCCCACGGAACAGCAAGCAGCGCAGTGATGGAGCTCGCGATCGAGGCCACGGACCTGTCGAAGTGGTACGGCAAGGAGAAGATCCTGGCCGTGGACCATGTCTCGCTGGCCGTGAAGCCCGGTGAGATCTTCGGCCTCATCGGCCCCGATGGCGCGGGCAAGACGAGCATCTTCCGCATGCTCACCACCCTGCTGCTGCCGAACACGGGCACCGCGCGTGTCAATGGGTTCGATGTGGTGAAGGACTACTTGGAGATCCGCGACCGGGTGGGCTACATGCCGGGGCGCTTCTCCCTGTACCAGGACCTCACCGTGGAGGAGAACCTGGGCTTCTTCGCCACGGTGTTCAACACCACCATCGAGGAGAACTACCATTTGATCAAGGACATCTACGTCCAGCTCGAGCCGTTCAAGAAGCGTTACGCGGGCAAGCTCTCGGGCGGCATGAAGCAGAAACTGGCCCTGTGCTGCGCGCTGATCCACCGGCCGGAGGTGCTCTTTCTGGATGAACCCACCACCGGCGTGGACCCCGTGTCGCGCAAGGAGTTCTGGGAGATGCTCGCCCGGTTGAAGCAGCACGGCATCACCATCCTGGTGGCCACGCCGTACATGGACGAAGCCACGCGCTGCGATCGCATCGCACTGATCCAGGAGGGCCGCATCCTGCAGGTGGACACGCCAGCGGCGATCACGGCGGCCTATCCGGACCGGCTCTTCCAGGTGAAGGGCGGCAGCATGTCGGCCACCCTGCGTGCCTTGAACAAGCTGGACGGGATCATCCGCTGCTACGGCTCCGGCGAGTTCGCGCATGTGGCCGTGCCTGCCACGGCAACCCACATGGAGCAACGGATCAAGGATCACCTGCTCGCACAGGGACTCACGGACGTGGTGGTGCGCCCCGCGATACCGACCATCGAGGATGTGTTCATCAAGTTCACGCTGGAGAAGAAGGCATGAGCACCACCGCAACCCCGCATTCGATCGTGGCCGATGGCCTCACCAAGCGCTTCGGCGATTTCGTGGCGGTGGATGCCGTGAGCTTCCGCGTGAACAAGGGCGAGATCTTCGGTTTCCTGGGCGCGAACGGGGCGGGCAAGACCACGGCTATTCGGATGCTCTGCGGGCTGTCCATCCCCACCTCCGGCAAGGGCACGGTGGCGGGCTTCGATGTGTACACGCAGACCGAGCGGATCAAGCGGAACATCGGTTACATGAGCCAGAAGTTCTCGCTGTACGAGGACCTTTCCGTGACGGAGAACATCGAGTTCTTCGCCGGGATCTACGGGCTGTCGCGCGACCGGATCCGCACCAAGCGCGAGGAGCTCATCGCCAAGCTGGGCCTGGTGCAGGAGGCGGACAAGCTCGTGGGCGCCCTGCCGCTGGGCTGGAAACAGAAGCTCGCCTTCTCCGTGGCCGTGTTCCACCAGCCGCAGATCGTCTTCCTGGATGAGCCCACGGGCGGCGTGGACCCCGTGACGCGGCGCCAGTTCTGGGACCTGATCTACGAGGCGGCCGACGCGGGCATCACCGTGTTCGTGACCACGCACTACCTGGACGAGGCCGAGTACTGCGACCGCGTGTCGATCATGGTGGACGGGCGGATCGCCGCCCTGGACACGCCGACGGAACTGAAGAAGCAGTTCGGCACCGGCACCATGGACTCGGTCTTCTACGAACTGGCCCGCGGGGCGAAACGAGGCGGAGCATAGCGCACCATGGCAACGCAAGGGAAGAAGAAGCGGTCCGCTCACCTGAGCCACCTCCTGAGCTTCGTGCGCAAGGAGTTCCGCCACATGCTGCGCGACCGCAAGACGCTGCTGATCCTCTTCGGCATGCCCGTGGTGCAGGTGCTGTTGTTCGGCTTCGTGCTCAGCAATGAGGTGAAGGAAACACGCATCATCGTGGTGGACCAGGCGAAGGATGCCGTGTCGCAGGCGCTGATCGAAAAGATCGAGGCCAGCAGCTACTTCACCGTGCTGACCGACTCCCTGCCGCCTACGGGGATCACCGATGCGTTCCGCTCGGGGCGGATCAAGGCGGCACTGGTACTGCCCGCGGATCTCCAACGCGACCTGCTGCACGATGGCCGGAACACCGTGCAGATCCTCACCGACGCCACGGACATCAACCTGGCCCAGACCATCGAGGGATACCTCACGGCCATCATCACCGACTTCTCCCTCGCCGATGGCATGGCCGCGCCGTACGTGATCGTGCCGGAGACGCGCATGCTCTACAACCCGGAGCTGCGGGGCGCGCCCAACTTCGTGCCCGGCGTGATGGCCATGGTGCTGCTGCTGGTGTGCGTGATGATGACCGCCGTGGCCATCGTGAAGGAGAAGGAACTGGGCACCATGGAGGTGCTGCTGGTCTCGCCGATGCGTCCCGCGCTGGTGATCATTTCGAAAGCGATCCCCTACCTGATCCTCTCCTTCATCAACCTGCTGGCCATCCTGCTGCTGAGCGTTACCGTGCTGGACCTGCCGATCAGGGGCAGCCTGCCGCTGCTGCTCGCCGAGAGCACGCTCTTCATCACCACCTGCCTCACGCTCGGCATCCTCATCTCCATCGTCACGGCCAGCCAGCAAGCGGCGATGTTCGCCTCGCTGATCGGGCTGCTGCTGCCCACCATGATGCTGAGCGGCTTCATGTTCCCGATCGAGAACATGCCCCTGCCCTTGCAGGTGCTCTCCAATGCGGCGCCCTCGCGCTGGTACTATGTGATCGTGAAGGACATCATGATCAAGGGCGCGGGTTTCTCCAGCATCTGGAAAGAAACCGCGGTGCTCTCGGGGATGACGCTGTTCCTGTTCGCGGTGTGCCTGAAGAAGTTCAACATCAGACTTTCCGAGCGATGAGCGTGTTGCCCGTACTGCTGCGGAAGGAGTTCCGCCAGATATTTAGGAACAAGTCGATCCTGACCATCTCGCTGGCCGCGCCGATCATGCAGTTCATCGTGCTGCCACTGGCCGCGAACTACGAGTTCAAGAACATCGACCTCGCGGTGGTGGATAACGATCGCTCCGACCTGTCGCGGCAGATGATCGACCGCATCACGGGCTCGGGCTACTTCCGCCTGGTGGATCACTCCGCCTCGTACGCCCAGGCGTATGCGTTGATCGAATCCGATGAGGCCGACCTGATCCTGCAGATCCCATCAGGCTTCGAGCGGGACCTCGTTCGTGAAGGCCGAGAAAAAGTGTTCGTGGCCGTGAACGCGATCAATGGCCTGAAGGCCGGGGTTGGAGGCGCGTACCTCACGGCCATCATCGCCGGGTTCAACCGCTCGGTGGTGCTGGACCTCATGCCCACGGCCGCGCCGGCCGGCATCGCGGTGACCTCCTCAGGACTCTTCAATCCCCGGTGGAACTACCAGATCGCCCTCATCCCGGGCATCCTCGCGATCCTCGTCACCATGATCGGCGGCATGTTGAGCGCCTTGAACATCGTGAAGGAGAAGGAGACGGGAACGATCGAGCAGATCAACGTCACGCCCATCCGCAAGCGGGATTTCATCCTGGCCAAATTGATCCCCTTCTGGCTGCTGGCGAACGTGGTCTTCACCATCGGCCTGGTGGTGGCCTACCTGATATACGGCATCGTTCCTCAGGGCAGTTTGCTGCTGCTGTACGGCTTCATCGGCGTGTACCTGCTGGCGGTGCTGGGCTTCGGGCTGCTGGTCTCCACGTATTGCACCACGCAGCAGCAGGCGGTGTTCGTGATCTTCTTCTTCCTCATGATCTTCATCCTCATGGGCGGCCTGTTCACGCCGCTGGACAGCATGCCGGACTGGGCGCGTACCGCCACACGATTCAACCCGCTGACCCACATGATCGAGGTGATGCGGTTGGTGATCCTGAAGGCGAGCACCTTCCGCGACATCCTGCCGAACCTGCTGGCGGTGGCGGCCATGGCCGTGGTGCTGAACGTGTGGGCCGTGCTGAACTACCGGAAGACGAGTTGATGAACGGTCGGCGCACCTGCTGACCGGCGGGCGCGGATGAAAGCGCCGACCGATCTTCGCGCTGCCATGAGCAACAAGGCGGCCAAGAGCAAGGCGGTGGAACTGCTGGGCTTCGGCATACCCAAGCAGCAGGTGTTCGACAACCTGCGGATGGAGTTCCCCGAGGTGAAGCCGGGGAAGCTGGCCGAATGGCTGCGTTACATGCCCACCTCGTATGCACGTGAGAAGTACCGCACCTTGCACCTCGCCCTGCTGGCGATCATCGTGCTCTCCGCCGTACTGCGTATCCTGCGGCAGGTCTTCAGCAGCGGGGTCCACCTGGATCAAGCGACGGCCTACCTGAGCCTGATCCCCATTGCCACATTGCTCATGGGGTGGAGCCTCTACCGCTGGCAGGGGCAGGTGTTCGAGTGGGTGGGCTGGGGCAACGTAGTGGGCGTGTTCGGGTTGATGCGCGATCTGAGCCTTTTCGTGAAGGATGGCGGCGATCCGTGGACCATATCCGGTAGGCTCTTGAGCATTTCCACTGGAGCGATCGCGCTGTACCTGGCGCACAAGGTCTTCGCCAAACCGAAAGTGGATAAGGACCCGATGACCGGGGAGAAGCGCTACGTGTTCCGGGATGAGGCGCTGGTCTAACGGGAACTTGGAACCAAGGGAAGGACATGGCTTCGAGGCCACGGCAGCCCCCGACAGAGCAGTCAGCATGACAGAAAACGCCGTAGTGCGGCGATTAAACCCGATACGGAAGTCCCACCGCTCAATGCGGTAGAAAGAAGCCCCAGTATGCGCACCCGGCCAGTGCGGGAAGCAAGAGGGCCAGCGCCGGCAGTAGCGGCCAGCGCTTGCTCCGATACCGATGCGCTCGAAGGATCAGTACCACCGCCACCACGAGCAGGAAATACGGCAGCGAGGCCAGCGCGGGATGCACATCGCCCAGGCCGAAGTAGAAGACCTTTTCCAGCGTGAGTAGCACGGCCACCAGCCCCACCAAGGTCACCAGCCCGAGACCGGCCACCACCAACGGCCAACTCGTACGCACCGGCAGCCTACGGATCCGACGCAGCCCGTTCATGAGCACCCACACGCCGAGGATGAGGCCCCACAGCACAGCCGCCACGCCACAGGCCATCAACCCTTGGAACAGCCAGCGTTGGTGGAAGGGCGTGCGGTACGCCTGCAGCGCTTGGTAGGCCTTGTTCGGGGGGAAGAGTGCAGGCAGGTCCAGCGTGTGCGCGCCCTTTCGCAGCTCCGCGTGCAGATCGAAGGTGATCCGGTGTTCGTAGTCGTGATAGAAAGCCAGGTGCACGAGGCCGCTGTCAGGTTCGAAGAGCGTGCTGAAGAAGGTGCCGTTCCCCAGGAACTTCCGGCAGGACTTCATGCCTTCCAACACGGACCACGCGCCGTCCACCGTAGGCGCAACACCCGCCTCGAGGAGCGTACGACCTTGTTGCAGGCGCGGAATGGGAATGGCGTCCATGTCCGTATCGCGTGCCAGCCGCCAGTTGCCCACCGCGAAGTACGGCTCGTCGCCCAGCAGGATGGTGTCGTTCTGCACCACCGCGTAACGGCCCTGCGCATCTGCCAGGAAGATCATGCTCTGATGCAGGAGGATCCGGTCATGTTTCCGCAGGAAGGCCACCGCTTCCGGAACGTCGTGGCACTGCTCCAGCATGCGGTTGGTCAGCGCATTGAACTCAAGCGGCGGCTTGCCCGGCGAAGGCGCTACGTCCATCGGCTGGACCGTGAGCCCGTCGAACACGAGTCCGACCTCGTTCATGCCCAGTTGGTCCGTCCAGGGCAGGTATGGATGCCCCCGCCAACTGCTGAAGTACACTGCGCCGAGCCGGCCAGCCTCGCCGGGCACGAAGCGCACGCGGCCTTCCACACACCACGAGTCCTCGTTGTTGCCCACGAAGGTCCGCCCCCCATTGTGGAGGATGAAGGCGGTGCAGGCCGGGGCCCACAACGGAAGCAGCATGGCGAGGAAGGCGAACAGGCGCATACCGAATGAATGTGATGAAGAGCGAACGTAACGCTGAACCGACCCCATGCGATCGGGGCTTCTGATCCGGCATGTGATCGCGCCGTGCTACTCCTTCACCCACGTTGTGCCGGTCAACCTGCCGGAACCATCGCGGACGCTGATGCGGTACAGCCCGGCCGGAAGTGCTTCCGTGGATACCAACGGGCGGGGATCGGTGGTGCGCTGTTGAAGCACCACGCGGCAGGTGGCATCGAGGAGGGTGATGGTGTGCGGGCCGGGCGGGAGGGAAAGCGAGAAGTGGGTGGTGCCGGGGTTGGGGAAGACATGGATGCGTGTGGAGGGATCCTGCTCTCCCACACCGGTCGATCCGGAGAACGCGAGATCGTCCACCTTGACAAAGCTGCCGGGCACGGGCGCTAGGAAGTTGGTGCTGGAGACGATCTGGATGAAGGCGGTGTCCGGGATGCCGGTGCCGAGGTAGTCGAGGGGAACGGAGAATGCCTGCCAGGTGGCCAGTGTACCCGTCACTTCCAATGAGCCGAATGCGATGAGGTCGGTACTGGACGTTACGCTGTTCCACTTGCTGAGCGCCACCTGGACCTGGGCGGTGTCGAAGGGTTGGATGCCGTATTGCCACTGGCCGGTGAGCATGGCGGGGCGTTGGGCATAGGGGAAGCCGGCATGGCTGGAGGATGTGCCGACCGAGAGCCAACCTTGGATCGCCATGACGCCGCCCGGGGATTGGCGCGTGGTGATCACGGCATGGAAGCCGCCGGGGTGGCCCGGTGTGCCTTGTTCCACCGTGGGGCCACCGACCGTGGGGATCTCGTTGTAGGTGAGCCAGCCCATCGGGTCCAGGTATGATCCTTGATCCACCCACGTTTCGAAGCCACCGTTGGGGATCTGAGCGGTGGCCAGCAGGGGGAGCAAGGCCAGGGGGAGGAGGGCTGTGCGCATGATGAACGAATGTACGGGCCGGACGCGGATGAGGGGATGCTACCTTGGCCAACTCGATGAACGTAAGCCTCATGTTCCTCGTTCCGCAGTGGTCCGTCGGTTCCGTAACTTTCGACCATGGCATCAAAGACCAAAACGGCCCGCAATCCTCGTAAGGCAGCCAAAGCGCCGCTCACGAGCAAGACCCTGCGTCGCGTGTCTACCACAGCCACCAAGTCCGCGAGCCGTTCTGCTTTCGATCACGTGGATGAACTGCTGGTGGTGAAGGAAGGCTGGCTGGTGAAGGTGGACAAGTCCGGCAAGGTGACCAAGCGGGTGAAGCGGATCAAGCTTCCTGCTGCCTGAACGGCCATGGCGCGATCGCTGCGCTTGCGGATGTTCGCTGGGCCGAACGGGTCCGGAAAGACGACCATCATCAATGCGGTACGCAAGGCCCGGGTGAACGGCCGTCCCGTGGATCTGGGTGCGTACATCAACGCGGATGACATTGCGAAGGCCCTCGGCAAGGGCTACGACCTTGCGCCCTTCGAGCTTGAACTTGATGCCGAACGCTTCCTGGCCTTTGCGGCCGCTTCCGGTCTGTTGGACAAGGAGTTCATGCTGAAGGACCTGGAGCATGGCGTGGTCTGGACCAGCGATCGCGTACGTTCCAAACCTTCACTGCCAAAGGACCGTGTGGCCCAGCTGATCGCGCAGTTCCTGTACGATGAGCTGCTCACTGCGAAGCGCAAGTTCTCGCTCGAGACGGTGTTCAGTCACCCGAACAAGTTGGAACTGATGAAGCGGGCCAAAGCAATGGGCTACAAGGTGTACCTCTACTTCATTTCCACGGAAGATCCTGCGATCAACGTCCAACGGGTGAAGGATATCCGCGTGAAACAGGGTGGCCATGATGTGCCGAAGGACAAGATCATCAGCCGCTACCATCGGACCATGGCGAATCTGCCGGAAGCGCTATCGATCGCCTACCATGCCTACCTATGGGACAACTCGAAGCACGGTTCTGCCCAGTTGTTCTGCGAGATGAAGCGGACGGATGACGGTACGCTCTGGGACATCGATCCCACGTTGGTGCCGATCTGGTTCCTGCCCTACTTGTTGGAGCTCCCGGAGGCGGGAGATCTTTCTCATGTGTATTGGAAGGCGATGGAGCGATTCAGGGATCCTTCAGGGGAGTGAGCGTTCCATACGGGATCTCCGCCAGGGATGGCAGCGGCAGCCCGGTGAAGGACCGGGCCAACAGCACCGTGGAGCGAGCAGGCCCGACGGTAGGAGGGACCCCGCAGCCCCGGTGACGCCGGCCCGGGCCAGGCCACCACAGCGGACAGCCCGCCCGGGCGGCCTGATCAACTCATACTTTCATTCGCTCGCCATTGGATCCCCTACCTTGTACGAGACGGAGATCCTGGAAGTGACCGGCATGGGGCCGGTAACGAACTCCTTGCAGGGTCGTGGGGAAGGCGTGGCATGAGCCGTGGAGGACGGGATCGTGAGGCGGTGCTCACCATAGTGCAACGGATCGGACTTTGCGCGTGGACGAGCGTGATGTCCTGCGAACTTGCTGATCGAACGACGATATGAACAACTCGGATGGAATGAGAATGCTCTTGGTGTTCATGACCGCTTCAGCGCTGGTGGTCCAGGCCCAACCCGAACTGCCGTTGCTTTGGGAGCACCGCTTCCCCGAGCCTACATTCATGACCGGCTACGGTGACGTGGCCGTGGGCATGGCGGTGCGGAATGACAGTTTGCTGGTGGGCCACAGCTGGGAGAACATTTCCCAGAGCAGCCTGATCCACGCCGCAACAGGCGATCCGGTCTGGTCCCTATCGTCGGGCGATACCGTGTACCACCAGGGCGGGCGGAGTTTTTTCGGGAATGCGATGATCGGTGCCGAGCGTGTGGCATCCGGCGCTGGGATCGGTGTCCGCACGCGGTTGTACGACCTGGATGGCACGGTGCCTTGGACCGTGGATGCCGGGCTGCAGAACGTGGCACGGATGTGCGGTCCGCTGGTCAATGGCGCGGGCGACTCCGCCTTCGTGCTGGCCTACCAGAATGGAACACTGCACGGCTTCCGCTACGATCACGCGGGTGGCACGGGGAGCTGGCAGCTCCCCACCGGCCATCCTTGGCGCGAATTCTCCGCCAACTTCAACGCAGCGGGCCATCTGTTGGTCACGGCCATGGTGGACCATCCCGGAGCGTTCACGGACGTGCCTCGGCTTGTCGTTCTCAACAGCGTGGATGGCAGCGTGGAATGGTCTGCCTACCTGGAGGATACCACCGGCTTCGTGGTCAATTCGCCCGCCATGACCGTACCATGGGCCGGCGATACCATGCTCACGGTGCATACCACTTATGCGGGCAAGGTGCTGATGCGGATGACCGAGGCCACCACCGGGCAGAGCGTGTGGTCCTTCGAGGACAGCCTGAGCCTTTCGCCATACCTGGCCTCCGTGGCCGTGGTACCGTCCCAGGGCAGCATTTTGGTGGCGTTGGACCGCGGTTCCGTGATCGCCTACTCCAGGAGCAACGGGCGCGTTTGGATGGACACGCTGAACCTGACGTCCGCGTACCCGAACACGCGGATCCTGGCGAATGAGGACCATGTGGTGCTGGTATCGCCAGCAGACCGCCACCTCGACCAAGGCCAGGATGTGATGATCCGTGCGCTGGACCCGACCACCGGCACAGTGCTCGGGGAGGCTTGGGTGAACGACATCGCGGATACGCACGATATGCCGGAGGATGCGCTGCTGAACGGAAGCATGCTCCACCTGATCTCGGCGGCCACACACGACACGTTGAACATCCTCTTCGAGAGCACCACCCTCCTGGTCTCCACCTTCGATCTCTCCGTTACGACGGGTGTTCACGGGCATGCGGAAGTGCCGGCACTCGTGCAAGGGATCATCTCGGCCGGCAGCATCCAGGATCGACTGGGTACGCACGTGAAGCACTGGAAGGCCTTCGACAGGCACGGGCGGCTGTTGGCCACGGGCGATGGCGGGCGGATGGATGCCTGGTACACCACGGCTGCTTCGGGCATGTATACGTTGGTGGCGGGAAAGGAACGGTTGGTCTTCCTGAAACCCTGATCCCAATTCGCACTAAGACGTAGGCCGAACTACTCGGTCTCTTTCCGCATGACTTCTCCGTCGTGATCGTTCCGCAGCCCATGCTATGCAACGCCCCCGCCGTATCGTCCTGTGTAGTGATCCCTTCGTATCTCTAGCCTACGCCTTCGTGCGAAATGGGATAAGCGGATACGGGTTGAACGGGACGGCCGCGTTCAGGGCGGCAGCCATGTTCCGCGCCGGGTGTGGTGTGGTTGGTGCACCGAAGTGTAAGGGTGGAGCACTGAACCCGCGTGACGGATCGCAGCGGCACCCCGCACCCCGAGGGCCCAGAGCGTAGCGCAGCGGAGTCGAAGGGTGCGAGGGGGAGGAGTACAGCGAAGAGCCGGACCCCGAGAACCCTGAGCGGAGGCTCTGCGAAGTCGAAGGGTGCGAGGGGGCACGCCCAAACCCACCTTCCATTTCACGCTTTCGACCGCGCACCGGTATTTTCGCGGCATGTCAACAGCCGTAGCCCCTCCATACGTCCCCAAGCACAAGATCCGCGTGGTCACCGCCGCCTCGTTGTTCGATGGTCACGATGCCGCCATCAACATCATGCGGCGGATCATCCAGAGCACCGGCGCCGAGGTGATCCACCTGGGGCACGACCGCAGCGTGGAGGATGTGGTGAACACCGCGATCCAGGAGGATGCCCACGCCATTGCCATGACCAGCTACCAGGGCGGGCACGTGGAGTACTTCAAGTACATGCACGACCTGCTGAAGGAGAAGGGCGCGGGGCACATCAAGATCTTCGGCGGCGGCGGGGGTACCATCCTGCCCAGCGAGATCGAGGAGTTGCACGCCTACGGCATCACGCGGCTGTACCACCCGGACGATGGCCGCGCCATGGGCCTGCAGGGCATGATCAACGACATGCTGGAGCAGGCCGACTACGACCTGAGCGACCAGGTGAACGGTGAGGCGAAGAAGCTGACCCCGCAGAACTGGACGGCCATCGCCAAGCTGATCAGCACGGCGGAGAACCACCCGCAGGTGTTCGAGAAGATCGCCGACGAGGTCCACAAGAAGGCCGCGGCCAGCAAGGCGCCGGTGCTGGGCATCACGGGCACGGGCGGTGCGGGCAAGAGCAGCATGGTGGATGAGCTGATCCGTCGTTTCGTGCTGGACCAGCCCGGCAAGACCATCGGCGTGATCAGCGTGGACCCCAGCAAGCGCAAGACCGGCGGCGCGTTGCTGGGCGACCGCATCCGCATGAACAGCATCCGCGGCGAGCGGGTGTACATGCGCAGTCTCGCTACGCGGCAGAGCAACCTCGCGCTCAGCAAGCACGTGAAGGAAGCCGTGGCCATCCTGAAGGCAGCGGGCTTCGACCTGGTGGTGCTGGAGACCAGCGGCATCGGCCAGAGCGACACCGAGATCCTGGATCACAGTGATGTTTCGCTCTACATCATGACGCCCGAGTTCGGTGCGGCCACGCAGCTGGAGAAGATCGACATGCTCGACTTCGCCGACGTGGTGGCCATCAACAAGTTCGACAAGCGCGGCGCCCTCGATGCCCTGCGCGACGTGAAGAAGCAGTACAAGCGCAACCACCAACTGTGGGACGCCAAGGACGAGGACCTGCCCGTGGTGGGCACCATCGCCAGCCAGTTCAACGACCCCGGCACCAACGCCCTCTACGCGCGGCTGATGCGCAAGATCAAGGAGAAGACCGGCATCGAGCTCGATAGCAGCTTCCACGCGCACGACGAGATGAGCGAGAAGGTGTGGATCATCCCGCCCGCCAAGAGCCGCTATCTGAGCGAGATCAGCGAGAGCAATCGGAGGTATGATGGCAAGGTGCGCAAGCAGGCGGAGATCGCGGACAAGCTGTACGGGTTGTATTCGGCTGTACTCACCTTCGGTGGCACTGACCTTTTGGAGTCGGAAGTCCCGAGGCCCCTGAGTCACGAGTCGGGCGCGAAAGCGACTCACGACTCACGACTTACGGACTCAGTCGACTTCCTCATTCAAAGGTTCGAAGAACTGAAGAAAGACCTGGATCCCCACCTCTGGTCCATGCTCCAGAACTGGAAGGCCGAGGAGGAACGCTACTCCGGCGAGTTCTACACCTACACCGTGCGAGGCAAGGAGATCAAGGTGCCGAACCACAGCGAGAGCCTCAGTCACCTGAAGATCCCGAAAGTCGCGCTGCCGAAGTTCCGCAGCTGGGGCGACAAGGTGCGTTGGGCCATGCAGGAGAACACGCCCGGCTTCTTCCCCTACACCGCGGGCATCTACCCGTTCAAGCGCACCGGCGAGGACCCCGCGCGGATGTTCGCCGGCGAGGGCGGCCCCGAGCGCACCAACAAGCGCTTCCACTACGTGAGCCAGGGCATGCCCGCCAAGCGCCTCAGCACCGCCTTCGACAGCGTGACGCTCTATGGCAACGACCCCGGCCGTCGTCCCGACATCTACGGCAAGGTGGGCAACAGCGGCGTGAGCATCTGCTGCCTCGACGATGCCAAGAAGCTCTACAGCGGCTTTGACCTCAGCGACCCGAAGACCTCGGTGTCCATGACCATCAACGGTCCCGCGCCCATGCTGCTCGGCTTCTTCATGAACGCGGCGATCGACCAGAACTGTGAGAAGTACATACGGGAGCACGGGTTGGAGAAGGAGGTGGAGAAGAAGATCAAGGAGCGCTGGGAGAAGTTGGAGAAGGCGAATGGCGAATGGTCAATGGCGAATGGAGGGCGCGGCTTTTCCCATTCACCAACTCCCATTCACCATTCACCTCGACCTCGCTACCACGGAGACATACCTGCGGGGAACGATGGTCTGGGCTTGCTCCTCCTCGGCATCACCGGCGACCAGGTCCTCCCGAAAGACGTCTACGAGAAGATCAAGGCCGAAACGCTGCAACAGGTCCGCGGCACCGTGCAGGCCGACATCCTGAAGGAAGACCAGGCGCAGAACACCTGCATCTTCAGCACCGAGTTCGCGCTGCGGCTCATGGGCGACGTGCAGCAGTACTTCATCGACAAGAAAGTCCGCAACTTTTACAGCGTCAGCATCAGCGGCTACCACATCGCGGAGGCCGGCGCCAACCCCATCAGCCAGCTCGCCTTCACGCTGGCCAACGGCTTCACCTACGTGGAGTACTACCTGAGCCGCGGCATGGACATCAACGCTTTCGCGCCGAACCTCAGCTTCTTCTTCAGCAACGGCATGGACCCCGAGTACGCCGTGATGGGCCGCGTGGCGCGCCGCCTCTGGGCCAAGGCGCTCAAGCACCGCTACGGCGCCGACGAGCGCAGCCAGATGCTGAAGTACCACATCCAGACCAGCGGCCGCAGCCTCCACGCGCAGGAGATCGACTTCAACGACATCCGCACCACGCTCCAGGCGCTGTACGCCATCTACGACAACTGCAATTCGCTCCACACCAACGCCTACGACGAGGCCATCACCACGCCCACCGAGGAAAGCGTGCGCCGCGCCATGGCCATCCAGCTCATCATCAACAAGGAGCTCGGCTTGGCCAAGAACGAGAACCCGCTGCAGGGGTCATTCATCATTGAAGAGTTGACAGACCTCGTTGAGGAAGCGGTCTTGACGGAGTTCGACCGCATCACCGAGCGTGGCGGCGTGCTGGGCGCCATGGAGACCATGTACCAGCGCGGCAAGATCCAGGAGGAAAGTCTCTACTACGAAACGCTGAAGCACACCGGCGAATACCCGATCATCGGGGTGAACACCTTCCTCAGCAGTAAAGGATCACCGACGATCCTGCCGAAGGAAGTGATCCGTGCCACGGAAGAGGAGAAGGAGGCGCAGATCGCAACGGTGGAGAACCTCAAGGCCGCCTACGCCCCCGAAGCCGCCAAGGCCCTGAAGGACCTGCAACAAGCGGCGGTCCACAACGAGAATATGTTCGAGGTGCTGATGGAGGCGTGTAAGTATTGCTCGCTGGGGCAGCTGACTGCGGCGATGTTTGAGGTGGGGGGGCAGTACAGGAGGAATATGTAGCAGTAGCGTGGGAGGTTAACTTTGAGGAAATGCCCAAGCTGTACGAGTACTTCGGTCTCATCTTTCTGTTCTACAGCGACGATCATGACCCCATGCATCTTCATGTGCGGCATGGCGACCGCGAGGGTATCGTCATGCTCATCATCGTGGAGGGCAATCTGGTTGAACTGCGTTGGCGGGCTAAACGCGGGGCGGCCATGCTGAATGAAAAGGAACAGCGCGAGGCCGAGGCGTTCGTACGGGCCATGAAGAGCGACATCGTCGCCAAGTGGACCGCCTTCTACGTCGAACACAAGCGCATCAAGCCTGAGCGCATAACCCGCCGGATCAAATGAAGATCGCTGAGGACGTCCGTATCAAGAAGGCCACCTATATGGGTGACTACATCATTCGATTCGCCTTCACCGATGGCCATGTGAGCGAGATAGACTTCCATCCCTTCCTCAGCGCGGCCGGGCAAAATCCCATGAACAGCCAGTATTTGGATGTCCTGCGCTTCCGGGAGTTCAAGCTGCACCGCAATGTGGATGTGTACTGGGATGATTGGGAGATGTGCTTCCGGTTCGAGACGCTCTACGCGGGGAAGCTGCCGAAGATGCCAGCACCGCAACGGCGATCGGTTCGACGAAAGGTGACGGCCAACGCGTGAAGAACGCCATGGTCATCGGCGTGAACACCTTCCTCCGCAGCAAAGGCTCACCGACGATCCTGTCCGCCGTACGGCGGATGATCCGTGCCACGGAAGAAGAGAAAGAAGCGCAGATCGCGACGGTGGAGAACCTGAAAGCCGCCTACGCCCCCGAAGCCGCCAAAGCCCTGAAAGACCTGCAACAGGCGGCGGTGCGGAACGAGAATATGTCCGCGGTGCTGATGGAGGCGTGCAAGTACTGCTCGCTGGGTCAGCTTACGGCGGCGATGTTCGAAGTGGGGGGGCAGTATAGGAGGAACATGTGATGATGAGGATGCTGAGCGGGATTTGAGGTGGGGGGCAGTACAGAAGGAATATGTGACTGGGTACCCGGCTCTGTCTTAACTTCGTGTCATGGCCTCGGCGCACAACTACATCCAACTGTCGTCCCTTCCGGAGGATGTTCGCCAGCAGGTGCTCGACTTCATCGAGTTCCTGATGCGGCGCCGTCAGGGCAACGAGCCGAAGGAGAAGCGCAAGACACCGGTGCCCGGCCTGGCCAAAGGCATGGTCACCGTGCCAGCAGACTTCGATGCACCCTTGGATGACTTCAAGGAGTACATGGAATGAAGCTGTTGCTTGACACGCACGTCCTGCTTTGGTTCCAGGCGGGCGACCAAGCATTGCCGAAAGCGGCCGAGCAGGCCATCCGATCCGAGGCCAATGAAGCGTTCGTCAGCATGGTCTCCTTCTGGGAGATCGGACTGAAGCATAGCATTGGCAAGCTGCCCTTACGTAAGCCGCTGGATGTATTCCTCAGCACGATCACTGAGGCAGCATTCCAGATACTCCCGCTGGACATCCCACACATTGTTGCTTCTTCGGCACTGCCGCTGCACCACCGAGACCCGTTCGACCGGATGCTGATCGGGCAGGCGAAGCATGAAGGCATGCACCTGATCACCGTGGATGCGCAGTTCCGGGCATACGATGTGCCACTGATCGGTTTGTGATGACCATCATGCTGAGCGAAGCGAAGTCCCGCCGTAGCGACCGTGGCCGAGGAACGAGGCGTACGGACGCTGGAGCGGGATTCGAGGTGGGGGGGCAGTACAGAAGGAACATGTAGTGCTGTTCAGCATCACCAAGATGAACACATGCCTGTGGCCCTGCTAGTCAACACATACCTGCCAGCATATCGCGCACAGCTGAACCTGCCGCTCGCTGAGCTTATCGCCACGCTCGCCGAGGAGCGCAACGGTGGCGGCGCTGACCTGCTCAACCTGTATGAGAGCGCCGTGGCCAGCAGCCAGATCGAGGGCAGCAAGGTCACCCTCGACCTTTTCAAACGCACCATGGAGGCCGCTGGGAGCGGGCCCAGACCGCGCGATGTGCAGGAAGTGGCCGATCTGGTGAGCGCCTACCGCTTCGCTCAAGTGAACCCGCTCAACATCGCCAACCTGCTCGAAGCGCACCGCATCGCATCAGCATTGCTCGTCAACGCCAACGATCGTGGCGCCTGGCGCACAAAGGGCGTTAAGGTGGGCAATGCCATCACCACCGTGTACATGGCCCCGCATCAGAGCCTGGTGCCATCGCTCATGGACCAGCTGATGGAGGAGACCGGTACGCTCTTGGATCAGAAGCTCACAATCGAAGAGGCGTTCTATTTCGCCGCGCTCCTGCACCTCGTCTTCGTCAAGGTGCATCCTTTCATCGACGGCAATGGACGCACCGGCCGTCTATTGGAGAAGTGGTTCCTCGAGAGCCACATCGGCCCGATCGCATGGAGCATCCGCAGCGAACGCTACCTGATCCGCAACCTCGACGATTACTACGATACACTTGCCGCTGTCGGACCGGATTGGGGTAGCTTGCAATGGGACCGCTGTCTGCCCTTCATGCTGCTGTTGCCGCAGGCGCTTACCATGAAACGATAGCATTGCGAGGAAGTGATCCGTGCCACCGAGGAAGAGAAGGAGCCGCAGATCGCGACGGTGGAGAACCTGAAATCCGCCTACGCCCCCGAGGGGCCAAGGAACGCTTCACCTCCGGGAACGAGTGGCCGGACTTTGGGTCGCTTACACACCGCCGTGCGGATCAAGGGAAACAGAATCCGCCGGGGATGATGCCCGCTAGGAAGCTGCCGAGCTCCGTTCCGCCGGGGCTGTACCGAAGGACCACACCGTGTTGCACGTAATCGACCGCATCGGAGACGTAGATGGTACCATTGTCCGGATCCACGCCGAGGCCGTAGAAGTTGCGGTTGTCGGCGGGGATGAAGGCATTGGTCGGCAGGACGCTGTCGTGGATGGCCATGCGGTACACCCCGCCGTCGAGGAAGTACAGCACATCGTGTGCGTCGTTGATGGTGAGCCGCCACGGTGATGCGGAAGCGGGAAAGGCGAAGCTGGCCTCCACCGCGAGCGTGGCGGGATCGAAGCGATGCAGTGCCGGGGCGATGCCGCCGCCCATGGACCCGCCGCAGAGGACCCAGAGCCTGCCGTTGGCATCCTGCCGGATGCTGCTGCCCCCGATGGAGACGGGGATGCTGTCGATGAGCTGGTCCGTCGCGGTGTCGATCACCAGCACCTGGTCGCCTTCCGGTGCGGTGACGAAGGCTTTTCCGTAGGCGAGCGCCAACTCCTCCGTCCGCCCGGGCACGGGGATGCTGCCGGTGATGGTGTTGGTGACCAGGTCCACCACGGCGATGGCATCCGCGAACAGGTCGGTCACGTAGGCCTTGCCATTGCTCACGGGCAGCAGGTAGCGCGGCGAACTGAACCCGGTGATGGTCGCGGTGGCGACGAAGGTCTGCGGGTCCACCACCACCACCTTGCCGGAGTTGTTCACGACCAGGTAGCCGCGGTCGTTGAACAGCGTCATGCTCTGGCACACATCCCCCAGCGCGCTGCCGTTCGCGGGCGCGTAGAGGTCCTCCACGGTGGTGCCGTTCGTCCTGTCGTGGTAGCTCACCGTCGCGTTGCCCCATCCGAAGTTGCCCTCGTTGGTGATGTACACCCCGTCAGAGCCGACCACGACCGGCGTGTCGTCCGGTGGTCCCGGTCGGTCCTTGCGGCAGGACGACGATCCCAGGGCGAGCAATGCGAGGCAGAGGAGCAGGAGCTTAGTACGCATGGGCAACGATGAGCGGGTGTGTGATGCGCTTGCCGGGCATCAGGACCTCCAGGAAATACGCGCCTGGGCGCAGTCCGTTGAGGTCCAGGTCGAGGATGTGCATGCCGACCGCCGGCCAGGTCCGCACCGGGCGGCCCTGGACATCGACGAGGATGATGGTGGTGGCCGTGGGCTCCGGGAGGCTCAACCGGGTGCTGCCGCAGGCGGGGACGGGGTAGAGGTGCGGCACGGCCTCCGGCGGGCCGTCCATGCCGACCGGTCCCTGGTGGATGACGCCCACGGCATCCAGGTCGAATCCGCCGGAGGCGAAGGGCGTGCTCCACGGGTCGTTGATCTTTTGGCCCAGATGGTCGTGCGTGGCGTAGGCCTCCTGGATGCAACCGACCACATCCACGATCCGCACGTGGGTGATGGCGGTCACGTCCAGGCCGGGAGCGCCGGCGAGCTGGTCCAGGTCGAAGGGGGTGCCGAAGCCGCCGCGGTATTTCCCCGCGAGGTTGTCGACCTGGGTCGCATCCACCGCGCCGAACCCTTCCACCTGGGTGGTGGTCTGGGTGTTGCTGGTGGCCGGGAAGCGCACGAAGGTGGTGCCGTCGCTGCTCACCTCCACGAAGGCGAGCTCCAGGTAAGTGTCGCTGAAACTGTTCTCGAACACGGCGAAGTCCCAGCCGGGGCCGTTGGTGAGGGGCTGGGCGAAGGTGAGCGTGGCGGTGCCGCCATCGCCCAGGCTCACCACCCCGTTGGTGCCCGCTGCGCCGGTGCCCAGGGAGTCGGCGCCCGTGCTGGCGGGGCCAAGGCCCGGGTCGGTGATGTCCATCGGACCGCGTTGCACGGTGCAGCCGGTGGCCCAGGCGATGAGGATCGTGCTGTCCTGCGCGATGGCGGTGGTGCCGGGCTGTCCCGCGGGTGGCGGGAACTGCGCACGGGCGGGGAGCACGGCGAGCAGCAAGGCGGCGCAGAGGGAGGGATGTTTCATGGTTTCGACGGCCGGTGGAACTGCATGCTCACCCCGAGCTGGTAGTTGCGCATGGGCATGGGCCGGTTGAGCATGGCTTCGTAGACCGTGTTGAGGATGTTGTTGCACCGGGCCTCGATGCTGAAGGTGCAGCGCTTCAGCGGGGGCGGCCGGTAGGCGAACCGCACGTTGGCCAGCCAGTAGGGCTCCAGGTAGGCCCGGTTGTCCGTGCTCGTGTACCGGTAGCCGGTGTAGCTCAGGGTGCCGGTGAGGGAGTACCCCTGGTAGTTGAGGCCGAGCCGTCCCCGGCCGCTGTACATCGGCACATAGATCAGCTGTTTGTCCACCGAGGCGTCGTTGGCGCTGGTGCGGATCCGGTTGGTGGAGACGACGTGGTCGGTGAGCACCGCGAGCTGCACGCCCAGACGGCCCAGGTGGAAGTTCGCGGTGGTGTTCGTTTCCACCCCGCGGCTCCAGACCTGCATCAGGTTGCGCGGGCTCCAGTAGGCGGGACCGGGCGTCCACTGGATCCAGTCGTCGATGAGCCGGTTGAACCAGGTGACCTCGCTGCGCACGGTGAGGCTTCTCCAGGTGCGGTGAAGCACTGCGCCCAGGTCGCCGCTGTAGCCTTGTTCGGAACGCAGGTCCGGGTTGCCGCCGGGCTGCCAGTGGAGGTCGTTGAACGAGGGCGTCCTGTACACTTTGGAGGCCTGCGCCTTCAGGGTCAACCAGCGCAGCACGACCTGCTCGGCGCCGAGGGAGAAGGTGAACGGCACGGCATGGCCATCGAGCACTTCCTGCCGCGCGGAGGCGCTGGCCACGAGGTGTTCGTTCCCGCTGGTGTACCGATAGGCGGCGAAGAGGGCGATGCGGTCCTGCCGGGGCTCCTGGGGGTATCCGTCCGCGGCGGCCCGCGCGTAGGTGCCGTTGAGGCCCAGGTGAACGTGGTGGCGTCGGGCGGGCTGCAAGCGCGTTTCCGCCTCGGCGATCAAGGTGCGCGAGCGGTTCAAGGCGGGCGCGGCGCCATCGGCGGCGTACCAGTCCAGGCGCTCGTCGAACCAGGCGACGCGTGCGCTGGTGGTCGCCCGATCCCCGGTGCGCTGCCAGTCCGCCGTGAGCCGCAGGCTTTGGTCGAGCTGCCGTGCGCTGCCTGGCGGTTCCACGGTGGTGGGGGGGATGCGCCTGTCGCTTTCCTGGTACCAGGCGTGCGTACCGAGGCGCTGCCGGTCGGTCAGGCGCACATGCACATCGCCCAGGAGGCCGCGTTGCAGGAATGCGGCATCGGCGCGGTGCTGGTCCGGTCCGTCGCCGGCGGTGTTCCGGGGCAGGGTGAGGTCATTGTCGGCGGTGGCGTTGTACGCGGCAAGGCCCACGCTGAGCCTTCTTCCGGACCGTTGCACGCGCACCCGTTGCCGCAGGTCGGCGAAGCTGCCGATGGAAAGCCCGGCATCCACGCGCAGGCCGTCGTTGAAGAAGGGCAGGGCGTGGAGCAGGACCGCACCGCCGACCGCCCCGCTGCCCCAGAGGGCCGTGCTGCCGCCGTATTGCACGGCGATGCTGTTGGCCACCTGCACGGGCAGGAGCGACAGGTCAAGCTGGCCGTTCATGGGGCTGCCGATGTTGAACCCGTTCCAGAGCACGGCGGTGTGGAAGGCGCTTCCGCCGCGGAACGCGGCGGTGGCCAGCCCGCCGGGCCCGTAGCTCTTCACGAAGACGGGGGTCTCCTCGGTCAGCAGGCGGCCCAGGTCGGAGAAGCCGTGGTGCGCCAGTGCGGCGCTGTCCATCACGACGAGTTTCGTTCCGGGCGTCGCGGTGATGCGCGGCGCCACCACTTCCACGGCCCGGAGCAGCACCGTGTCCGTGAGCGACTGGCCGCAGAGGAGCGACCCCGCGACACAGGCACCGATGGACAGGAGCGGTCGCCGCATGCCCTCCTACTGCACGACGATCGTACGCTTCGCGGTGCCGGTGTGCACCACGTAGGCCCCGGCCGGCCAGGTGCTCACATCAACGCTGCGCACGCCGGTGCCCACGGGCAGCCGGGCCATGTGCCTGCCGGTGATGTCGTACACCGTGATGGCCTGTGCGGCGTGGCCGGTGTTCAGGTGGAGCAGGTCGGTGGCCGGCTGGGGGTAGGCCTGCAGGAGCTCCTGGCTGGTCTCGGGAAGGCTTGTCGGGCCGGAGGCTGCCACGGGAAGGTCGGGCCGCAGGGCCGGTGCGAAGTCGGTGTACGAACAGCCGAAGAGCTCGCCGTTCGTAACCGTGTCGCTCACGCCCATGTTCATGCTCCAATTGCCCAGGTTGGTCGCGCTCCAGGTGCTCCAGAAGGCGGGGGAGCCGCCGATGCCGGCGTGGGTGCCGTAGGTGATGTCGTTCAGGAAGCCGCCCACGATCACCACCTCGAGGAGCGGGTCGGCCGCGGCGATGGCGTTCATCATCGTCTGGCCGTCGGTGGTCCCGTCGAACCGGTAGCCCCACGCATACGAATCCGTTCCGCTGCCATCCTGGAAGTCGATGACCAGCACGGCGCTGTTCGTCCCCGTGCCGACCCAGTAGGTGACGTCGCTGGCGGTGAACTGGAAGGGGGCGAAGGCGGCGAACGGTTCGGTCGGCGCCAGCGCCGGTGCGAAGTCCGTGTACGAGCAGCCGAACCACTCCCCGTTGGAAAGTACCTCGCCGATCCCGCTGTTCATGGCCATCGTGGCGATGTCGGTACCGGTCCAGGTGCTCCAGTAGTCGGGTGCGCCACCGATGCCGGCATGCACCCCGTAGGTGATGTCGTTGAGGAAGCCCCCCACGATGGCCACGTCGAGGTTCGTGTCCGCGGCGGCCACGTCGTTGAGCATGGTCCCGGCCGTGGCGGTCCCGTCGTGCAGGTAGCCCCAGGCGAAGCTCTGGCCGTCGAAGCTGCCGTCCTGGAAGTCGATCACCAGCACCGACGAATCGGTGCCCGAGCCGACCCAGTACTGCACGTCCTGGAGGGAGAATTGGGCTTGTGCGCTGGCCGGGGCCAGCAGCAGGGCGAGGGGGAGTATGCGTGTGTTCATCCGGTGGGGGTGTGTGGTTGCCTTGTTCAAGCTCCCAGGATGAAGTGCCGTGGAGATGCGCGAAGCGGCGCACGTTCCGGGCTTGCTCCTTTTCCTGGAAGCAAATGCCGTTCGTGCTGGCGACAGGTCTTCTGGCTTGCCCGCCTTCCGGTGCCTTCCCATCCACCTTGCGGTGGGCAGTGGCCTCTTGCCGGTCGGCTGCTTCGGGCTTACAGCTTCAGGTAAAGCCCAGGATTCGCACCTGGTTCCCTTTTCACCCCGGTGTGACCCGGGGATCGACAGCGCGGCGAATGTAGGCGATCGAGGCCGCCGGCCAACAGGGAACGGTCAGGAACGGGAGAATGGCCCGGGGCCGGAGCGCCGACCGTGCTACGGGGGTGCGGCCGCGGCACTGCGGGGATCGTCAAATAAAAGTAAATAAATACCGGTATATGCTTTGAGCGGCTACCTTTGTGCCGGACCGAAAGCAACGACCATGGGAACGACCACAGGGATGATCCTCGACGTGACACGGCTGGCGCCGATGGAGAAGCACAGCACCATCTTCAACCGCATCGCACGATTGCAGGAGGGGGAGAGCCTGATCATCCACAACGATCACGACCCGGCCCCGTTGCGCTACCAGCTGGCGCACACCCACCAGGACACCGTGGCGTGGGAGTACCTGGAGCAGGGCCCGCAGTGGTGGAAGGTGAAGCTCACGCGCCGTGCGCCACGCAACGAGAAGGGGCGCAACATCCTGGATGTGACGCAGCTGGCGCCACACGAGAAGCACGCCACCATCTTCGCCCGCATCGCCCGTCTGCAGGGCGGGGAGAGCCTCACCCTCCACAACGACCACGACCCGGTGCCGCTCCGCTACCACCTGGAGGCCGAGCACGGCGATGCCTACGGCTGGGAATACCTGGAGCAGGGGCCCGCATGGTGGAAGGTGAGGATCACCCGGCGGATCACCGGCGCCGGCGCGGACGGTGCGAATGAGCTGGATGTCACCAAGCTGGCCCCGCGCGAGAAGCATCCCACCATCTTCAGCCGTTACCACGCCCTGAAAGGCGGCGAGAGCCTCATCATCCACAACGATCACGATCCAAGGCCGCTGTACTACCAGATGCAGGGCGAAATGGGCGATGTGTTCACCTGGGAATACTTGGAGGAGGGCCCGCGGTGGTGGCGGGTGCGGATCACCAAAAGGTCGGCGGGCAACAGCGGCGAGCGGCTGGGTGAGATGGTGGTCCGGGACATGCGCAAGGCGGACGTGCTCAAGCGCAACGGCCTGGACTTCTGCTGCCACGGCGACATGACCTTGAACGAGGCCTGTGCGGCCCGGGGCATCGACGTGGTGCGCGTGGAACAGGAGCTGCGCGAAGTGGAGAAGGACCAGGGCCGGTCGGCCCTGCCGTACGGCGAATGGGAGATCGACTTCCTGGCGGACTTCATCGTCAACATGCACCATCGCTTCCTGCGCAACAACCTGCAGGACATCCGGACCTATGCCGCCAAGGTGGAGCAGGTGCACGGGGACAGCCATCCCGAGCTCCACCGCGTGAACGACCTGGTGCAGGCGTTGTGCGACGAGCTGACGGCCCACGTGGAGGACGAGGAGAAGACCCTGTTCCCCTACATCCGGCAGATGGTGGCCGCCAGGAACGCGGGGCGAACGAGGCCGGCCAGCGCCATGGGCCCGCTGAACGAGAAGGTGGACAAGCTGGTGCTGGAGCATACCGAGGTCGGCGGCATGATCGACGAGCTGCACGACGTCACCGGCGGGTACGCCCCGCCTGCGGACGCCTGCGCCAGCTACACGCTGCTGTACCGCAAGCTGCAGGAACTGGAGGACGATACACACATCCACATCGCCCTGGAGAACCACCTCCTGTTCCGCAAGGCGGCGGAGATGGAGCTGATTGTCTGATCCGAGCAACGGGCCGTGGAGGGGATAGTGGACTTCGTGTGAAGGGTGTGCCGGGTGGTGTACTTTTATTGGTGAGCAGGGGGAGGGCGTGGGGGAGAATGTGCGTGTGGAGAGGGGGTGAGAAAGGTGAGGATGGAGAGGGAGTGGGAATGGTGAGAAAGTGAAAAGGAGAGAAGGGAGAGAAGGGAGAGAAAGGAGAGAAGAGGAAGGCGTGATCGGGTGAAGCGGGACGGGCGAATGGGTGCAGGTCCGGAGTTGATGGAGGATAGGGGTGGTTCACGACGAACAACGGGTGGATGGAAATGGGCAAACTGACGATAGACGCCAACACGAAGATCGCGGCGCTGCTGCGGGAGAACCCGGAGGCGCTGGAGGCCATCGTTTCGATCTCGCCGAAGTTCACCAAGCTGCGCAACCCGTTGCTGCGCAAGTTGATGGCCTCGCGCACCACCATCGCCATGGCCAGCCGGATCGGCGGATGCCGGCCGGAGGACTTTTTCGCCAAGCTGCAGCCCCTGGGCTTTCGGATCGGCAGCGATGCCGTGGGTGAGGCCCCGGCACAGGCCGCGCCGATGCCGGCCTTCATGAAGCAGCTGAAACCTTCCGATGTCGTGGACCTGGACGTGCGCCCCATCCTCGCCGGCGGTGAGGACCCCTTCAACCTGATCCTGAAGAAGGTGGGTGAGCTGCAAGCGGGACAGGCGCTGCGGATCATCAACGACTTCGACCCCGTGCCCCTGGTGCAGCTGCTGGGCAAACGCGGCTTCGAGACCTACGGCGAGGTGCTCCAAGGCGGGGTGTTCCACACCTATTTCTTCAAGGGCGGCGCCGTGCGGATGGGCGCCACGGAGGCCGGGAAGCGCAGTGCGGACTGGGCGGAGGTGCTCCAGCGATACGAGGGAAGGATGAAGGAGATCGACGTGCGTGACCTGGAGATGCCGCTGCCCATGCTGTCCATCCTGGAAGCGCTGGACCAGCTGCCCGCCGACCAAGCGCTGTACGTCAACCACAAGCGCATCCCCATGTTCCTGCTGCCCGAGCTGGAGGACCGGCGGTTCGACCACCGGAGCTGGGAGGTCGGGGAGGGGGACGTGAAGATGCTGATCTTCAAGGCGTAGATGACCGGCTCCCCGCTCGGCAACGTGGCGCGCACCACATCCCACAGGGTGGTGATCCCCTTCTACGTGTACGGCGCGGCCGCACTGCTGGTCGCCACGGTGATGCTCCTTGTCTCCCACCGGTCGTTCACGGGCCACTACTTCCAGCCGCACCTCCTGGCCATCACGCACACCATGGCGCTGGGCTGGGCCACCATGATCATCCTGGGCGCCGGCCATCAGCTGTTCCCGGTGCTGGTGGAGACCGACCTGTACAGCGAGGGGCTGGCGCGTGCCTCGTTCCTTCTGGCGGCCGTGGGCATACCGCTGCTCGTGTACGGTTTCCACAGCTTCGACCTGGGGCTGCCGGCCCGCCTGGGCGGAACGCTGGTGCTCGGGGCGGTGCTGGCCTTCATGGCGAACATCGGCATGGGGCTGGTGCGCAGCAAGAGGGAGAACGTCCACGCCGTCTTCGTGTTCACCTCCACGGCCTGGCTGCTGCTCACCGCGGCGCTCGGCCTGGCGCTGCTGTTCAACTTCACCCGGTCGCTGCTGCCGCACGATTCGGTGCATTACCTCGGCCTGCACGCGCACCTGGGCATCGTGGGGTGGTTCCTGCTGCTGGTGCTGGGGGTCGGCTCCCGGTTGGTGCCCATGTTCCTCATCTCCAAATACACCGCGCCGCGGCTGCTCTGGGCGGTGTTCATCCTGGTGAACACGGCGCTGCTGGGCCACACGGTGTTCTTTCTCGTGGACATGCCCGCGTGGTCGGACTACGTGCCCGTGACCATGGTGGCCGCGGCATTGCTGCTCTTCGCCCACTACTGCCGCCAGGCCTACAGGCAGCGCATCCGCCGCAAGGTGGACGCCCAGATGCGCGTGACCCTGCTGGCGGTGGCCCTGATGCTGCTGCCCACGGCGGTGCTGCTGGTCCTCCTCACCTCCATCGCGCTCGGGGGCGGCGCGCAGGTCCGGGTGGCGCTGCTCTACGGTTTCACCATCTTCTTCGGCTGGCTCACGGCCATCATCCTGGGGATGACCTTCAAGACCCTGCCCTTCATCGTCTGGAACAAGGTGTACCGGCCGCGTGCCACCCTGGGCAGGATGCCCGGGCCCAAGGACCTGTTCAGCGACCGCCTCTTCCTGGCGACGGTGGCGGCCTACCTGGCGGGGTTCACCCTCTTCGGCTGGGGCATCGCCCAGGCATCGGTCGTATTGTTGAAGATCGGTGCCGTGGCCCTGCTGGCCACGGCCTTGCTGTACAACTGGAGCATCGGCAGGATGGTGTTCATCAAGCAACTCGGACCATGAGCGCACCCGGACAGGACGAATTGATCGACAAGGCACTGGATGCCCTGCGGACCGTGGACGACCCCGAGGTGGGCCTCAACGTGGTGGACCTCGGGCTGATCTACGAGATCGAGATCGGTCCGGACGCGCGGGAAGTGGACTGCCTGATGACCTTCACCACGGAGTTCTGCCCCATGGGAGCATCGATCCAGGCGGGCGTGACCGAAGCGCTGAAGATGACCTTCCCCGAGGCGGCGGTGCAGGTGCGCATCACCTTCGACCCGCCCTGGAGCCAGTCCATGATCTCCGAGGCGGGCCGGATGTTCCTTGGCGGATAGGACCATGCTGAGCCTGACGTGCAAGGCCGCCATCAAGGCCGTGACCTTCCTGGGGTCGCGGCTCGCCTCCGGCGAACGCTCGAGCCTGAAGGAGGTGGCAGCGTTCATCGACGAGAACGAGCACACCGTGGGCAAGCTGCTGCAACGGCTGGTGAAGGCCGGGGCCATCAAGAGCGCCAAGGGACCCAACGGCGGCTTCTACATGACGCCCCGCCAGGTGGAACAGCGGGTGATGCGCATCGTGGAGGCGATCGACGGCAAGGCGGTCTTCCAGGAGTGCGGCCTGGGCTTGCGCCGGTGCAGCGATGCGCGTCCGTGCCCCTTCCATGAACGCTACAAGCCCATCCGCGACCAGTTCCGGCAGCTGTGCGAGCACCAGCGTGTGAAGGACCTGTATGAAGAGGTCAACAGCGGGTCGGCGTACCTGGTGGGTTGAAGGCGGCGCGGCACCGCATGTGGCCGGGTGCGAGGTGCGACGGCCCGGATCGCGCGGTGGCCGTCACCCTGGCCGCCTCCCTGACGACGGAGACCCTGGAGCCAGGGAGTGATCCGGCCAGAACCGGGAATGCTCCCGTATGTTTGAGGAAAGCAAATGACCGACCATGCCCCGTTTGCACACCACGCTGTCCACCGCGCTGTTGACCGCCCTTTTGCCCGCCGCGACGTGCGCACAGTTCGATTGCGGTACCGGCGTCTTCTACGGCCTGGGCTCGGATGGCAACGTCCACACGCTCATCATGTCCGGCGGCACCATCGCCCTGGGCCCGATCGTGAACAGTCAGGGCACCGGGCTCTTCGGCCTCGCCATGGCCGACTTCGGAGACGGGCTCACCCTTTATTCCGCAGCGAATCCCGGGGAAGTGAAGAAGCTCAATGGCGGGACATGGCAGACGGTGCAGACCGACACGCTTTACCGCATCAACGCCGGTGGGCGCGGCGATCACGTGTACTATCAGGTGGGCCGGCTGTTCAATCCCAACCCGTTGTTCCCCAACCGCATCGAGCATTTCGACGGGACCGCCACCACCACCGTCTGGGACGACCAGACGGTTTACCAACCGGTGGCCGACGTGGCCGTGGACGGCGATGGCAACGCCTACTTCTTCACCGGCCCCACCGCCTTCGATGTCACGGCCCTGAACGTGATGTCGCCCGCCGGCGTGGTACTGAGCACGATCCCCGTCGCCTTCGACGGGTTCAACGCCTTCGGCAGCTTCCTCATGGACGACAAGCTCTACGTCGGCTTCGGTGCGTCCAGCAACAACTGGCCCAACCAGCTCCTGCCCATCACCATCAGCGGGAACAGCGCCACCCTCGGCACGCCCATCGACCTTCCCGTACCGGTGATCGGCATCGGACCCAATGGCCCGGTCTATCTCAGTTTCACGGACCTGGAGAGCTGTGCGGCCGAGACCATCGACCTCGCGACCGGTCTTCAGGCCATGGCATCACCGATGCCGGTACAAGTGATCACGGAGAACGGCGCGATACTCGTTGCGAGCGATCAGCGGCCCACCTGGATCCTAGTGACCGATGCCCTGGGCCGACGTATCCATGCGGAAGCACATCCCGACAACCGCACCCGGATCCCCACGGCCGGCTGGCTGGATGGCCTCTACATCGTGGTGACGGAAGTGGCGGGGCAACGTTTCGTGGAGCGGATGGTGGTGCGGTGAGGGCGGGTCTCGCTCACATGGATGGCCCACGGATCCGATCGCAGGGATCAGGGCATCGGTAGTCTCACCTCCGAAAGGCCGAGCGCCATGAGATGATCCAATAACGGCATGGCAGGCCCGCCCCCGCGTTGTGCGTGATGCAGCAGCGTAAGCCCATGCGGTCCCTTCGAGCGTAGCAGGTTCGGGAAGGCTGCGAGCAGCGCCTTCACTTCCACCGTGCGGCCGAGCATGGTGAGGACAAAGATGTTCGCCCGCGCGCCTTGACCGATCAGGTATTCCGCGACCGCACGGTCACCCACATGGCCGGCGCCTTCCAGTGCTGTTTCGAAATCGCCACCGCCCCAGTCGTGGGAGGTATTCAACAAACCGGGGTGTTCCTTCAGCAGGCGCTGTACCGTATCCAGTTCACCATGGCCCGCTCGGACGAACTCCTGCACCAGGTCGAGCGGTAACCGCGGTGGCTTGGCCTCGCCCGTAAGTTGTCGTTGCGCACGGAAGGATGCGAGGCCGAGCATGGGAAGTCCAAGGGCGATGGTGGAAAGGAAGTGGCGGCGGTGCATGCTACTGGGATTATTCGTGCCTCAACGCCCTTACCGGATCGGTCTGCGCCGCCCTGGTCGCCCGGAAGCTCACGGTGAAGGTGGCGATCAACAGCACGACCAGTCCCGCGCCGGGGAATACCAGCGGCTCGATGGTGGTGCGGAAGGCGAAGTTCTCCAGCCAGCGGCCCACGCCGAACCAGGCCAAGGGTCTCGACCTCGGCATCCTCGTTGTTCCCGGAATGGCTGTGCCATTGTTGATCGTCCGGCCATGGAGTATGTGGATTCCTATGCTCGAAGATCGGGTGCGTGACCACCGCGTCCAGTTCAGCAGTGACCGAACATCCCGCAGTGGGCTGTCCACGCTGCTCGCGACTACGACCGCTGTCTGTTCAATGTTCATCCTTGGGGGTGGACCTGAAAGGAGGGCGCACTACCCGCATTGTGACCAACGGTTGCGAATGGCGCGGAACGGGCAGTGCCTCCGGGACGGACGGGGATAGTTTTGGGAAACCATGCGATGCCCCTATTGCGAGAGCACGAAGTCACTACTTGTGGGCCATGTCTTTTGTTCCCGGCATGCCCATGCGGACATGAATGCATTGCGCAGCGGGACGCTTTACATCAAAACGAAAAGGCTCGAGGAAACGGCCGACCATGTTTCGCGGCTTTCCATCCGCTTGATGCTCAATGGTCGTCAATGGTACAAGGTGGATGGTGGTGATCGGCTGGTCCATCGGGACAATTTCCTGGTGATCGATCAGGGCCAGCACTACCGTACCGCATTCAGTGGGGAGCGGGACCTGGAAATGCTCATGGTCGGTTTCCGGCCCGGATCGGCGCAGGAGGTGGCTCGAAGCCTGACCCTGGGACATGAACAACTGCTTGACGAGCCTTGTCGGGATACGGAGGGGCCCGTGTTCGCCGCGCAGACATATACCATGGATCCCGTGATCCGCGCACTATTCTCCCAGCTCCACGTCTTGGTTCAAACCGGGGTGGAAGACCACGCGAGCGACGATATCGAAGTGATCCATGATCGTTTGATGGAAAGGTTGATCGGGTTGCAGTCCGGTGTCCGCTTGAACATGGAACGCTTGGACCTGGTGCGACGCGCCACGCGCGTGGAGATCTGGAAACGCCTGACCATTGCACGGGAATACGCGGAAGCTCACCACGCGCATGCACTCTCCGTTGCCGACCTTGCCCGGGTGGCCTGCCTCTCTCCGCACCACTTCAAGCGGTTGTTCCGCGAAGTGTACGGGGTGCCACCGCACCGATTCCTGCGCCAGGTGCGGTTGATGCACGCCCGCCACCTGTTGTCCGATGGTGACCGACCGGTACATGAAGTGGCCCTGGCCGTTGGGTTCAAGGATGCGAGCGCGTTCAGCCGGGTCTACCGGCAGGTCATGGGTCGAGCCCCGAGGGACGAGGAGCACTAAGGAACGCACTTCTGAAAATAGCCCGTTCCGCACATGGGATGAATGCGTCGGCGACAAACCTTGCCAAGGTCCACATCCCGTTCCCATTCGGGGTGGTAACACAGGCCATGATCCCCTTCCGCACGACCCTTGCCCTTTGCTTCGGTTGCCTTCCTTTCACCGATCAGGCACAAGTCCTAACCGCACTTGATGTTCTTCCCCTGCTTGGGGATACTTTCCGCTACTACGGCGTGGAGGACGATGAACTCTTCGATCCGGGGGAAGCTGGTTCCGGCGTGGTCTGGGACCATGAAGATCTGGTGGTCGAATTGGGGAGCTATACGCAGATCCGGCCGATCGAACCCTCGACCGCACCCGGCATATCGACCTATCCAGCCAGCGACCTGGTGCTCGAGCGCACCATCAGTATGACGGCCGACCTGGAAAGGACCTACTTCGACCTCGACACCACGGGTTTGCGCGAGCTGGGTTCCACCGGCGATCCGTTGAGCTACGTGTTCGATGTGCCTGAGCGGGTGCAACCGATCCCGATGGTGTTCGACTCGGTATACACTGGATCGTACTGTCACAATTCCAGCGGTTTTGGCCCGTCGTACCATACCTGCGGTGAGACTTCCCATGTACTCGACGGCATCGGCACGCTGATCATGCCGTACGGTACCTTCAACGGTGTGCGGCGGACCACCTACTACAGGTATCATGTCAACGACGACTCACCGACGGATACCTCCCATGTCACCTATCACCGTTGGTGGATCCCCGGGCTACGGCGCCCTGTTCTGGAGCTTTCCCGGTTCACAGGATCGAACGGTGTGGTGCTCTCCAACGCCAGGACCCTGACGCCATCCAGTGTATTGGGCGTTCCGGAGCTCGGAGCGAGGATGATCAGTGTGAGCCCCAACCCATTTGTGGACCGGGTCGAGGTGGTCCTGGCGGAACCCATCCGGAAGGAGGGTACGGTCCGTGTTCTCGCCGCCGATGGTCGCGGCCTATATGACGGGAGGATCACGACCGGTACTTCACGGATCCTTGTGGACCTGGGCAACCTTCCTTGCGGAATGCTCCTGATGGAGCTTGAACTGGACAGTGGCCGCAGGACATACAAACTGATACATCAGCAACAATGATCAATTCAAGGATCCCCTGTCGGTTCACGGTCGTCGCTTGGGCGATGGTCCTTAACACATTCATGGCGTGTGCTCAGGAGCAACTTCCCCGGCGTGTCTTTCTTGGGGTCCGCATGGAGAACGTCACCGATGACATGCGGCGGATCATGGGCGTGGGTGACTGGCCGGCCGTGCTGCTGAGCGAAATACTACCGGGTGGATCCGCGGAAAAGACGGGCTGGCGGAAAGGGGACCTGCTGACGACCCTGAACGGGATCCAAGTAGGGACCACGGTGGAGGTCATCGCGGAACTGGCGAACCATCAGTCGGGCAGCTCCATCACCTACCGCATACTGCGCGACAAGAAACCGGTGACCGGCAAACTGAAGTTGATCGCTTGGCCCGGGGAGAGCTACCCCGACCTCAGCGTGGAGTACACCACACATCGGACCGTCAATGGGCTGCAACGTGCCATCCTGACGCAGCAGCGGAAGAAGGGATCCGGGCGGCTCCCGTTAGTGGTCTTCATCGGTGGCATCGGCTGCTATGCCCTCGACTCGCCTCTGGATACCGCACGCAGTGAAACTCAACTGTTGAACGGATTGAGCCGGAAAGGCTTTGCCTGTGCGCGGCTGGAGAAACCGGGAATGGGGGATGCCGCACGCAGCAGCACGGGGTGTGGCGAGGTGAGCTTCATGAACGAGATGACGGGCTATGCGGAAATGATCCGGCAATTGAAGCAACGCCCAGACATCGACAGCTCGGACGTGACCATCATCGGCCACAGCATGGGGGGCGTGTTCGCGCCGATGATCGCGCAGCGCACCCCGGTCCAACGGATCATCGCCTACGGCACGATCGGGAGCAGTTTCGTGGAGTATCTGGCCAAAACACGCCGCACCATCGCAGAAGCATACGGTTGGGACGCAGCACGCACGGACGCGTTCATCAAGGACTTTTGCGAGTGCGCCGTGTGGTACTTCGCGGACAAGCTCACCACGGCACAGGCGGCCGAGAAAAAGCCGGCCTGCGGGGAGTATGTGGGCATCTTCGACCTGCGCTCGCGAGCATACAATGAAGAGCTCTATGCCTTGAACATCCCCACGGCATGGCAGGATTTCAAAGGACGCGCGCTCCTGCTGTGGGGCAAGGCCGATTATATCGCTGCGCGGCATGACCATGAGATCCTGCGCGACATGATCCAACGGGCGAACCCCGGATCCGTCACGTTCAAGGAGATCCCTGACGCGGACCATGGCATGAACCAGGCCAACGACTTCCAAGCTGCGGTGGCGGGCAGCGGACCCTACCAGCCGGGCGTCGGGCGCGTGGTCGCGGATTGGTTGAGCACGGGACCATGATCGCATCTGCGACATACCGGTTACCGGTGATCGCCTCGGCCCTGCTGATCTCCGGAACATGCACAGCGCAACATCCTTCCGTCCAGGATGTCCTGAGCGCGTTCACGGCGGGCTATGCGGAACTGGATCCGGAGCCGTTCTCCCTGGACTTCCGCGAACGACTGGCGGCCGTGCCTTCCGAGGAGGTGCTGGCTCGACAAGCGGCCTTCTTCCAGGATCAACGTCAGCGTCTGACGAACGTCGACACGACCCGTGCTTCAGCGGATCAGGTGTTGTTGCTGGACCTTGCCCTGTACGAGGTGAACTACCAAACGGACCGGATCGCACTGGAGCGTCGTTGGATCCAGGCTGGACGCCCGATGCCGACGCCCAGTGTCCATACCCTTCCGGATCATGAGGCCTGGTACGACCTGCTGGTACGGCGGTTCACGGGCTATGAGCGCACACCTGCCGACCTGATGGCCTTCGGCGAAGCAGAGGTGGCGCGTTGCCACCAGGAGATCCGACGGCTTCGGGACGAACGAGCGGGCCGGGTGGACGCCGAGGCCTGGATCACGGACAAGGCCGAACTGCTGCGCCGGTTCGCGGTGATCGACAGCACGGTGCGGGCGCACCTGATCGGGTTCGTTGCCGCAGTGGACGTTCCGGTCGTACAGGCGATGGAATGGCCGGACGCCGGTCCATACACGCCGCCCGGGATCTACTTGTCCAAGGATGACAATGCTTACGGTACTGCCGTTTTCCTGTTCAACTTCTTTGAGCAACGGTTCGATGCACGGGCCTTGGACTGGATCTACCTGCATGAAGCCATACCCGGCCACCATCTGCAATGGAGTTTGCGGCATACCCGCCCGGCTGAGGACCTTCGCGCACACCTGCTCTACCCCGGCAACTTCGAAGGATGGGCTTGCTATGTGGAGTACCAAGGCAGGGCGCTCGGTCTGTACACCGACCCCTTGCAGGAACTCGGCAAGTGGGAATGGGACCTGGTGCGTTCGGTGCGGGTGGTGCTCGATGCCGGCATTCACGGTCTTGGATGGTCGCGGGAGCAGGCCCTGGCCTACTGGGAGAAGCACATTCCAGGCAAGCCCGCCCTGGCCGATCGCGAGGTGACGCGGGTGACCAACTGGCCCGCCCAGGCCTTGAGCTACAAGGTGGGCGCCGACGGCATCCAGCGGCTGCGTGACCGCCTCGCGGAAGCGCACGGCCCACGGTTCAATGCGGCCCGCTTCCATCGCGCCTTCCTGGACCTGGGCATGGTGCCGCTGCCCATCGCGGAGGATCAATTGGCACAACGATTAACCTGCGCACCATGAGGAATCTGATCCTGCCATTCACCGCGACCTGCCTGTGCTCCCTGTCCCAGGCGCAGGCACCGAGCATCGATTCCTTGATGCAGGTGATCGTGGAACGCACCGAGTTCAGCGGTACCGTGCTGGTGGCCGACCAGGGCGAGATCCTTTACCACGAAGCCTTCGGTCTTGCGAACCGCGAGTGGAACGTGCCCAACACGACCGATTCCCGCTACAAGCTTGCGTCGCTCGGGAAACAGTTCACGGCCTTGCTCATTCTTCAACTCGCGGATGAGGGCAAACTGTCCATCGATGATCCGCTGGTGAAATACATCCCGGAGTACAAGGTGAAGAACGCGGACCGGATCCTGCTCCGCCATGTGTTGTCGCACTCATCGGGGATCCCGAACTACCATGCGATCCCGGATTTTGACAGTACGGTCGCCAAACTACCCCGTACACTTGAGGAGTTCGTAGGGCTCTTTCTCGAGTTACCTCTTCTCTTCGAGCCCGGCAGCGCCACGCAATACTCGAACCTGGGCTACTCCGAGCTGGCGTTGGTGGCGCAGCGCGTGGACGGACGATCCTTCAGCGAACAACTGCGCGCAAGGATCTTCTCGCCGGCGGGCATGGTGGACTCCTTCACGGAGGACGATCTCCGCGTGAAACCCCACATGGCGAACGGGTACGTGAACACATGGACCGGCTACGATCGGGAAGTCTATCGCGACCCTTCATCCGTGATCGGCTCGGGCAATGTGGTCAGCACCACCATGGACCTCTTGCGTTACGACCGGGCCCTCCGCAGCGGCAAACTGCTCTCTGAACAAGGGCGACGCGCATGGACCACGATGGTGCGGGGGGATTTCGGCCTGGGCTGGATGATCATGCGTTATCCCGTTCCCGGGAAGGACAGTGTGACCGTGGCCTTCCACGATGGCGGGAACAGGGGCTACACTACGGTGATGTACCGCTTCCTGGAGAACGACCGCTGCATCATCGTGCTGTCGAACTCAAGCCAGTACGACGTGTACGGTGTGGCCGGCCGCATCGCGCGCATCCTGCATGGTCGGAAGGTGCCATACGTCCGGTGGCCGCTCGTGGCCGCGTTCGCACGGGTACTGGAGAAGCAAGGCCCCGAGCAGGCCCGTACGTTCTTCCGGGAGCACCGCAACGACCCGGAGTATCTTTTGGACGGCGAAGCCGCCAACTCCCTGGGCTACCAACTGATGGGCAAAGGCCGGTTGGATGACGCTGTTTGTGTGTTCGAGTTGAACGTTGAGGCCTTTTCGGAGGTGGCCAATGCCTACGACAGTCTCGCAGAAGGCTATATGAAGCAGGGGCGGCGCCAACTGGCGATCAATAACTATGAACGGTCCTTGGAATTGGACCCGAACAACAGCAACGCCAAGGTGATGCTCGAAAAACTGCGCGGATAATGATGGATCCCATGGTGCGACCAAGCAATCTCCTACCGGTGCTCCTACTGTGCGGCATGGGCCTGCACGCACAGACCACACCGATCGCTGAGGCTCGGCAGATCACCCGATCCTTCAACTTCGACATGACCCCTTCGCCGGACGACCGGCATTTGCTGATGGTGACCATTGTGGCCGGGCACGCCCAGATCTTCGTGGGCGCTGCGGACGGCTCACGCTGGGAGCAGGTCACCACCGGTGCCTACGACCACGAGGATCCCGCCTGGTCGCCCGATGCGGCCCACATTGCCTACGTCCGAACCGATGGGACCACGCGGGTGGTGCATGTCATGGACCGCTCCGGTGGGAACGACCGCGCCGTGACCCCCCCGCAGGTGCGGGCCATACATCCGAGTTGGACCCCGGACGGAACGGCCATCCTGTTCAGCACCGACGATGACCTGCGCCCACCGGCGAAGAACGAATCGGAGATCTACAAATTGCAACTTTCCACCGGTGGCCTCGACACCTTGGTGACCGGGGGGGTGAACACCTTTCCCGTGCTCTCGCCCGATGGACGGCAATTGGCTTATCGGAAGATCATCGGGGAGATGAACTCCGAGGTCTTCCTGGCCGACCCGGACGGCTCGCGACCACGGAACATCACCGACCATCCGGCCTATGAAGGCTGGCCGTCCTGGTCGCCTGATGGCAAGCTGTTGGCCTTCGCGGGCAATCGCAACGGCAAGGACTATCAGATCTTCCTACTGCGGCTCGCGGATGGTCACATGGACCTCCTGGCCGATACGCACGGGCGCGCCACCTCGCCCAAATGGGCCCCGGACGGGCGTTCCATCTACTTCACCAACTGCCTGCCGCCGGAGAACGGGGGTGGTTGTGAGATCATGTTCGTCATGCTCAATCCTTGATCGCCCATGCCGTTGCACATCACGATATGCGCATTCCGACCGGAACTGTTGGTCATGGTCCCCTTGGTCCTGGCTTGCAACGGCTTGAGTGAGATGCGTGTGGATCAACAAGGTGCCACGGTTGTGCCGGTTGACACGGTGATCCTTCATGAGCCCGGCGTGGAGAACGCCTACCCGCGTCTTTCCACCGACGGTAAGCGTATCCTCTACCAGAGCGACCGCACCGGCAAGTGGCAACTGTTCATCATGGACATCGCCACCGGTACACAGCAGCGCATCACCCACGATGCGCACAACAACAACTTCGTGGACTGGAGCCCGGACAATGAATGGATCGCCTTCGTAAGCGATCGTGACGGTAACGAAGAGATCTACCGGATGCGCACGGACGGGAGCGCCTTGGAGCGCCTGACGGATCATCCGGATCGCGACATTCATCCCTACTTCAGCCCGGATGGGAAGTACCTGCTTTTCAACAGCACGCGCGCCAATGGCTCGCTGGACATATTCCGCTTGGACCTCGCCACCAAGGAGCTGATGCACCTGGCGAACAGCATGCAAGAGGAAACCTGTGCGCGCTATTCACCGGACATGAAGCACATCGTCTTCCTGCGCAACGATGTGGCCAGCGATGACGTGGCCATCCTCGACCTTTCAACCGGTCTGACCGAGAACCTCACGAGAACGCCCCAGGTGATCGACGGCTGGCCGATGTACAGCCCGGATGGAACATGGATCTACTACAGCACCATGGCCAGTGGCCAACACAGCATCCACCGTGTGCATCCGGATGGGACCGGGGATGAGACCATCACCCGGGCGGCGCCTGGCGAGGAGGACGGACGCGCCTTCATCGGTCGTGACGGACGGACCTTGATCTACAACAAGCGGGCCAACGGTGCGATCGATATTCGATTGTTGATGATCGACGAACTCTGATGGAACCTGAATTTGTGGTGGGGTTTCATGCGCACAACATCCAATTCCGTGGGTGTCAGCATGCACTTGGCCTCGTTCTACACTTCTCACACGCTCCCCCTACTCACACCTCAACGCCCTTACCGGATCCGTCTGCGCCGCCCGGATTGCCCTGAAGCTCACGGTGAAGGTGGCGATCAACAGCACGACCAGTCCCGCGCCGAGGAAGACAAGCGGTTCGATGGTGGTGCGGAAGGCGAAGTTCTCCAGCCAGCGCCCCACGCCGAACCAGGCCAAGGGCATGGCCACCAAAGCACCCACGAGCACCAACAGGAGGAAGTCGCGGGTGACCACCCAGGTGATGCACAGCGTATCTGCCCCCATCACCTTGCGGATGCCGATCTCGCGGGTGCGCTTCTCGGCGGTCCAGCTGGCGAGCGCGAAGAGACCCAGACAGGCGATGATGACCGCGAGCAGGGAGAAAATGCCGACGAGCTTCGCCAGGCGGCCCTGCGCTTCGTACTGGGAGTCCAGCTGGTCGTCGAGGAATTGGTACTCGAACGGGAAGTTGGTGGTGCGGCTGTTCCACTCCTTGCGCGCAGCCTCGATCACGGGTGTGGGATCGCCGGCCTCGGTGCGGATGTAGATGTAGCGCAGCCATTGCGTGATGTCGTCCTTGCCGCATAGGTCGAACACGAAGGGCTGTACGGCCTTGAACAAGGGGTCGAAGGCGAAGTCCTTGGCCACGCCGATCACGCGCTCGCTGCCATGCGGTGTGTGCATGCGGTCGCCGACGGCCTTGGCGGGATCATCGGGATGCAGCTGTTTCGCGAAGGTCTCGTTGATCACCACACTGAGCGAATCATCGCCGGGAAAGTCGCGGCTGAACCAGCGCCCCGCAGTGAGTCGGATGTCCATGGCCTCCTGGAATTCGGGATTCACATACAGCGATGGCAGGTAGGTCCACTGGCCCTGTGCCATGTCGCCCCAGTTGAACTCGTGCGTGTTGTGCTTCTTGCCGAGGATATCGTTGCTCCAACTCACCGCCTTCACGCCGCTGATCTTCTTCAACTCGGGATAGACCGCCAGGTACACATTGGCCATGGGCGCACGAACGGGGATCAGCACCACGTGCTCCTTGTTGAAGCCGAGCTCAACGCTCCGCAGGTGGTCGTGCTGTTTCTTCACGAACACGGTGCCGATGATGAGCACCAGGGCGATGGCGAATTGCACCACCACCAGCGCCTTCCGCAAGGCCTGCCCGCGCGAGGTGCCGCCACTGTTGCCCTTCAGCACCACGGCCGGCTGGAAACTGCTGAGGAAGAAGGCCGGGTAGATGCCGCTGAGCAGGCCGAGCACCACGGCCATGCCCAGCACGCCGGGTATCAGTAGCGATGGTAGCGGGATCGTTTCGCCCGCCAGCGTATTGAACGCGGGCATCAGCAGCTTGATCAGCACCAGCGCGATCACTGCCGCAAGCAGGCTCATCAGCACGCTTTCCAGCAAGAACTGGCCGATCAACTGTCCTCGCGCCGCGCCCGCCGCCTTGCGCACGCCCACCTCGCGCGCCCGGTACGCACTGCGCGCCGTGGCGAGGTTCATGAAGTTCACCGCGGCCAGCACCAGGATGAAAAAGCCGATCGCCCAAAGGATGTTCACACTTCCCTTGTCGCCGTTCTGGTGCATCTCGAAATCGAGCTTGCTGGTGAGGTGGATGTCGGCGAGCGGCTGCAACTCGTGGCCGATCTGATCCTTGAGGAAGTCGGGGTAGTATTTGTGGATGAAGTCCGGAAATACGCGCTCCACCTCGGCCTTCGTGACGCCTTCCTTCAGCCGCACGTAGGTCCAGCAGGGGTTCCACACCCAGTTGTTGCGCTCGATGTTCTTCCAGAATTGCAGGATGGTGCCCATGCTCACCAGCCCCTCGAAGCGGATGTGCGAGTTGCGCGGGATCTCGCCCAGGATGCCCGTGACCTGCACGTCCATGGCGTTGTCCCACTTCATCAGCTGACCCATGGGGTCGGCATCGCCGAAGTACTTCTTCGCCAGTTCCTGCGAGAGCACGATGCTGCCCGGCTTGGCCAGCGCGGTCTTGGGATCACCGGCGATCAGCGGGTAGTTGAAGAGGTCGAACACGGTGCTGTCCACCAGGTAGAGGCCGCTCTCGGTGAACATGCGGTCGGTGCTGAGGCTGTCGCCCACCTTCAGCGTGTGCTGCGGGTCCTGGAAGTCGAACCAGCGGCAGTAGCGCTCGATCAGTTCCGGGTGGTCGTGGTAGAGCGTGGGGCCCAGGCCGAAGACCATGCTGCTGCTGTGCTCCCCTTGGCCCTCCATCTCGATCTCGCCCACCACGCGGCACACACGTTCGGTGTGCGGCACGAAACGGTCGAAGCTGCGCTGGTACCGCACGTACAGCCCGATGAGCACGAAGCACGCGATGCCCGTGGCCAGGCCCAGCAGGTTGATGAGGGTGTAGAGCTTCTGCTTCCAGAGGTTGCGGAAGCCGGTGAGGAGGAGGTTCTTCAGCATGGCTTACTCGTATCGCAGGGCCTTCACCGGATCCGCCATCGCCGCTCGGTACGCCTGCACCGATACCGTGAAAACGGTAACGAGCAGGGTGATCAGCAGGGCCGCGGCGTAGAGCAGGGGTGAGATGCTGGTGTGGTAGGCGAAGGTCTCCAGCCAACGGCCGATGGCGTAGTAGGCCAGCGGGAAGGCCAGCAGCAGCGCCAGGCCCAGCAGCACCACGAATTCCTTGTTCAGCCGCCGCACGATGTCGAACAGTGGCGCACCCATCACGCGGCGGATGCCGATCTCGCGGGTGCGCTGTCTGGTGGTGAAGAACGCCAGCCCGTAGAGACCCATCACCGTGAGCACGATGGTGAGCACGGCGAAGGCGGTGAATACGCGGTAGAGCTTGTCCTCGGCCTGGTACAGTTGCGCGATACTGTCCGTGAGGAAGGTGGCGTCCCACTCCGCGTTGGGGAACAGCTTCTTCCACTCGGCCTGCAACGTGGCCAACTGGGTGGCGACATCACCGGGTTCCAGCCGCAATACCAGGTTCTGCGCACCATAACGCTGGTCGCTCTGGAACATCACCAGCGGCTCAATGGGCGTGTGCAAGCTGGTGTAGTGGAAGTCCTTCAGCACACCGATCACCGTGAGCTCCTGGTCGGGCTGCGGCGGACTGGCCTGCGCATCGCCAGGGATGAAGATCTTCTCGCTCAACGGATCCTTCCAACCGAAGGCCTTCACCGCGCTCTCGTTCACCACCACGGCGTTCACGCGGTCGCTGGGGATGGCGGGGTCGAAGTAGCGTCCTGCCGCCAGTTCCACGCCGAGCAATGCGGGGAAGTCGGCATCGGTGCTCATGGTGGGCATGGGCTTGTCGATGCGCCCCTCCGGCGTGTTCACCTTCAGCACCCAGCGGCCGCTGCCCTGGCCGGGCAGGTTCTGCGTGAAGGCCGCACCGGTGACGAAGCTCTGCCGCATCAGCTCATCCTTCACGGGCCGCAGCTTGTCCCACGCCAGCGTATCCGGCCCGGGCGGCAAGGGCATGGTGATGCTCAGCAGGTTCTCCTTGCGGAAGCCCATGTCCGTGGTGCGCAGCCAGTGCAGTTGTGCGAACACCGCGAGCGTGCCCACCACCATGAAGAGGGCGATGGCGAACTGCGCGCCCATGAGCACCTTGCGTACACGCTGCTTCCCGGCACCGCTGGCAATGCCTTCCTTCAGCAACAGTTGCGGTGAGAAGCGGGAAAGGAAGAAGGCGGGATAACTGCCCGCCACCACGCCGATGGCGAGTACGATGAGCAGGACGACGACCACGAAACTCCCGCGCATCAGGTAGCCCATGCCGATCTCCTTCTCCGTGATGCTGTTGAACGCAGGCAACGCGAGCCACAGCAGGGCCAGCGCCACGCCGATGCCGATCACCGCGATCATCACGCTGCCGCCGATGAACTGCGCCACGAGCTGCCTGCGCTGCGCCCCGCTCACCTTGCGCAGGGCCACCTCCTTCGCGCGGCGCGTGGCATCGGCCGTGCTCATGTTGATGTAGTTGATGCAGGCGATGGCGAGCACCAGCACGGCCACCAGGGCGAAGAGCGTCACGTAGGCCTTGTTGCCCTTCTTCGGCGTGTCGTAGATCAGGTCGTTGTTGAAGTGCACCGCGCGCAGCGGTTCCAGGTTGAAGCGGATGCTTCCTTGGAACTGGTCGCCGCCCCATTGTGGGATGATGTACTTCGTGACGAAGGCGTCCATCTTGCCTTGGAAGGCGTGCTCATCCACACCCGGCGCGAGCACCAGGTAGTTGAAGCAGCTGTTGTTGCCCCACGACTGGTCGAGCTGGGCCTTGGCCTGTGGCGGCATGCCCAGGCGGCTCATGAAGACACCCATCGGGATGTGCGTGTTCTCCGCCTTGCCGTCGATCACACCGGCCACCTTCAGCGTGCGACCATTGCGGATGACGAGCTTGCCGATGGGGTCCTCCGCGCCGAACATGCGCGTGGCCATGTCCTGCATGATCACGATGTTGTCCGGCTCGTCGAGCGCCTCGGGGCCACCGTGCGTGAAGGTGAAATCGAAGGTGCGGAAGGTGCTGGTGTCGGCGTTGTAGCCGTACTGGGCCAGGTACTTTTGCCCGTTGTATTCCAGTGTGGTCTGCCCGAGCTGGAAGAGCGAGGCACCGGCCTCGATGTCCGGATACTCCTTCAGCAGAGCCTCCATGATCGGGAAGGGCGTGATGCCGAAGTCGTCCCTGGTGTCGCCGAATTGGTAGTGGGCCTGGATGCGGTAAATGCGGTCGGCCTTCGCATGGTGGGCATCGAAGCTCAGCTCGTCCTGCACGTAGATGTAGATGAGCATGCAGGCCGTGATGCCGATGGCCAGGCCCAGGATGTTCAGCGCCGCGAAGAGCTTGTCGCGCTTCAGGCTGCGCCACGCGATGAGGAGGTAGTTCTTCCACATGGGGCCCTCATTTACAGGCGTTCCCCTTCGGCCACCGCTGCGTCGATCACCTTGCCATCGAGCAGGTTGATGGTGCGACGTGCGTAGCCGGCGTCGCGCAGGCTGTGGGTCACGATGATGATCGTGGTCCCGGCCTTGTTGAGCTCGGAAAGCAGGCTCATCACCTCCTCGCCCATGGTGCTGTCCAGGTTGCCGGTGGGCTCGTCGGCCAGGACGAGGCGCGGTGTGTTCACCACCGCACGAGCAATGGCAACACGCTGCTGCTGGCCGCCGCTGAGTTGTTGGGGGAAGTGCTTGGCGCGATGGCCGATGCCCATGCGTTCCATCGCCTCTTGCACACGTTGCATGCGTTCGCCTTTGCCCATGGACGTGTAGATCAGAGGGAGCTCGATGTTCTCGGCGACGGTCAATTCATCGATCAGGTTGAAGCTCTGGAACACGAAGCCGATGGTGTTCTTGCGCAGCTCCGCGCGCTTACGCTCATTGTAGTTGCTCAGATCCTCGCCGTTCACCAGGTATTGGCCGCTGGTCGGCGCATCAAGCAGGCCCAGGATGTTCAGCAGGGTGGATTTCCCGCAACCGCTGGGCCCCATGATGGCCACGAATTCACCGGATGCCACTTCGATGTCCACCGCGTTGAGGGCGGTGGTCTCCACCGTATCGGTGCGGTAGACCTTGGAGAGTTGCAGGGTTCTCAGGAGGCTCATGTCGGAGGGGGATTGTGTGTTGTGCGTCGCTTGTTGGCCGAACCCGCAACACGCAGTGCATGACCCGTGGCGGGTGCGGGCGGGAAGGGGTTATTCGATCACGAGTTCATCGGCGTCGTTGAAGGCACCATAGCGGCTGGTGACCACGCGCTCCCCGGGTTCCAGCCCTTCCAACACCTCATACATGTCCGGGTTCTGGCGGCCCAGCTTCACATTGCGCCGGGTGGCGGTCCCGCCCGCATCCACCACGTACACCCACAGGCCGCCCGTATCCTGGAAGAACGGACCGCGTGCCAGCATCACCGCTTCTTGGGGCTCACCGAGCTGCAGGCGCACCTGGAACGTCTGGCCTCGGCGCACCTCCGGCGCTTCGGCCACGAAGCGGAGGTCCACGTCGAACTCGCCATTGCTCACCTCCGGATAGATCTTGAACACCTCGATCGCCACTTCGCGGCCGCCATGGGTGAAACCGCCCCGCAGGCCGATGGAGATCCGGTTCACATAGTGCTCCGGAATGCGGGCGCGTACCTTGAAACCGTCCAGCACATCGATCTGCGCGATACGCTCCCCGCGTTGCTTGGTCTGGCCCAGCTCGGCGTTCAACCCGCTCAGCTGACCGTCGATGGGCGCCTTGATCACCAGGTCCTGCAAGTTTTCCCGCAGGAAGGTGAGGTTCTGATCGATCAAGGAAAGGTTGTTGGTGATGGAGCCGAGTTGGCTGAGGCGGAAGAGCGAATCACGCCGAAGGTTCGAGGCCAACAACTTGCGTTTCTCCCGCATGTACGCCAGGTTCTCCGCGTTGTTGAGGAAGCTGTTCCGGGCCAACAAGGAGTCCCGCACCAATCGTTCATCGATCCGGCCATCACGTTCCAGCCGCTTCAGGTCCTTGTCCAGGTTGAGCAGTTCGTCTTGCAGGCGCGTGGTCTGCTGGTCCATGGCCAGGCGCGTGTTGCGCAGGTTGTTCTGCTGGTCCAGCAACTGCGCTTCGCGGTTGATGGCGTCCATGCGCAGAACAGGGTCATCCAGCTCGATGATAGGCTGGCCGGCCTGCACCATGTGGCCATCTTCCACGAAGCGCCTTTTCACGGTGCCGCCCTGAAGCGCATCCAGGAAGACGGTCTGGATGGGCTGAACGGTGCCGGTCACGGGGATGAACTCCTTGAACTGCCCCTTCCCGACCGTGGAAATGGTGATCTTGGCCCCTTCCACACGGGTCCGTTTGGTGGAAAGCGACCCTGCCCAAACCCCTCCCGCCAAGAGTGCTGCACCACCGCCAATGGCGATGGCGAGGAGGCGTTTTCGACGTGTCGGCCGGGGGTCGATGGCGCGGTCCATGGGTAGAACCAAAGGTCAACGGATCGATCGCACGGAGGTCGTGGATCGTGGCCGCTGGATGAGGGTGTGATGAGCGGTGACCTCCGCCGGACCGGATGGAACGGGGCCGGGCGCATGTGACGGCGGTCAGGAGGTCGCGCACATCGGTGCGCAACACCGGAACGGAATGCTCCGGACCACCCGTACGTAATAGTGCTTGCCGGCTTTACGCCTGGATCACACGGGCCTCAGCGGCCCTTGGCACAGCCGCCACAGGTGCTGCAGGGCCCGCAGCCCGTGGTCGTGCCGGCATCGGACAGCAGGGCGCGTTCGCGCAGGAACAGCGCACGCCACCGCGCGGGCATCCACAGCCAGGCGAGGTAAGCCACGGCGGCCAGCACGATCAGCACGGTGAGCACGGTCTGCATCAGGGCGCGGTGAGGAGCGTGGTGAGCTGGTAGGTGACGAGGCTTGCAAGGTACGCCAGCGCGAAGAGGTATCCGCCCATGATCCACATCTGCCGCCACGATCCCGTTTCGCGTTTCACCACCACGAAGGTGCTGATGCACTGCGGGGCGAACACCATCCACAGGAGCAGGGAGAGCCGGGTGGCGAGCGACCATTCCCGGGCGATGCGTTCCGTGAGCCGTCCGCTCACCTCGTCCTCGTCGCCTTCCATGGCGTACGCCGTGCCCAAGGCGCTCACCACCACCTCGCGCGCGGCCATGCCCGGCACCAGGGCGATGGCGATGTGCTCGTTGAAGCCGATGGGGGCGAAGACGTGCTGCAGGCCGCGCCCCAGTTCGCCCGCCAGGCTGCGTTCGAGGGGTGTGGCCGTGCGGTCGGCCCACGGGGAGGGAGTGGAGTAGAGGGCCCACATCACGATGGTGAGCGCCAGGATGATGGTGCCCACGCGGCGCAGGAAGATCACGGCGCGCTCCCACAGGCCGATCGCCAGGCTGCGCAGGTCGGGCCACTGATAGCTGGGCAGTTCCATCAGCAGCGGGACGTGGTCGTGGCGGTGCCGGCGTTTGATCACCCAGGCCACGGCCATGGCGCTCACCACACCCAGGGCGTAGAGGCCGGACATCATCAGGGCGGCGGTGAGGGGCTCGCCTGGGAAGAGCGCGGCGATCAGCAGGGTGTACACGGGTATGCGTGCCGAGCAGGCCATCAGCGGCGCGATGAGGATGGTGGTGAGGCGGTCGCGCTGGTCGGTGATGGTGCGCGTGGCCATGATGCCGGGGATGGCGCAGGCGAAGCTCGAGAGCAGCGGGATGAAGGATCGCCCCGACAGGCCGGCGCCGCTCATGGGTTTGTCCAGCAGAAAGGCGGCGCGCGGCAGGTAGCCGCTGCTCTCCAAGGCCAGGATGAACAGGAAGAGGATCAGGATCTGCGGCAGGAAGACGAGCACGCCGCCCACCCCGCCGATGATGCCCTCCACCAGCAGGCCGCGCAGGGGGCCGTCGGCCATGGTGCGCCCCACGGCCTCGCCGAGCCAGGCGAAGCCCTCATCGACGAAACCGGCGAGCAGGTCGCCCAGGGAGAACACCGCGATGAAGGTGGTGAACAGCACCAGGGCCAGGATCAGCAGGCCCCACAACGGGTGCATGATCACGCGGTCGATGCGGTCGCTGGGGTCGGCGTCCACCGCGGGTTCCTGCACCACCGCTTCCACGATGCGGTGAGAGCGTTGCTGGGTGGCCAGCACCTCGGCCACATCCGGTGCTTTCCAGGTCGGGGCGGTGCGCGGCGGCACGGGTCGGTCCAGCTGTTCGAGCAGCGCCTGGGCGCCGTGGGCCTGCACACCCACCGTGCGCACCACGGGCACACCGAGCTCCCGGGCGAGCCGGTCGGCGTCCACGACGATGCCGAGCTGTTCGGCGCGGTCGCTCTTGTTGAGGGCCACCACCAGGGGCAGCCCCAGCGCACGGGCCTCCAGCACCAGGCGCAGGTGCATGCGCAGGTTGGTGGCGTCGGCCACGCACACCAGCAGGTCGGGGAGCGTGTCGCGGTGGCCGGTGACCACGTCGCGCGTCACCGCCTCGTCCGCCGAAACGGCGTTGAGGCTGTACGCGCCGGGCAGGTCCAGCACCTGCACGCGGCGGCCTGCGGGCGTGCGCAGCCAGCCTTCCTTGCGCTCCACGGTGACGCCGGGGTAGTTGGCCACCTTCTGGTGGCTGCCCGTGAGCAGGTTGAACAGGGCCGTCTTGCCGCAGTTGGGGTTGCCCAGCAGGGCGATGCGGACGGGAGGTGCGGCGGCGGTCATCTCAGGGGTGGACGTTCACCAGGATGAGCGCGGCTTCGTGGTGGCGCAGGGCGAAGGTGCTGCGGCCCACGCGCACGGCCAACGGATCGCGGCGGCCCAGGCCCTCGGCCACGATGCGCACGCGCTCGCCAGGCACGAAACCCAGTTCCATGAGGCGCAGCACCAGGTCGTGGTCCGCACGATCTTGGGGCACGGGGATGTCGGCCACCGTGGCCCATTGCCCGTCGGGGAGCTCGGCCAGGGGAATGGGGGAGGCGCTGGACATGCGGGCGCTAAGGTCCGGCCCGGCGACGCCGATCGACATACCCCGATCAGGGTATGCCGCTTCCGGGATCAACGGCGGCGGGCTTTGGAGCGACGTGCGGCGAGCACGGCCGCGGCGCGCTCGATGATGCCCACCACCAGGGCATTGCCCATCAGGAACGCGCGGCGTGTGTCCGGGACCCCGGCCGTGTGGCCGTCGGGGAACATGTTCAGCCGTTCGAGCTCCACGGGGGTCAGCCGCCGCAGTTCGCCGGTCCCCGTGCGCACCACGTGCTTGAAGCGCGAGGCGGAGGCACCGCCCTCGGCGGTGATGATGGTGCGCGAGGGCTTGTCCAGCGCGTCGGGGAAGGCCATGCCGCCTTCGGCATAGCGGTAGGTGTGACCCGTGCTCCGGCTGGTGCGCTCCACCTTCTTGGCCCCCTTGGCGAACTCCCAGCGGGGAAGGTCGCGCGGCGCCAGATAGAACGAACGCGGCACCTGGTCGTCCGGCAGCAGTACATCGCCCAGCGTAGTGCGCGGTCCGCGGTGGTCGGGCGCCGTCCGGATGGTCCACACCCGGCGGCCTGCCATGACGCCGGCATCGGCGAAGGGGCTGCGTGCGGTCGAGGGTCCGGCGTTGAAGCTTTCGGTGAGCTCGGCCAGGTCGCCCTGCAACGCGAAGCTGCGGAAGGCGCGCTCGGCGGCCTGGACCGGAAAGGCCTCGGCCAGGATGCCGTCGTGCAGCACCCAGTCCTCCAACCCGCGGCCGGCAAGGAGCCGGCGGCCGATCGGGGTGCTGCGGTGGTGGCCCAGGAAGAACACGCGGCGGCGGCGTTGGGGCATGCCGTGGTCGGCCGCGTTGATCACCCGCCATTCCACGGCGTAACCCAGGTCGGCCAGCGAGGCCAGCATCACGGCGAAATCGCGGCCGCGTTGCCCGGCGGGCGACTTCAGCAGGCGGTCCACGTTCTCCAGCAGCAGATGGTCCGGCTTGTGGCGCTTGTCGCGGAGGATGCGATGGATGTCCCACCAGAGCACGCCCTTGCGGCCCTGCAGGCCGGCGGCCCCGTTCAGGCTGCGGGCCACCGAATAGTCCTGGCATGGAAAACCGCCCACCAGCAGGTCATGGTCGGGAATAGCGGCGGCGTCCACCGTGGCGATGTCGGCATTGCAGTGGCCCTTCGCACCGAACCGCGCGACGTAGATGTCCGAGGCGTCCTGCTTGCGCGTGGCGGGCTCCCACTGGTTGCTCCACACCACGCGATAGACCTTGGAGGCACGCTCCAGGCCCACCCGGAATCCGCCCACGCCGGCGAACAGCTCGACCACCCGTACGGGCTCCGGACTTTTCCTGGGCATGGCGCGCAAAACTATCGTAACCCTGCGGCCGGCCGAACCACCACCTTACGCTGTGGATGCCCGGCCCGCGCCAGGGGCGGTGCCGGGCTCCGCCGTTCCTTTGCCCCATGTGCTACTCCACCACCCTGGACCGCGAACTGGCGGTACTGGAGAAGCGGCTGAACCGCAGGCTGATCGACGCGCTGCGGCCTCCGGCCGGGTCCGGCCACGACGTCGAGCTCCTGCTGCCCCTGGCGCGGACCAGCGCCTTTGCGCGACCGTTGTGGCCGGTGGTCTCGAGCAAGGCGATGCAGCGGATCAGCGTGCAACGCTGGGGCCTGCTGCCGAAGTTCATCCGCACCGAGGAGGAGGCGAAGGACTTCCTGCGGAAGGCGCCCACCTTCAACGCGATCAGTGAGGAGGTGGGGACCAAGCGCACCTTCAAACACGCTTTCGAGAACGGGCAGCGGTGCCTGGTGCCGGTGACGAGCTTCTACGAATGGCGGCACGAGGGGAAGAAGAAGATCCCGTACCGCATCGGAATGAAAGGAGGCGATGTATTCTGCCTCGGCGGCCTGTGGGAGGAGAACGCAGGCGTGGACACCTACACCATCCTCACCACGCGCGCCAACCCGCTGATGGCGCACATCCACAACACCAAGCAGCGCATGCCGGTGATCATCCCCGAGGTCCAATGGGACGCCTGGCTCTCGCCCGATCTGCCCCCCGCGGAGGTGATGCGGTTGTGCGAGCCGCTGCCCGAGGAGGCGATGGAGGCCGTGCTGGACGCACCGGGGCCGACCCAGGGGGCGTTGTTCTGAGGGGAGGGCGCGAGGGTGGGGTCTCGAACGCATGAGGGTATCCGGGGGGGAAGGGTGGGATGCCGGCCACCGTGGAAAGTGCCTTACGGAGGCGGCAACAAAGAAGCGGTCTGTTCCGCTCGGTAGTGAGGAAGTGAAGAAGCGAGTAAGCCACGACCATGCTCACTTCTTCACTTTTTCACTTTTTCACTACTTTCCTTCTTCGCCACCCGGATCCGCCCGTGCAGAAAGCGATCCTTTCTCACCGACTGAGTAATGGCCGATGTGTGCGGCTGTTACTTTTGGACGATGCGCTTCCTCTCCGTCGTGACTTGTCTTGGTGTGCTGGCCGCACATGCCCAGGTGCAACTGCAATGGCAACACCGCTTTGATGCTCCCAACGAGCTTACTGGTTTCGGTGACGTGGGCCTCGGGCTCGACCGCCGGGGCGATAGCCTGATGGTGGGTCACAGCTGGGAGAACTTCGCGCAGACCACCCTCTTCGCAGCCGATGACGGCCAGGTGCTGTGGACGATGGGCACCGCGGACACCGTGTACCACCTGGGTGGCCGTAGCTTCTTCGGGAACACGATCGTCAGCGGTGAACGCACGGCCTCCGGGAACGGGATCAGTGCACGCAGCTCGCTGATCGGGCTGGATGGCGTGCTCCACTGGACCGTGGACGCTGGCCTGATGAATGTGCAGCGGTTGCGGGGCCCCTTGGTGAACGCGGCAGAGGACACGGCGCACGTGCTGGCCTACGGCAGTGGGGTGCTCCACGACCTGCGCGTGGATCACATCGGAAGCGCGGGTGGTTGGTCGTACACACCGGCACATCCATGGCCAGGGTTCGAGACCTGTCTCGCCGCCGATGGGTCCGTGATCATCACGGCCATGGTCGATCTGCCCGGTGCCTTCAGCGATGTGCCGCGGCTGATGCGCTTCGATGCGGCGGGCGCGCCCACCTGGTCCACCTGGCTGGCGGACACCACCGGCTTCGTGGTGAGCGCACCGGCCCGCACCGTGCATTGGAACGCCGACACCCTGCTCTCGGTGCACACCACCTGGCAGGGGCTCGTGCAGCTGCGCATGACCGATGCCGACGACGGCAGCGTGCTGTGGTCCTTCACCGACAGCCTCGGCCTGGTGCTGGAACTCGCCTCACTGGCCGTGGTGCCCGAGGCGCAGCGCATCCACGTGGGCTTGCACGGCGGAACGTCGATCGCCTATGCCCCCGGGGCGGGACGGCTGTGGACGGACAGCGTGAACGCGCAGGCGAACTACATGGAAGTGGCCGTGCTGGCGAACAGCGCCCACGCAGTGAGCATCGTCACCGACGACCGGCACATCGGCCAGGGCCAGGACCTGCACATCCGCCTGCTCGATCCGGCCACGGGTGCCCTGGTCGATACCGCATGGGTGAACGACACCATCGGCACGCACGACCTGTTCGAGAACGCCCTGTTGTGGGGCGATGAACTCCATCTGCTGACCGCCGCGACCTTCGACACGGTGAGCATCCTGAACGAAAGCACCACGCTGCTGCTCTCCACCTTCAACCTCGCCACGCCCACCGCGCTGCCCGGTCCCAAGCCATCCGCTTCCCCGCGCACGGCCGTGGTCACCCGTGGGAGCATCGAGGCCTTCCTCGCTCCGCTCCTCGCCCCGTGGACCGCGTTGGATGCCGCTGGGCGCGTGCATGCGGTGGGAAGCCCGGCGGACCTTGATGCGTGGTATGGCACGGCGCCACCGGGCACCTACCAGGTGCTGGGGGCGGGTGGCCGGTCCCGGCTGATGTTCATCCGTCCTTGATCGAAGGCCCGCGCGGCCCGTGGCTCAGCGCCGCGCGGCCACCATCACTAGGCTCCGGGGGCTGTACTTCCGGCCTTCGTACTCGGCCTCGGGCTCCTTCAGCACCACGGTGCGCAGGGGACGGAAGCCGTTCGCACGCAGCACCCGCTCCCAGTCGGCCTGCTCGTACATGGTGAAGCCGAAGGACGCGAAGGGCAGCCGTTCCATGGACGACCGGGCCCGCAGCACGGCGGTGAAGGTGCCGTCGGGCTTCAGCACGCGGTGCAGCTCGCGCAGGTGCGCGGAAGGGTCGTCCCAGAAGTACACCACGTTGATGCAGAAGATGCGGTCGAAGAAGGCCTCGGCATAGGGCATCCGATCGCTGGCCCCGTTCACCAGGGACAGTGCCCCCGTGCCGATGAGGCTCGCGTGGTGCGTCGAGGCTTCCTGCACCATCGCCGCACTGAGGTCCAGGCCGTGCAGCTCGAGGTTGTTCGCCTGCCGGGCAAGCTCGCCGAGGAACTGTCCGTTGCCGAAGCCGATCTCCAGCACGCGCATCCCGTCGCGCAGTTCCAGGGCCGGCCAGGTGTTGGTGTAGAGGAAGCGGTTCGCGGCGTTCATGCGCTCGCCCACCTTGCGGGCCATGAAGCCGTGCGGCCGGCGCAGTTGCGCGGCCATCTCCTTCGGCGTGGGGCCTTTCAGCAGCAGGCGGAGCGACGCCAGCAGACTCATGCCGTAAAGATGCGGAAGGCCCCGGACCAGCCGGCCCGGCGGTTCATTGGCGCACGAACCGGCCGAACGACCAGGTGCCATCGGCGTGCTCGATGCGCACCACGTACACCCCGGCCACTGCGGGTGCCGGGATCTCCCGCACCCCCGGGCCGTAGCGTGCGACGGTCCTTCCGGCCGCATCGCACACCGCCATCCGGTGCGCCCCCTCCACCCCGATCCGCACCGGACCGCCGTGGGTCACCGTGGGCACGATCGCAACGGGGCGGTCCGCGCCGGGCCCGTCCACGGCCGTGGACATGCAGAGCGAGAGCGCCCGGTGCACGTGCAGCGTGGGCACGGTGGCCATCAGGTCGAAGGAGAGCAGGATCCAGCCGGTGAGCGCACCCTGGCGGATGGCGATGTACTGGCTGTCCACCACCTCCGGCCCGATCATCCCGAAGCCTCCGTGGTCGCCCAGGGTGTTGACGTTGGCGCTCTGCCAGCTGAACGTACCGGTGCAGGCGAGCGGTTCGCCGAAGGCGTAGTAGTGCGGCCGTTCGGCGTCCCGGCACAGCTCCAGGTCGTCGTCCAGCGTGCGCAGCATCACAAGGTTCGGGAGGTCGAGCGCGGGCATGCCGTGCACGAGCGCGATGGAGAGGTCGAAGGAATCGTCGCAGTCCGTCTCCAGCAGCACGCTGTCCTCGGTGTAGGCGTTGGGGAGCGCGATCAATTCGTCGATCTCGATGGCGATGGCCCCGGGGGGCACTTCGCCGGCGAGCAGCTGGGCGTGCAGCGGCAGGGCGGCCAGGTAGGCCATGGCGAGGAGAACGGGCAGGCGCATGGTGGGGCGGCCCATCAGGTGGGGCCGTAACAAGGACGCACCGGGGGGCCTTGGCGCTGCCTGGCGAGAGACAGGGTGCGACCGGGCGGCACGCGGGCCCTTCATTGCCGCAGCGCCTCCAGGCAACTCGGGTAGGTGATGGCCAGGTGCGAGGCCGACCAGAGACAGCGGCCACCGCGCACCACCAGCACCTGCGGCGAGGCGTGCCGCACACCGTAACGGTCGGCGATGGCGTTGGACACGTCGCGATGGCGCAGCAGGTCCAGCAGGAACACCTCGCCATCCCCATCCTGCCACGAACGCTGCAGACGGCCCAGCGCAGCCTTGCTGATCGAGCAACGAGTGCTGTGCTTGAATAGCAGGAACGTCCGTCCTTCGGGATCGGCGTCCACGGCGTCCAGTTGTTCGAGGGCGGAGAGGGTGTGCCAGGCCATGGCTGCGAAGGTCACGTGCAAGGGCACGATGCGGGGTGACGGCGATCACCTGCCGCGCCGTATTTTGCGGACAGCCGGATGACGGCGTATCCGTCAGTGACGACCGGCGCCGGACAGAACGACCCGCATGGATGACCTTTCCGACCGAAGCACGCAGTTCCGACGTTGATGCACGGGACCCGGGCCTGGCAGGGCACGGGGATGTGCATGTGGAGACCGAGATGGCCGCACTGGCGGCGAGCTTCATCAACAGCACCGACCGCCACGTCTTCCTCACGGGCAAGGCCGGCACGGGCAAGACCACCTTCCTGCACCGCCTGGCCGCCGCCACGCACAAGCGTTTCGTGGTCCTGGCCCCCACGGGCATCGCGGCCCTCAACGCGAAGGGCGTCACCATCCACAGCCAGTTCCTGCTGCCCTTCGGCGCCTTCCTGCCCGAGAAGAACCGCCCGCTGGACATCCCCGAGGGCGCCTTCCACGACCAGGACACCCTCACGCGGCGCCATCCGCTCAACGCCGCCCGCCGCAACGTGCTGCGCGAGGTGGACCTGCTGATCATCGACGAGGTGAGCATGCTGCGCGCCGACGTGCTCGATGCCATCGATCACCGCATGCGCGCCGTGCGGCAGCGCCGCGACCTGCCCTTCGGCGGCGCCCAGGTGCTGCTGATCGGCGACCTCTACCAGCTGCCGCCCGTGGTGAAGGACGACGAGTGGCGCGTGCTGCAACGCTACTACGCCAGCATGCACTTCTTCGAGAGCCGGGTGCTGCGGCAGAGCGGCTACGCCCACATCGAGCTGGACCGCATCTTCCGCCAGCACGACGACCGCTTCATCCGCATCCTGAACAACCTGCGCAACAACACGGTGCAGGCGGAGGATGTGGCGGAACTGAACGCCAGGCACCGCCCCGCCATCGACGCCGGGGAGAGCGACGGCGTGATCACCCTCACCACCCACAACCACAAGGCCGACGCCATCAACCAGCGCGAGCTGGAGAAACTGCCCGGCGCACTGCACGCCTTCGAGGCCGACATCGAAGGCGACTTCCCGCAGAGCATGTACCCGGTGCTCGAACGCATCGAGCTGAAGGTGGGCGCCCAGGTGATGTTCGTGAAGAACGACCCGGACCGCATGTACTTCAACGGCAAGCTGGCCCGCGTGGAGGAGCTCGACGCCGGGGGCATCACCGTGCGCATGTACGAAGGCGTGGGCGACCGGCCCTCGGACACCACCTTCCGGCTCAAGCGCGAGACCTGGGAGAACAAGCGTTACGTGCTGAACGCCGCCACCCGCGAACAGGAGGAGGAGCTCATCGGCACCTTCGCGCAATACCCCATCCGGCTGGCGTGGGCCATCACCGTCCACAAGAGCCAGGGCCTCACCTTCGGCAGGGCCATCATCGATGTGGGCCAGGCCTTCGCGCCGGGGCAGGTGTACGTGGCGCTCTCCCGCCTGCGCTCGCTCGACGGGCTCATCCTCCGCACCCCGATCGACCCCGCGGTGGTGAGCACCGACCCCGAGGTGGTGGCCTTCACGCGCCGGGGCGAACAACAGGAGCCGCTGCCCGACCAGTTGCGGACCCATCAACGCAGCTATGTGCAGCAGCTGCTCCTCACGGCCTTCGACCTGGGCGACGTGCAGCGCAAGGTGGAGTGGACCCTGAAGGACCATCCGGGCACCGCCCAGTTCGAGAGCGAGGAGATGCGCACCGCGCTGGACGTGCTGCGCGACACCCTGCAGCGCGAGGAGGGCAACACGCGGAAGTTCCGCGACCAGCTGTTGCGGCTGCTGCAGGAAGGACGGCGGCAGGAGCTGCAGGAACGCATCGCCAGGGGCGCGGCCTACTACGGCGACCTGCTGCAGGAACGCATGAAGGCCCTGGTGTTGCACATCGCGCAGGCCGAACTGCTGGCCCGCACCAAGGAGTACACCGCCGCGCTGAAGGAGATCGACGGCATGCTGGTCAAGCGCATCGCCACCATCGCCACCGTGGGCCACATCACCGGCTGCATCCTGGCCGGCGGGGAGGTGGTGCGACCCAAGGACACCGAGCAGGGGCTGGCCGCCAGGCGCGCGGCCCTGGTGGGCGAGGCGCGTGCATGGGCCGAGGAGAACCGCCCGAAGGGCCGCACCGGCAAGCGTCGCAAGCAGCAACGGGCCGATGGCGAGGCCCAGGCCGACGGCGCCGCCGCACGGCCGCCCAAGGGAGCCACATACGCCACCACCTACGCCTTGTTGCAGGAGGGGCTGTCCGTGGAGCAGATCGCCCGGAAGCGCCAGATGGCGCGGACCACCATCGAGGGGCACCTGGCCCGCGGCATCGGCGAAGGCGTGGTGGGGATCGAGGGCCTGATGCCCGAGGCCGAACGCGACCTCATCGCCGACTGGATGCGCGAGAACCCCGGCCAGGGGCTCAACGAAGCCGCCGGCCACTTCGACGGGCGCTTCAGCTACGGCCAGTTGCGCATGGTGCAGGCCTGGGTGCGTAGGGAAAGCTGAGCCGCCAACATCGGGCCGCGGATCCGTACCTTCCCGCCATGTCGCGATCCATGCACAGCCCGGATGCCATGGGCTTCATCCCCTTCATCCACAACTACTGCGACCGGCGCTGCGAACGCTGCCGTTTCGTGCGGCAATGCCGCGTGGGCGCCGTGGACGTGGACGACGTGGGCGAGGCCGAGGGCGGCACCTTCCCGGACACACCCGAGGACCTGCACCAACACCTGCTCAAGCTCATGGGCATCACCCAGGAGGAACTGGACGCCCTGGAAACCGAACAGCGACTGGTCCCCAACCCGCCCTCGCCCGAGGATCAGGCGCGCGCACAGGCCCGCAGGGACGCGTGGGAACAGCGCCGCAAGGCCCTCGAACGCCGGGTGCATGCGCACCCCCTCTGCCGCATGGGCGAGACCTACCTCGACCTGGTGGACGCGTGGATCGAGAAGCGCGAAGAGGCCCTGAAGGCCCGGGGTGTGCAGCTGCATGCCCGCACGGACATGGACATACCCGCCGAGCTGCGCACGCCCGACATGCTCGTGCTGGGCGAGGCCCTGCAGGAGGTGCTGTGGTTCCACACCCTCATCCCCGCCAAGCTGCATCGCGCCCTGATGGGCCGATCGGATGGGGAGCAGGACGATGACCCGGTGCAGAACGACTGGAACGGAACGGCCAAGGTGTGCGTGGATGCCGTGGATCGCTCGCTCACCGGCTGGAACACCGTGGTGGAACTGCTCCCCGAGGAAGCCGATGACGCCCTGCCCATGCAGGAGCTCCTGCGGCGCATCCGCCAGGAGCTCAACACCGAGTTCCCGGATGCGGACCGTTTCATCCGCCCGGGCTTCGACGCGCACCTGGGCGGCTGAGGTCTGCGACCGCTGCCGGGGATCCCTGGCCCCACGACCGACAACGCCATACCGATGATCAGACCGACAGCCCTTCTCGCGTTCACGATCCTCTTCGGCGCGCCGGCCACCGCCCAGTTCGGCCCGCGGAACGACCTGCACACCGGCACCTCGTACTGGGACCCGCTGATCCTGGACGTGGACCAGGACGGGGACAACGACATCGTGCTGAAGGACTTCGCCCAGGGCATCGGCATGCTGGAGAACCTGGACGGGCTGGGGAGCTTCGGACCGTTGCAGGTCCTGGACACCACCACCGCGATCTCGTGGCTGCAGGCCAGCGACCTGGACGGCGACCTGGACCTGGACCTCGTGGCTAACCGCGGCAGCCTCGACCAACTGCTTTGGTTCGCGAACGATGGTGCGGGCGTCTTCGCGCCGGGCACGGTGCTGCCGGGCGAGGGCGGACACAGGGCGCTTTGTGCGGACCTGACCGGCAGTCCCCTGGACGAGATCCTGTTCTCCAACGATTCGGCGGTGTACTGGTTCGCGAACGACGGAGGCACCTTCACCACGATGGACTCGCTGCCCTTCGGGGCGTGGGTGAAGCTCTTCGATGTGGGGGATATCGATCTGGACGGCGACATCGACTTCGCGGTGCACACCCCGGACCAGGTGCTGTTCGGGCTCAACCCGGGCAGCGGCGGAGCGTGGTCCATCCTGGCGGTCCCGGGTTTTTTGGCCACCGGCCATACGTACGGCAAGAAGCTCACCGACTGCGATGGCGATGGCGACCTCGACCTGGTGGATGCCGGCTGGACCGTCCGGTGGGTGGAGAACCTTGCCGTGGACAGCGGCTACCTCGCCTTCGCACCGGAACGCTACGTGGACCACTTCGCCCCGAACGAGGGCGCCGGATGGGCGGCACCGCTGGGCTGCGGGCCGGGCGCCAGCATCCTGTGGTGCCACTGGGTCTATGTAGGGCCGGTGTACTGGGCGCACTACCACACGACCCTGGGCGGCTTTTCGGCACCCACCATGACCAACCTGCGCAGCGCGGGCGATGGCCGGATGGTGATCGGCGACCTGAACGGCGATGAACGCCAGGATGTGGTGATCACCCACCACGACACGGTCTCCTGGTATGCGAACGAGCTGCCCGACGCCGGGGGCTCCCTGGCCACCGTGCCGGCGCTGGATACGCTCTGTACCGGGTGCGGTGCCTACCCGTTGCCCGAAGGGAACCCCCCGAACGGATGGTGGAGCGGGTCCTATGTCGAACAGGGGAGCTTCTTCGACCCCACCGCGTTCGGCCAGGGTGCCGGTGTCCATCCCCTGGGCTACGGCGTGGTCGATGCACAAGGCTGCATCGCCAGCGCATCCACCAGCATCCGGGTGATCAACGAGCCCAACATCCAGATCCTGGACCCGGATCCCCAATGTCCGGACGGCGAGCTACAGCTCGTTGGTTCGCCCGCTGCGGGGACGTGGAGCGCACCGGCCGACGCGCTGGGACGGGTGAACACCACCTGTGCCGTGCGTCCCATCTTCACCGATGTGTCGTACACCTACACCGACGTCACCGGCCATGCGTGCCCGGGCGAGGCCAACGTTACGCTGGACATCCTGCCCTGCACCCCGGTGGCCCTCGGGCCGATCGCCCCCTTCTGCGTGGACGCCCCGCCGCAGCCTGTTCAGCTTGCCGTGCCGGCCATGGGCATTTCCTACTTCCTCCTGGGCGTCGACTCGAGCACGTACAACGGTGGTCCGTTCGTCACCGGCTGGCTCTCCGGCGCACAGGGCCCCGGCACCTGGCCGGTGGTGGCCGCCGCGTGGGGCCAGGGTGAATGCCCCTTCCCGGACACGGTGATGGTGGAGGTGTGGCCCCTGCCCGCCGTCACCTTCGAGCTGGGTGTGGACACGCTCACGGCGTGCGATGTGCCGTTGCCGCTCGGTCCGGGCGCACCGGTGGGCGGCACGTACAGCATCAACGGTGCCGACAGCGCCTACACGGTCTTCGAGGTGGCCACCTGGGGGCCGGGGACGCACACGGTGACCTACACCTACACCGACGGCAACGGCTGCACGGGCTCCGCGACGGACACCCTGGTGGTCGATTGCAGCACCGGCCTCCGCGGAACGACACCGGCGGTGCTGCGGGTGTGGCCTTCCCCCGCGCACGACCGCCTGTTCGTGGCCTTCGGCGACGCACCGTGCAACGCCGTGCTGACCGATGCGATGGGGCGTGCGGTGGCGCGCTGGCACCTCCAGGACGCACCGGCCGTGCTGGATGTGTCGCGGCTGGGGAGCGGTACCTATCTGCTGCGGCTGGACGACGGGCGCACGCGGCGGGTGTTGCTGCGGTAGCGCGCGGCCCTCAGCGCAGCACGGTGACATGGCCCTGGGCCAGGCGCCGCTGCGGCGATCCCGCCTCGGCGGCTTCCACCCGGTAGGCGTAACATCCCACGGGCACCTCCGTCGGGTCCCAGGCCGCCGCAGGCTCCTGCGTGGCGAACACCGTGCGGCCCCAGCGGTCGAACACCTGCACGTGCCAGTGGGTGATGCGCTCCGCCTGCCAGACGGGCCTCCAGGTGTCGTTGATGCCGTCGGCGTTCGGGCTCACGGCGCTCGGCACGAACAGGGGCCGCACGCACGCGTCCACCACCTGCACCTGGGCCGATGCCGGGCACAGGCCGGGTGCTTCCACCTGCACGGACAGGGTGCCGGAGGCGGTCGCGGTGCACTGCGGGCCGGCCATGCCGTTGCTCCAGAGCACGGTCGCCCCCGGCGGCAGCGGGCCGATGTCGAACGTCACGCCGGGCACCACGCACAGGTCCACCAGCGTGTCGACCGGCAGGGTGAGGGCGGGGCGTGCGCCCATGGTCACCACGACCGTGTCGGACAGCGGGCAGTCCGGGTGCTGTGCGGTGACGATGTAGGTGCCCGTGCTGTCCACCTGCACACCGGTCCCGACCTGGCCCGTGTTCCACCCGTAGGAAAGGCCGGGTTGTGGGTCGATCACCTGGAGCATCACCGGTCCGCAGGACGTGGTGTCCGGTCCCGCATCGGGGGCCTGCACCGGGCGGACGCTCACATCATCGACGTAGTAGTAGCTCCAGCTCACCAGCGGGAAGTCCGTGGGCACCTGCAGGAAGGCCGTGCCCGCCCCGTGGAAATTGCCGATCGTGAGGGTGGTGTAAGCGCTGTCGGCCGTGAAGCAGCCGGCAATGCGGGTCCAGCCCGCCTTGTCCGCGAGCCAGCCTGCGGTGCCGGAGCTCACCTGCGGCGCGCGGGCGATGGCCAGGTCGTCCGTGCGCACCGGCGGCGCCATGCTGAGCAGCGCGCCCAGGTCGTTCACCGCGAACTTGGACACATCGGCCAGGCTCACATGGAAGGACACGGCATACGTGGTGCCCACCACCAGCGGCGGGTCCAGCGCGTGGGTGATGTACTCCCGGTAGCCGTCGGGCTGTTGCGTGTTGGGGTCGAAGCTGCTGAAGGCATAGAGCCCGGTGTAACCGTTGCCCGAGTGTGCCGTCTGCCCGCCCATCTGGTTGTCGGGCACGCTCATGCTGAAGGGTACGCCGAGGCAGGCATGGAAGTAGTCGCTGGTGCCTTCCGTGGGCCGGCTCCAACCCACGCACCGGTCGATCTGGCTCACGTAGTCCGGGCACAGGCTGTATTGCTCCATGTCGCCGTTGGTCACGTGATCCTGGGCATCGGTGGCGGCGACCAGGAGGAGCAGGGCGGGGAGGAGCGTTCCGAAGCGGCGCATGCCCCAGGGACGCTTCCGCGGGCGTGCGCGCTGCATGCCTCACCACCGGTGGTTGGGACCGGGATGGGCGGGTGGATCGGACGGCCGTGAAGGCGCGTGGCCCTCAGCGCACCTTCAGCAGGTCCTTCACCTGCTGGCGTCGGCCGTTCTGCAGGCGGCAATGGTACACGCCCGGGGGCAGCTCCTCCAGGTCCACGTCCACCGTGTGGGTGCCGGCGGGCATGTCCTGGTTGCGCACCAGCCGCACGGCGCGGCCCTGCTCGTCGAAGATGTGGATGGCCACGCGTCCGCCCTCGCTGGTGAAACGCACGTTGGTGCGGGTGGTGAAGGGATTGGGCCACACCTCGAGCAGGCTGGTGCCCGTGCCCTGGTTGGCCTCGTGGATGCCGATGCCCAGGCATCCGTCGGGATCCACCACGGCCAGCGGCTGGTAGGTGTTCAGCAGCACGGTGTCCACGTCCAGCTGGTCCATGCAGAACCAGTCGCGCAGGATGCTGGCGTACACGCTGCGGAAATCGTACTGCATGGGCAGGTTGGTGGTCACGTTGGTGTTGGGGCTGATGGTGGGGTTGCTGCCCAGCAGGCCCGGCATCACCTGGGTGCCGAACAGGAACATGGGGGCGGCGGCACCATGGTCGGTGCCGGTGGACCCGTTGCTCATCACGCGGCGGCCGAACTCGCTGAAGGTCATCCCCAGCACGCGGTCCTCCAGGCCCAGCAGCTGCAGGTCGTCCTGGAAGGCGCGGATGGCGTCGCTCACCCCCTGCAGCAGGTCGGCATGGGTGCCGGCGGTGGTGTCGTTGGTGAGGGTCTGCTGGGCGTGGGTGTCGAAGCCCTGGTCGCTCACCCAGTAGATCTTGGTCTTGAGGCCGCCGCAGATCAGTTGAGCCACGATCTTCAGGGCCTGCGCAAGGCGCGCACCGGGCTGCCCGGCGGTGGGGTACATCGTGCTCTGGTTGCAGCCGGCCTGCGCCGCGTCGTGGATCACGTCGCCGTAGAGGTCGGTCTGGCGCTGCACGGTGCGCACGAAGTCCAGCTTGCCGCCCTTGCAGTCGGCGGTCACCGGGTCGTTGTAGATGTTGTTGGTGAGGTTGAGCGGGTCGTCGGTGTTGAAGATGGCGGCGCCCATGCTCACGCCCAGGTGCTGGAGGCCCGGGCCGATGGGCCCGCCCACGCGGATGGCCAGCGGGTCGGGCATGTCGGTGTTGGGGAAGCCCACCGGGTAGTTGGGGTACTCGAAGTGCAGGAAACGCCCGGCCCATCCGCTGTCCAGCAGCTGGTTCGCATCGGAGCCGGTCTCCCAGATGTCCGTGCTGCGGAAGTGGCTGAAGTTGGGGTCGGGGTAGCCCACGCTCTGGATGATGGCGAGCTTGCCGTCGTTCCACAGGTCCTGCATGCCGGTCATGCGCGGGTGCAGGCCGGTGGCGCCGTTGGTGCCTGTGAGGGCGAGCACGCTGGCCTCGGGCACCAGCACGTTGCTGCGGAACTGGCTCAGCAGGGCATACTGGTCCAGGGGGATCACGGTGTTGAGGCCGTCGTTGCCGCCATAGAGCTGCACCACCACCAGCACCCGGTCCTCGCCCACGCCGTTGAGCAGGGGCGCCAGCATGGGGTTGGAGAAGCCGCGCACGGTGAGGCCGCCCACGGTGGCCATGGACATCGAGCGGAGGAAGGTCCTTCGTTGCATGGTTCGCACGGGTTCAGTGGATGTGGTGTTCGGCGGCGCCCAGCATGTCCACGGTGAGCCACAACAGGATGGTGGGCACCAGCTGGGCGGTCATGTCCTGCGTGTTCGGGTCGGCCACATAGGTGGCGTAGGCGAAGGTCCAGTAGTAGTCCTGGGTCTGGCCCAGCAGCAGGATGCTGGTCTTGAGCTGGTCGCGCACGGCCTGGCTCACCGGCGTGCCGTAGTACAGCTCGGCCATGTCGGCCAGCAGCTGGTCGGGGTCGCCGGGGTTGCTCAACTGCTCGCAGAAGGCCACCAGGTCCACCTTGAACTCCAGGTTCTGGCTCTGGGGCTGGTAGAGGTTGGCGGGCGTGGAGAAGCCCGCATACACGATGCCCTGGAGGCTGTAGTTGCGCGCCGGGAAGGTGGCGGTGTCCACCCAGATGTCGTCGTACTGCGGATACTGGTAGTAGGCGGGCCAGCCGGCCACGTTGGGCACATTGCCGATCTCCTGCCCGCAATAGGCCACCAGGTAGTACACGTCCATCCACACGCGGTACTGCGCCTCGAACTGCGTGGCGTCGGGCATGGGCATGTTGAACATGCGCAGGGCGCCCAGCACCAGATCGGCCGGGCTCTTGATCATGCAGCCGCGCAGGTCGGCGGTGAAGAAGTGGTCGCTGGTGAGCAGGGCGTGCATCACGATGCGCAGCTGGTCGGGGGCGCCCGCGTTGTTGCGGAAGAGCTCGGCGAGCGGCACGATCACGTCGGCCTCCGCGGTGGCGTCGATGGCCCCGTGCACGAACCAGCGGTAGATCTCGCGGCAGATGAAGAGGCTCACCTCCTCCTTGCTGAAGATCATGTCCAGCAGGGCGTTGAGCTCGGCGGCCCCGCCGTTGGCGCCGGTCTGGCCCTGGATCACCGTGTTGTTGAAGAAGGGGCTGAACTGCTTGTCGGTGATGGCGTGCAGGAAGGGCAGGAAGATGGTCTGCGGCACGATGGGCTGGCCGCCGCTCTGCAACTGCACGGTCCAGCCGGTGAGCACCTGGGCGGCGGCCTGCACGTCGCTCTCGGTGTACCCGCTGCCCTGCCCCAGGGTGAAGAGCTCCATCAGCTCGCGGGCGTAGTTCTCATCGGGCGCGGTGGCGATGTTGAGGTAGCCGTTCAGGTAGATCAGCATCGCCGGCTCCAGCGTCACGTCGTACATCAGCTGGCGGAAGTTGCCCAGGCACTGGGTGCGCAGCAGTTGGTTCATGCTGTACAGCGCCTCGGGCATGAACACCTGCTGGGCCTGCACCGGCATGTGGTTGCTCCAGAAAAGGGTCATCTTCTCGCGCAGGTTGCGCTCCTGGCCCAGGTACAGGCCCATCTGCCAGGCGGCCAGGCTCTGGATGCGCGCGCCGCGCGGGTCGATGGGCGCCTGCGGATCGCTGGCCGTGTTCACCCAGGTGCTGCCGAAGGGCACGTCCGGGTCGATCAGCGAGGGGTCCGGCTGGTTGTTGCCATCGGGCGCCGTGTAGGCCTTGATGGGCGGCGGCACGCTGGTGCCGAAGGTCAGCAGCGCGTCCACCACCTGCGTCAGGCTCATGCCCTGGAAGTGGTCCATGTCCGCCGGCGAAACGCCGAACAGCGTGCGACGGAGCAGGTGCAGCAGTTCCGGCCTGCCGAAGGGGCCGGTGTAGGGTTGAATGGCCATGGCTGCGATTCGGTTGCTGGGGTTCGACCGTCGGATGCGGGGAAGGTTCAACCAAGGTAGGGCGGTGAAAGGGCCGGGTCCAGGCGCCGGTCGATCTTTTCATCAACACGGTGCCTGCACGGCAGGACGGCCCCACGGTCGTCTAACGCTGCCCGGTTCGGCGTAGCATGCCGGCCCCGCGCATCCAGTCCAGGGTGTCGGCCAGGGTGTCCTCGATGGGCCGCGGACGGAAGCCCAGCTCGGCCCGGGCCCGGTCGCTGCGGATGTCGGTGTGGCCCTCCAGCAGGGTGTTGAGGGCTTCCCGCGTCATCAGCGGGGGGCGGCCGGTGAGCCGGGCCTGCAGGCCGAACAGGGGCACCAGGCCGCGCAGCAACCACGGCGGTGCGGTGCGGGGTGCGCTGCGTCGGCCCGTCAGCCGGCCGATGGTCTCGGCGAGCGCGCGCAGGCTGAGGTACCGGCCGCTCAGCAGGTACTTGGTGCCCGCAGGGTTGGCGGTGACGGCCGTGGCCACCACGGCGGCCACATCGCGCACGTCCACGAAATTGAAACCGCCCGGGGGCAGCAGGGGCACGCGCCCGTCGTGCAGGTCGGCGATGGCGCGCCCCATCAGGGAGGGCCGGGGGTCCGGGGGGCCGATCACCGAGGTGGGGGCGAGGATCAGCGCGCTGAGGCCGTGCCCGGCGATGGCCTGCTGCACCACCGTGTCGGCCTCGGCCTTGCTGCGGTCGTACACCGCGGCGTCCGCACGGGCCGGGCCGCGCGTCTCGTTCAGAGGCAGGTGCAGGGGGCGGCTGTCGTAGCTGTGGATGCTGCTCAGGTGCACCATGCGCCGCACGCGGTGGCGCACGGCGGCCTCCACGAGGTGGCGCGTGCCGTCCACGTTCACCCGGCGCACCAGGGGGTCGTTGGCGCTGTCGATGCTGATGCGCGCCGCCAGGTGCAGCACGGCGTCACAACCCGCCACCAGGCGGTCCACCGCACCGGCGTCGAGCAGGTCGCCCTGCACGTGCTCGACGCCCTCCTGCGCGAGGCCGTCGGTGCGCTGGTGCACGAGCAGCCGCAGTCGGTGGCCCTGCCCCAGCAACAGCGGGAGGAGCACCGTGCCGAGGTGGCCGCTGCCACCGGTGATCGCGAGGTGCATGTCACCAAAGGAAGGGGATCACCGCCTTGCGACCGCGCGGGTAGTCCGGGAATCGCTCGCGGTACCAGGCGTGGTGGTTGCGTGCGCGCGGGGCCAGGTTGGCGAAGGTCCACAGCGCGAAGCTCAGCGCCGGCAGCGACCAGGCGGCCAGGGCGAAGCCGGCCCACTCCATGATCTCGCCGAAGTGGTTCGGGCAGCTGATGCGCTCGAACAGGCCGCCGCGGGGCACCTTGTAGCCGTCGCCGTTGGTCCGCAGGGCGATGAGCTTCTCGTCGGCGTGGTGGTTGATGCCCATGCCCGTCAGGAACAGCAGCAGGCCCGCCACGGCCGGCACGTCCGGCAGGGCGCGGTCCGGCGGGGCCAGGTGGCCCAGCCACCAACCGTTGAGGCCGCCGTTCACCAGGTTGAAGAACACCCCGCTCAGCACGATCGCCACCGGCATGCGCTTGCCGCGGGTGCGCAGGCGGAAGGGGAAGATCAGTGTGCGGTTGGCGTAGTGCCCGGCCCACAGGGCCACCAGCACCCAGGTGAGCGGCCCCTTGTCGCGCGGGCCCAGCACCACCAGCAGGGGGAAGAGCAGCAGCGCGGGCAGCTCCATCCAGAACCAGCCCCAGCGGTTGGCCATGGTGGGGCCCCAGCCGGCGGTGGTGTGGCGGCCGTACGGGGCGCGCACCTTCAGCAGCACCGGCAGGGTGATCACCGCCAGGGCGGCCCAGCCCAGGGTCAGCAGGTGGAAAGTGCTCATGGGTCGAGGCGCAGTAGGACCTGCGGCACCGTGCGCCGCAGGTGGTCCAGCAGCACCGCCAGGCAGAGGGTGAGGCCCGCCAGTTCCAACGATTCCTCGAGCGTACAGGACAGCACCACCGCCGGTGAGCCCTGGTCCATGTGCACCATCATCGATTCCACGGGTTCCATGCCCAGGGCGCCCGCGACGTACACCGCACCGGCGACCAGCAACCCGCGCCGCGTGCGCGCCGGCAGGGCCCGGAGCCAGGGGACCGACACCAGGGCGAACACCGCCGTGAGCACGGCGTAGGGCAGCACCCAGGCGAAGTGCAGGGTGCCCATGTGACCCTCGCCCACCAAGGCCCCCATCGATCTGTTGAACTTCTCATGCACCTGCCCCGCCTCATCGGCCGAGAGGAAGAGCAGCACCAGCGCCAGCAGCCACCAGCCGCGACGCATCACCCCCTGCGCATGGCCGCCGCGTGCGATCAGCAGCGCCACGATGCCGCCGGTCAGCAGGAGCAATGCGGCGTAGTAAGCCGAGAGGTTGCCCTCCCCCCGCAGGTCGAACAGCAGATGGATCACGCGTGCCTTGGCGACGCCCAGGTGCAGGGCCCACCAGCTGGCCAGGTGCAGGGCCACCACCACGCCGCCCGCCCACCACAACCACTTCACCGTGGGGGCCACCGGCAGCCGCAGAATGGTCGTGCCGCCGTCCGTTCCTTCCATGGGCCGCAAGGTGACGCGGCGCGGGGCACCCACGCCCGCCCCGGCGGTGCGATCCGTCAACCGGGTTATCAACCACCGGCCGCCCGGCGGTCCGGGGACAACCCCCAACTTCGCCCCCATGAAACTCATCTCCTTCAACGTGAACGGCATCCGCGCCAGCGTGGGCAAGGGCCTCCACGACACGCTGCGCGCGCTGAACGCCGACATCGTCTGCTTCCAGGAGACCAAGGCCACGCCCGAGCAGGTGGCGCAGGCCCTGGCCGGCGTGGATGGTTACCACGTGAACGCCTATGGCGCGCTGAAGCCCGGGTACAGCGGCACGGCCATCGCCAGCAGACAGAAGCCCGTCGGCGTCGACTTCGGCATCGGCATGAAGGGCCACGACGACGAGGGCCGCGTGGTCACCTGCACCTTCACCGACGTGGTCGTGGTGTGCGTGTACACGCCCAACAGCGGCGAAGGCATGAAGCGGCTCGGCTACCGCGGCGAGTGGGATGCGGCCTTCCGCACGTATGTCAACAAGCTCGCGAAGGGCAAGCGGCCCGTCATCGTCACGGGCGACCTCAACGTGGCGCACCAGCCCATCGACATCGCGCGGCCCAAGGAGAACTACAACAAGACCAGCGGCTACACGCAGCAGGAGATCGACGGCATGGACGCCCTGCTCGCCTCAGGCTGGGTGGACACGTTCCGGCATCGGCACCCGGACGTGGTGAAGTACAGCTGGTGGAGCCAGCGCTTCGGCGCGCGTGCCAGGAACGTGGGCTGGCGCATCGACTACGTGCTAGTGACCAAAGGCTTCGAGAAGAAGGTGAAGGACGCCTTCATCCTCAACGAGGTGATGGGCAGCGACCATTGCCCGGTGGGGATCGTGTGGTAGACCATATTTGCATGTGCCCATGTGGACATGTGCCCATGGACCGATGGACCGAACAACCGGGATCGCACCGATCATGAAGAACCTTCTCCGCCTTGAAGAGCTCGCACAGTTCCTGCTCTGCCTGGGTCTGTTGATCGCTATGGATGCGGCATGGTGGGTGTACCTGCTGCTGTTGCTCGGCCCGGACATCGGCATGCTGGGCTACCTGGTCAATTCGCGCGTCGGCGCCATCAGCTACAATGTGCTGCATCACAAGGCGGTGGCGGTGCTGATGCTGGTGTTCGCCATTCCCGGCATGGTGGAGGTGCTCACATTGTGGCAGCTGGAGATGGGCGTGCTGCGCGCCACTCCACCGCTCCTCGCGGGCATCATCCTTTACGGCCACGCGTCCATGGACCGCATCTTCGGCTACGGACTCAAGTTCGGCGACAACTTCCACCACACGCACCTGGGCTGGATCGGCAGCCGGAGGGGGACGGGGCAATAGCGCCTTCAGCACAGGGATGGTCTTGTCCGTCGAGGCCGTGCCGTTCATGCCGTCGTTCGGCAGCCACGCCGATGCTGTTCGCGGAACGTCACCGGATACGCCGGAGCAGGTGACGGACCGTACATCCGCCTGCGCGGACCGCGGAGTTCAATGCAGCAGCAGCACCCGCGCGTGCCCGATGCGGCCGGCCTCGGTGCGCACCCGCACGGCATAGACCCCGGCGGCCTGGCCGGTGAGGTCCAGCACGGCGGGGCCACCGGCAACCCGCTGCACCCGCACCACCCGGCCCTGCGCATCCACCACCTGCAAGGTGGCCGGACCGATCGCCTCCGGCAGTTCCACCCGCACCGGACCGGTGCTGGGGTTGGGCACCACCTGCACCGCCAGCGGTTTTTCCACCTCCCGCACCCCCACATCCAAGCCGTACAACCGGCTCACGAAGCGCTGCGTGCTGTCGTTGACCGTGCCGTCGTCGTAGCCACGCCAGAGGCCACAGATGTAATAGTATCCCTCTGGAGAGGGCACCAGATCGATGACCCCTTGGACATGGATCTGGGCGCTGTTCAGGACCTCTCCGCAACCAGCGCCGGTGAATGCATCGTTGAGCAGTTCACCGTCAGCATCCAAGATGGCCACCCCTCCACGAGGCTCCCCGTTCACATGATCGAATTGACCCAACAGGACGATGCGGCCGTCCGGCAGCACGCGATGGCGCAGTTCAAGGTAACTTCCCCAAAGGTCGTGGGTCACCGCCAACTGGTTGTTGAAGGTGGTATCGAGCGTCCCATCCGGAAGGAGACGAATGATCTTCAGCGTATCCGCGCTACCGCTGCGTACCAGGTATCCGCTGGCAAGGATCCTACCATCCGGCAGTACGCTGAGCGCCTGAGCCGCCCCCCACACCAGGTCCGTACTGAACGTGGTGTCGAGCGCACCGTCGGGTAATGTCCGCAGTATTCGGCCGGCAGGCGTCCCTTCGAAGGTCGAATAGAACCCGCTGCAAATGAACTTGCCGTCAGGTTGCTGGGCGATCTTCGAGATATCACCATCGCACTGTCGGTGGATGGCCGTGGTGTCCAGGTATCCGGTGTTGCTGAACCACACCAGGCTGTAGAAGCCCTCGAAGCCGCGAATGCTGTCGCTGAGCACATGCACCCCGGTCATCAGCACCCGGCCATCGGGGTACACGTGGTAGTCGCCGCCTTGGCCCGAAGTGAAATAAGGTCCCGTATTCATTCCGATGAAGGACGGGTCCTGATGACCATCAGGTAGGATCCGGCGGACCGTACTGTTGGCCGCCACATAGAACTGTCCGCCCCACGAGGTCAGTTTGCCACCTCCCAAACTGCTGGCGTAAAATGTGGGGTCCAGAATACCATCTTGATCGATTCGCACCAGGAGGTGCTCGTTCAATGCGCCCGGGAAGAGCATACGGCCTGAAAGGATCAGCTTACCGTCCTGTTGGGGCAGGATGGAGTTGACATTGCGTTGAATGATCGGGGTCCGGAACGAGGTGTCCAGGTCAAATGGCTGCTGTGCGCTACAGAACAGCGTGCAGCAAGCCGACACAAAGGCCTGTGGGATCCTCATGGTTGCACGACGAACCGATCACGCACAAGGGAACCCGAAGTGCCAAGGAGTTCCACGATGTAGACCCCAGGGGGCATCTTGCGCGTATCCCAGATCAATTGTCCCATGGGTGGCGTTGCGCGCAAGCGGTCGAGCCGTTTGCCATGGGCGTCCATCACAACAAGGTGAGCTGCCTCGACCTCACTTGGTAGCGTGTAGTGGAATGTTGTGTGGGTGCTGGCCGGATTGGGGACCACGCGTAATGACGCGGATGGTGACATTGGAGAAGTCGGCGTATGCTGCGGAAGTAGAGGTGCTCGGTTCACATCTCCACCGGTGAGCGGCGCACGGCACAGCCCGTAGTGGAAGCAGAGCAGATTCTGGGCCCAATGCGCGGGCCGGTCGTAGTGGTCGACCGCCAAGGGCCACGGTATTGTTCGGGGATGATGGCGGGTGGCAGGCTGTCCAATTGGCGGAGGTGCAAGAGCCGCCCCCAGGCGACGGCTCCACCATGGCGGCCTTCATCCAGCGCCAGGGGGTCGAGGTCCTGTGCATGCAGTCCGCTCGCTACGGACGGGTCATTTACAGGGGGGGGTGAATAAAATTGCCCCCAGCGCGGCTTTCAGCGATAGTGTCCGGTCCATGATCGTTCGGTTGTTGGTTTGAATGAACTACGGAGGCCGGTTGAAGGTACAACGATAGCGTGACCAGCCCATGCGCTGATCGATCATCGTTCCCATTTTCCTGCCCGGATATACCGGTCCGATCCCCGCGCCCCGACCACTGTGCGGCCAACTGTCGGACCGTACATCCGCCCCCGCACGATCTTCGCACCGCCGTGCGCATCCTCCTGCTCGACAACTACGACAGCTTCACGTGGAACCTGCAGCACCTGCTGGCGCCGCACGCCGCGGTGGACGTGGTGCTGAACGATGCGATCACGGTGGACGAGGCGGCGCGCTACGACCGCATCGTGATCTCCCCGGGCCCGGGCCTGCCGGCCGAGGCGGGCATCACCATGGCGCTGCTGCGCGCGCTGCTGCCCACGCACCCCGTGCTGGGCGTGTGCCTGGGCATGCAGGCGCTGGTGGAGCTGTGCGGCGGCACGCTGTACAACCAGGCCCGCGTGATGCACGGCGTGCCCGTGGACTGCCGGCCGGAGGAGCCGCGCGACCCGCTCTTCGCGGGCCTGCCCGATCGTTTCCCCGTGGGTCTCTACCACAGCTGGGCCGCCGATCCCGCCACGCTGCCGGCCGCGCTGCGCATCACCGCCCGCAGCGCGCAGGATGTGATCATGGCGGTCCGGCACACGCGTTTTCCGGCCTGCGGCGTGCAGTTCCATCCGGAGAGCGTGCTCACGCCCGAAGGCGGACGCCTCATCCGCAACTGGCTGTTCACGCCGGCCGCGTGATCAGCGCAGCAGGTTGTCGTTGCCGATGGGCCGCGTCCACTGGTAGCGCAGGTCGCGCAGCACGCTGGCCTTCACGTTCAGCTGCAGGCTGATGCTCTGGCGGTAGCCGTTGGGGATCCAGTTCACGTTGAACTCCCAGCAGTGCAGGTCCCAGTACAGGTTCAGCGAGGTGGGCGTCCATTCGCCGGCCACCACGTCGTAGCCGCTGGACACGCCGAGCTTCCAGTACTTGAACAGGGTGACGTCGCCGTTGAAGAGCACGCTCTGCCGCTCCTGGTCCTCGATGCCGTCCACGTAGCTGGGGTTGAGGTCGTAGCTGTAGTTCACGCTGAGGCGCCAGGGCATGTTGAAGTCGATGGCGGCGCCCTTGTTGGGGTCGGCCTCGCCCACCACGGGCTGCTCGCCGGGCGCGGCGGGGGCCTGGCCGTAGCGCTTGCTCTTGAGGTCGAAGCCCACCGCCACGTTCATGGCGGTCAGCCGGGCGAGGGCGCCGCTGCGGTCCACCTCGGCGCGGTCGATGCGCTGGCCGAGGTCGTTCACGGCGTAGGGGTCCCACACGCTCACGAAGTTCACGTTCAGGCGGTTGAGCAGGGTGGTGCGGGCGCTCAGGTTCACGGGCGACCAGTGGAGGGAGTCGCGGATCCAGTCGTAGCTGGTGTTCAGCCCCACGAAGTCGAGCAGCTTCACCTTGCGGAAGGCTTCCTGGCCCTCCTGGCCGGCCTTGGCGTTGCGCACCTTGGCCTCCAGGCTCTGCACCAGGCCCAGCCCCACCTGGCCGCTCTCCCCGGCGGGCGACGAGCCGTAGATGCCGTTCTGGAAGGGGTTGTAGGTGGAGGCCAGCGAACCGTCCGGCGCGAACACCTGCTCGGTGGGGTCCAGGTCGGGCCGGTAGCTCAGCCGCACGCTGGGCGTCAGCACATGGCGCACGGCCTGCACCCGGCCCGCATGGAAACGGTACATGCCGTAGAGCTTGCTGGTGAGGGTGGTCGCCGCCACCCAGTCGCCGTTGCGCGCGAAGCCCGGTACCTCGTGGGTGAGCACGGTGTCGCCCTCGGGGTGGTACTCCTGGCGCAGCCGCTCGAAGTACCAGCGCTCGGTGACGGTGAACTCCGGGTTGATGGTGAGGAAGCGCGTCTTGAAGGCCGAGCTGAGGGTGGCGCCCTGGCGCACGCCGTTGCGCAGCTCGCGCATCAGGGTGGGCAGGTTGGCCCAGTAGAGCCGCTCCTCGGTGGTGCTCAGCTGGTTGTCGAAGGCCAGCGCGTAGGCCACGCCGATCTGCTCGTACCACCGCCCGGTGGGCACGCGCCGCTGGAAGGGCATGATGCGGCTCATGTTGAAGGTGAGGGCGGGCACCGACAGGTTGAAGGAGCGGGTGCCGGTGTTCTGGGCGTGGCGCAGGTTCACCCCCAGGGTGAAGGGCTTGCCGGGCCAGAGGTGCGTCCAGCCGATGTTGCTCTGGAACGTGTTGCTCAGGTAGTCCAGCGTGCTGCTGTTGAAGTTGTTGCGGAAGTTGTTGCTGGTGCCCAGATGCACGCTGGCCGTGAAGCGGTCGCTGAGGCTGGCGCGCGGGTCCACCGTGTGGTTCCACTTCACGAAGAAGTTGCGCTGCCGGCTGAAGTCGGGGTATTCGGGGATGCCGGTGCGCTGCGTGCTGTGGTCCACCTGCAGGGCGCCGTTGTACCGGTAGCGGGTGCGGTAGCGGGTGCTGGCGCGCAGGGCCCAGCTGCCGCGGCTGTAGATGTCGCCGGTCACGCTCAGGTCGGCGCGTTCGCCCAGCAGGCGGTAGTAACCGCCGTTGAGCAGGAAGAAGCCCAGCGTGGCGCTCTCCCCGTAGGTGGGCATCAGCAGGCCGCTGGTGCCGCCGCGCTTGTTGGGGAAGAAGCCGAAGGGGATGGCGATGGGGGTGGGCACGGGCCCCACCTTCATCACGGCCGCGCCGGTCACGATCTTGTCGTCGGGGATCACCATCATGCGGCTGGCGCGGAAGTGGTAGTGCGGCCGGGGCCGGTCGCAGGTGGTGAGCAGGCCGCCGCGGCTGTGCACCTCGCCATCGGCGTGCCGCTTGCTGACGCGTGCCTGCACGTAGGCCTCCTGCTCGCTGGTGCGCACCTCCTTGATCAGCCCCTTGCGGGTGCGGAAGTTGTACCGGATGCTGTCGGCCTCGATGCGGTGGCCCTCCTGGTCGAACACGGGCTTGCCGGCCACGGTGCCGCTGCTGTCGGGCGCGCCATGGGCGCGGGCCTCCTCCTGGCCGAAACGGTACTCGATGCGGTCGGCCGTGAGGGCCGACCCCTTGTATTCCACGCGCGCGGCACCGAAGAGGTACACGATCTGCTGCTGCTGGTCGTAGCGGATGCTGTCGCGCGCGCTGTAGCGCACCGGGGCGTCCAGCGCCTGGCCGTGCACGGCCGTGCCGATGACCACCAACAGGAACGTGATGAAAAATGCGGCGGCCGTCACCGGAGCCCGCCCCGGGGGGGCGCTAGTTTTGCGCCCTGTGGAGGGGATGCATCGCGCCGGCGCCATGGGCGGGCCGAAATTAGGGCTTCGCGCCCGGGGGGCTTCCCGGGCCCTGCGGGCGTTGATGCGCATCGGGCTGGCCGCCTGCGCGGCGGTGCTGCTGCCTGCACGCACCATGCCACAGGCGCCCGTCAGCGGCGATGTCAACCGCATCCGCACGGTGGTGCTCGACGCGGGCCACGGCGGCAAGGACCCCGGCAACCTGGGCACGGGCCGGTACAAGACCACCGAGAAGCACGTCGCCCTCAACGTGGCCCGCCTCCTGGGCAAGTACATCGGCGAGGCCTTCCCCGACGTCAAGGTGGTGTACACCCGCGAGGACGACCGCTTCATCGAGCTGCGCGAACGCTGCAACATCGCCAACCGCGCCAAGGCCGACGTGTTCATCAGCATCCACTGCAACGCCAGCGACAGCAAGGACCCGCACGGCTGCGAGACCTACGTGATGGGCCTCCACAAGACCAAGGACAACATGAAGGTGGCCCAGAAGGAGAACGCGGCCATCCTGCTGGAGGAGGGGCACGAGCTGAAGTACGACGGCTACGACCCGTCCGACCCCGAGAGCATGATCGCGCTGAGCCTGCGGCAGAACGTGCACCTGGACCACAGCCTGCTGCTGAGCGCCCTCATCCAGAAGCAGTTCAAGGACCGCGTGGGCCGGCCGGACCGGGGGGTGAAGCAGGCGGGCTTCCTGGTGATCAGCTACAACACCATGCCCAGCGTGCTGGTGGAGCTGGGCTTCCTGACCCATGCCGACGAGGAGGATTTCCTGCAGGGCGAGCAGGGGCAGGACTACATGGCCTCGGCCATCTACCGGGCCTTCAAGGAGTACAAGGCCACCGTGGAAGGTGTGCCGGTGGACGCTCCGGCCCCCGTGACCCAGGAGAAGCCCGCGCCCACCACCGCCTCCGGGGTCCGGTTCAAGGTGCAGGTGGTCACCTCCAGCCGGCGCATCGAGCCCACGGCCCGCAACTTCAAGGGGCTCGAGGGCGTGGAGGAGCACCGCGGCAACGAGCTCTACCGCTATACGGTGGGCGACGAGCCCACGCTGGAACGCGCCCGCGCCGTGCAGCGGCAATGCCGGGAGAAGGGCTACGACGGCGCCTTCATCGTGGCCTTCCGCGAGGGCGTCCGGATCGATCTGCAGGAAGCCGTTAAATTCGCCCAGAGCCAATAACGACAGGCATTGCCGAAGCTCAAACGGGAGTATTCCATCGCCCTGATGGTCGTCGCGGGAGCGCTGCTCCTGGTCTTCGGCGTCAACTACCTCAAGGGCCTCGACCTGCTGCAGCGGCGCAACGTGTACCACGCCGTGTACACGGACATCTCCGGCATCGCCGAGACCTCGCCGCTGCTCCTCAACGGGTACAAGGTGGGCAGCGTGGTGGGCACGGGCCTGCTGCCCGGCCCCGGGGCCCGCATCGTGGTCTCCTTCCAGCTCAATGAGGACGGGCTGAAGCTGCCGCGCGACACGCGCATCCGCATCAAAGGCGACCTGCTGAACAAGTGGACCGAGCTGGCCCTGGGCGACAGCAGCGTGCTGGCCGAGCCGGGCGACACGCTCACCGGCGACGTCACCCCCGGCCTCACCGAGGCCCTCGGCCAGCAGATCGACCCCTTGAAGCGCAAGGCCGAGACCATGCTCGTGAGCGTGGATTCGGTGCTCACCGCCTTCCAGCAGGTGCTCAACCCCAAGGCGCGCAACGACATCGACAGCAGCCTCTCCAGCATCCGCTCCACCCTGGAATCGCTGGACAAGGCCGCCGGGCAGCTCAACCAGCTGATCACCGTGGAACGCGCCACCATCAGCGCCACCCTCGGCAACCTGGAGAGCGTGAGCGGCAACCTGCGCAACAACAACGCCCAGATCACGCGCATCCTGCAGAACCTCGACACCACCGCGGCCACGCTGGCCAACGGCAGCATCCAGCGCACGCTGGCCTCGCTGGACAGCACCATGGCCGAGGCGCGCACGATCATGGGCGGCCTGCGCGAGGGCAACGGCACCCTGGGCCAGCTGTTGGCCAACGACAGCCTGTACCGCAACCTGGAGCGGGCCAGCAACGAGCTCGACATGCTGCTGGAGGACGTGCGGCTCAACCCGAACCGCTATGTGCACGTGTCGGTGTTCGGGCGCAAGGACAAGCTGCCCAAGCTGAGCGACAGCGATGTGCAACGCATCGGCCAGGAGATGCGCAGAACCACCGCGCCATGAGCATCGCCCAGCCGGTCTTCATCGTGCTGCTGGCCGCCGGGGCCGCGCTGTTCGGGCGCAACCTGATGCGGGTGCGGCGCAACATCCTGCTGGGGCGCGACGAGGACCGCACCGACAGGCGCGCCGAGCGCTGGGCCGTGATGGCCCGTGTGGCCCTGGGCCAGGGCAAGATGGTGGTGCGCCCGGTGGCCGGCCTGCTCCACATCATCGTTTACGCCGGCTTCGTGATCATCAACATCGAGGTGCTGGAGATCCTGGTGGACGGCGTGTTCGGCACCCACCGCGCCTTCGCCTTCCTCGGCCCGGCGTACGACCTGCTCATCGGCTCCTTCGAGGTGCTGGCGCTGGGCGTCTGGGCGGCCTGTGCCATCTTCCTAGTGCGCCGCAACCTGATCCGCCTGCGCCGCTTCGTGATGAAGGAGCTGGACGGCTGGCCCCGCACCGATGCCAACCTGATCCTGGCCACCGAGATCGCCCTGATGAGCGCCTTCCTGCTCATGAACGCCGCCGACCTGGCCCTGCAGCAACAACAGGTGGAGCACTACGTGCAGGCCGGCGCCTTCCCGGTGAGCGGGCCCCTGGCCGCGCTGCTCGGGTTCCACGGCCTCGCGCCCGCCACCCTCATCGCCGTGGAGCGATTCTGCTGGTGGTTCCACATCGTGGGCATCCTGGCCTTCCTCAACTACCTGGTGGTGAGCAAGCACCTGCACATCCTGCTGGCCTTCCCCAACACGTGGTACAGCAAGCTGGAGCCCCGCACCCGGCTGGCCGACATGCCGCGCGTGGCCGGGGAGGTGCGCAGCATGCTCGACCCCGCGGTGCCGCCGCCCGCCGCCACCGCCCCGCGCACCGTGGCCGGTGTGGAGGTGCCCGAACGCTTCGGCGCCCGGGACGTGTTCGACCTCTCGTGGAAGAACCTGCTGGACGCCTACACCTGCACCGAGTGCGGCCGGTGCACCAGCGAATGCCCCGCCAACCTCACCGGCAAGCTGCTCAGCCCGCGCAAGGTGATGATGGACACGCGCGACCGCCTGGAGGAGGTGGGCCGCGCCATCGACGCCGGCAAGGGCGTCTGGAAGGACGACGGGAAGAGCCTGCACACGCGCATCAGCGAGGAGGAGCTCTGGGCCTGCACCACGTGCAACGCCTGCACCCAGGCCTGCCCGGTGAACATCGACCCGGTGGACATCATCATGCAGATGCGCCGCTACAAGGTGATGGAGGAGAGCAGCACGCGGCCGGCCCTCACCGGCATGTTCAACAACGTGGAGAACAACGGCGCCCCCTGGGCCTTCGGTCCCGACAAGCGCATGGACTGGGCCCGTGGCTGAGCCACCCGCAAGCACGCACACCATGGCCAAGCCCCCGCTGATCGAGACCACCACCGATGGGAAACGCGGGAGCCCCAAGCTGCCGCCGGGGACCAAGAACTTCCTGATCGACATCGACGGCACCATCTGCGAGGACATCCCCAACGAGGAACCCTGGCGCATGGCCGATGCCGGGGTGTTCCCCGATGCCCTGCAGCGGATCAACGCCTGGTACGAAGCGGGCCACGTGATCACCTTCTTCACCAGCCGCACCGAGGAGCATCGCGCCGTCACGGAGGCCTGGCTGCACAAGCACGGCTTCAAGTACCACGGCATGGTGATGGGCAAGCCGCGCGGCGGCAACTACCACTGGATCGACGACCGCGAGGTGATGGCCACGCGGTACGAGGGCCACTTCACCGACCTGGTCGAGGAGCGCCGCACCGTCCAGGTGTTCAAGGAATGACCGCACCCCCATGACCGACCCCGACCGCATCCCCACCATGGCCGAGCTCGCCGCCGCCGGCGAAGCACCCGAAGTGCTGTTCTGGGTGGGCTGCGCCGGCGCCTTCGACGACCGGGCGCGGCGGATCACCAAGGCGTTCGTGCGCATCCTGAACGCCGCCAGAGTGAGGTTCGCCGTGCTGGGCACCGAGGAGAGCTGCACGGGCGACCCCGCGCGCCGCGCCGGCAACGAGTTCCTGTTCCAGATGCAGGCCCAGCAGAACGTGGCCGTGCTCAACGGCTACGGCGTGAAGCGCATCGTCACGGCCTGCCCGCACTGCTTCAACACGCTGCGCAACGAGTACCCGGCCCTGGGCGGCAGCTACGAGGTGATGCACCACACCCAGTTCATCAACGCCTTGATGAAGGAGGGGAGGATCAGGGTGGAGGGCGGCAGCTTCCAGGGCAAGCGCATCACCTTCCACGACCCCTGCTACTTGGGGCGCGGCAACGGCGAGTACGAGGCCCCGCGTGAGGTGCTGCTAAAGCTCGACGCAGCGCTGGTGGAGATGAAGCGCAGCCGTGCCCAGGGTTTCTGCTGCGGCGCCGGCGGTGCGCAGATGTTCAAGGAGGCCGAACCCGGCGCCAAGGAGGTGAACCACGAGCGCAGCGAGGAGGCGGTGGCCACCGGCGCCCACATCATCGCCGCCGGCTGCCCCTTCTGCAACACCATGCTCACCGACGGTGTGAAGAAGCTCCAGCAGGAGGGGAAGGTGCAGGTGCTCGATGTGGCCGAGCTGATCGCCGGGGCGGGGGAGCTATAGGCCACCGCTGTTCAGCCGCGACCCGCCTCATGGGCCGCGACCACACTTTCCTGGGAGCGGATCAACAGCCCGGCCATGAACTCGTTGAACAGGTCCGGGGGCGCGCCGTAGCTCTGGATCTCCGCCAGGTAGCGGTTGTAGGCCTCCTTCTCTTCCAGGTTCACGATCACCGGGGGGAAGCCAAGACGCAACAGGATCACGTTGCTGAAGATGCGCGCGGTCCGTCCATTCCCATCGTGGAACGGATGAATGGACACGAATTCGCGGTGGAAGTCGAAGGATAGGACTGCTGGATGAGGGGTGTTCTGTGCACCACGTTCGATCGCATCGATGCCCGCCTTTGTCCGGTCCAACAGATCATGGATGGCCTCTGCGACCTTTTCCGGTGGCGTGAAGTCGATACGCTCGCCCTTGAAAATGTACAGGTAGTTCGGAACCTGTTTCCATTCACCGATCCAGGGCTCCTTGTCCGGCCGGTCCTCGTGCATGATGGCCCGGTGCACCTGTTTCATCCGTGTTTCGCTCAGGTGGTGCTCGCCTTTTGCCATCCGAAGCAGTTCGTCGACCACACGATCGTGGCCGATCATCTCCATCACGTCCTTCACCGGCTTGTCCGTGATCTTGACGTTGCCCAGCATCAATGTGCGCGTCTCCTGACGGGTGAGGGAGTTGCCCTCCATCACATTGCTGTTGTAGTTCCATTCAAGCCTGAACTGCTGGTTCAGGATCTCCCTGGCCGACGCGCTCAACGGCCCGGCCGCGACGATGCGCGCCTGCAGCTCGTTGATGCGATCGAGAAGTTCCTTCAGGGCCATGGCGGTCCAAGCAGCCGTTGCGGCCGCCAAGTTCGCCATTGTCCGGTGAAGCGGATCCGCTCAGTTGCCCAGCAGCAGCTTCACCGCCGCCTCCAGCTGCTGGTCGCGTCCTTTTGACACCACGCCGGGGTCCAGCGCCTGCTTCACGTCCGGTTCCAGCTGCTGGTTCTCCAGGTAGTTGCCGTTGTTGTCCAGCATGCCCACCATGGGAATGCCGAACCACATGCCGTTCTGCAGGCCTTCCCACCACACGGCGGTGCCGGTGCCGGGCACGGGCATGCCCACCAGCTTGCCGATGCCCAGCGCCCGGTAGGTCACGGGGAACATGTGCGCATCGCTGTAGTTGCTCTCGCTCATCACCACGCAGCTCTTCCGCTGGTACTTGAACTGGGGCTCCGTGCCGAGCTTCTGGCCACGGGGAAGGAAGGTCATGTAGGTCTTGCCGTTGAGGAAGGTCGCCAGATCATCGTGCAGCCATCCGCCACCGTTGAAGCGTGTGTCCACCACCAGGCCCTCCTTGTTGTGGTAGCGGCCCAGGGCCTCCTCGTACACCTTGCGGTAGCTGTCGTCGTTCATGCCCTGCACGTGCACGTAGCCCAGTTTGCCGCCGCTCAGGCTGTCCACCAGGTGCCGGCAACGCTCCACCCAGCGGTGATAGAGCAGTTCGTGGTCCCCACCTTCGCCAAGCGGTTTCACCCGTTCCTCCCAGCGCGTCTTCGTGGCCGGATCGAAGATGCTCAGCAGCATCGGCTTGTTGCCTTTGCGATTGAAGAGCTGCGCGGGGTCCATGTCGGCGGCGATCTCCACGCCATCGATCTTCTCGATCACGTGCCCGGCCTTCACCTTGGTGCCCTGCTTGATCAATGGGCTCTTGGGCATGATCTCCACGATGCGCAGGCCGGGGCCGGCCTCGTTGGCGTAGAAGCATCCCAGGCTGGCGGTCTCATCGCCGTTCGGCATCTCGCTGCGGTAGCCCGCACCCGTGTGTGAGGCGTTCAGTTCACCGAGCATCTCGCTGCACAGCTCGGCCATGTCGAAGTTGTTGTTGATGTAGGGAAGGTAGCGTTGGTACTCGGCCTTGTACTTGTCCCAGTCCACACCCTGCATGTCCACGCGGTAGAATTTCTTCTTCGCCTGCCGCCAGATGTGCTCGAAGAGGTAGGCGCGCTCGGCGGTCTCGTTCAGCCGCATCTCGCCGTTGATGCCCACACCCTTGTTCTCGTTCTTCTCCAGGTCGTAGCGGTTGATGGAACCGTTGTTCAGGTAGAACAGGTTCTTGCCGTCCTTGTTCATGATGAGGCCGCCCGCGGAGCCGTCCCCCATCTTGTTCAGGATCTTGGCCTCGCGCGTGCGGATCTCGTACTGCCAGAGGTCGCTGCCTTTCTCGAAGGCGGCCAGGTAGTACAGCTTCTCGCCGTCCTTGCTGAGCACGGCGTCGCTCAGGTCGCTGGAGTTCGGGGTGAGCCGCACCTTGCGGTCCTCGATGCCGGCGAGTTCGATCTTGATGGGCTCCACCTTCTTGTCCTTGTCCTCCTCCTTCTTCTTGTCATCCTTGTCCTTCTTGTCCGCACCCTCCTTTTTCTCCCCCTCGCCGTTCTTCTTCTCCTCGTCCTCCTTGGCGAGCGCGGCCTCCTCCTTGGTCATCTTGAACTTGTCGTACGATTCCTGGGTGAGGAAGATGGCGTAGACGTCGCTCTCCCCGCCCCAGCTCGCATGGTTCTTCTGTCCGTCGCGGTCGCTGAAGAAGATGATCGCCTTGCCGTCCATGGCCCAGCGCGGACCGCCACCGCCGTATCCGCTCTTCGTCAGGTCGATGATCTCCTGGCCACCCTCGGCGCTCACGATCCCCACCTGGTTGATCCATTGCTCGTCGTGCAGGAACGAAACGGCGAACCACTTGCCATCCGGGCTCCATTCGTACCACTGGTCACCATCGGCATAGCTGTAGTTCTTGTTCCCCGGCATGACGGTGCGCGTCTGCTTGGTCGCGAGGTTCAGCACCTTCAGGGTGGTTCGCTCCTCCAGGTAGGCCACCTCTTTCCCATCGGGGGAATAGGCCGCCTGGAATTCCTCGGCTGGCGTGGTCAGCAGGGGCTCCTCCTTCAGCACGGTGGCGTTGAAGAAGTACTTCTCCTCCTTGCGGGTGAGGCTCGTGGTGTACAGGTCCCAGCTGCCGTTGCGCTCGGTGGCGTACAGGATCGTGCGGCCGTCCGGGCTGAAGCTGACGCTGCGCTCCTGCTCCGGCGTGTTGGTGATGCGCCGCGTGGTGCCCTCGGCCAGGGAGGTCACGAACACCTCGCCGCGGTGCGTGAACACAGCCTCTTTGCCGTTGCTGCTGATCTCGTACTCGGCCGCCTTGTTCACGTTGATGATACGCTCGGGCAGGTAGCGGCCATCGGTGTTGATCCGGATCGCGACCTTCTTCGGCTCACCACCGTCGGTCATGGTGTACAGTTCGCCGCGGTAACTGAAGCACAGCACACCGCCATCGCTGATGCTGAGGTAGCGCACCGGGTGGTCCGTGAAGCGGCTCACCAGGGTGCTCGCGCCGCCGGTGACCGGCAACCGGTGGATGTTGAACGATCCCTTTTCCTCGGTGAGGTAGTAGAGGGTGTTGCCATCCCTGCTCCACACCGGGTCGCGGTCCTCACCGGCGAAGGTGGTGAGCTGCTTGTACTCCCCGGTCGCGGGGTTGAACGTCCAGATGTCGCGCGTGACCGAGGATGTGTGGTGCTTCCGCCAGTTGTCCTCGTAGCCCTTCCGGTCATGGTAGGCGATGAGCGTGCCGGCCGGGTTGTAGCGGGCGTTCTGCATGGCGATGGTGCTCACCTGCAACGGTCGCCCGCCTTTCACGGGCACGGTGTAGAGCTCGCCCAGCCCGCCCACGGGGAACAGCTGGTTCTTCACATCGTCCTGCCGCGTGCCGTAGAACAGCACCTGGCTGTTGTCCGCGCTGAAGCCGGAAGCGGTCTCGCCGTTGCCGTGGAAGGTCAGCCTGGTCGGCACGCCTCCGTTCGCGGACATCACGAACACGTCGTTGTTCCCGTAGCGTGTGCTGGTGAAGGCGATGAGCTGGCCATCCCGGCTCCAGACCGGCGTGTGGTCGTAGGCCTCGTGCAGCGTGAGGGGCACGGCGTCGCCGCCCCCGGCGGGCACCCGCCAGATGTCGCCCTGGTAGCAGAAGGCGATGGTCCTGCCATCCGGGCTGATGGCGGCATTGCGCAGCCAGCGCGCCGTGTCCTCCTGGGCGGCGAGGGAGAGGGCGAGAAGCACGGCGCTGTAGGTGGTGGCGGGTCGCATGGCACGGTTCATGGAGGAGGGTAAAGGCGAAAGATCGGCGCTTGCGGGGAACGATATGACCCCCGGGGGCGTAAACAGGTGCGGAACGTTCACAACTTTGCGGCCATGGAAGCAGCACAGCGGATACGGACGGTGATGGACATGCCGGCGCATGCCCGGGCATGGGTGTACAAGGCGCCCCGCGACCTGGGGCAGGCCGAGCGCAAGCTGGTGCGCGAGCGTGGGGCGGCCTTCACGGCCACCTGGGCTTCGCACGGCGAACCGCTGGACGGCTGTGTGGACGTGCTGCACGACCGTTTCGTGGTGGTGGCCGTGGACGAGGGCCAGGTGCAGGCCGGCGGCTGCAGCATCGACCGCAGCGTGGGCTTCATCAAGCAACTGGAGCAGGACCTGAACCTGATGCTCACCGACCGCATGGTGGTGGTGCTGGAGCGTGACGGGAAGGTGCAGAGCGTGCGCCTCCAAGAGCTGCCGGCCTTACTGGCCGAGGGCCTCATCGGGCTGGATACCATGGTGTATGACGACCTGGTGTCCACCGTGGGCGACCTGCGCGAGCGTTTCCGTGTCCGCCTGGCGGACAGCTGGATGCGGCGCTTCCTCTGATCAGGGCGCACCCGACGGGCCCACCAACCGACGGCGCAGGATGTCGTCGCGGTCCCGGGGCCTTTCCGCCTCGCGCCAGGTGAAGCCGGGCAGCATGCGGTCCTCCAACGGCACCTGGTCCACCGGCAGGAGCACGGCCTCGGGCTGCGTGAGGAAGGTGACACTGGCGAGCTCGCCCCCGTGCAGGCGCACCAGCATGCGCGCACAGTCCGCGCGGTTCACGCCGGTGATGACCTTCACCGAGTCGCGGGTCTCCTGTGCGTGGTACAGGGTGCGGCAGTTGCCCTCGGTGAGCAGGTGGTCCAGGTCGTCACCGACGAAGTAGCCTGTCATGGTGCGTCCGCTCACCTGGTCGAAGCGGGTGCTGTCCACGCGCGAGGCCATGAAGGCGTCGCCTTCGGCATACAGGCGGTGCAGCCGGCCGTGGGCGAGCTGGATGCGCATGTGGCGGGCCGAGAGCTGGTCGCGGCCGCTCCACAGCACGGGCCGGTGGAACAGGCGGATCAGGCTGTCGGCGGTGGTGTACACCAGGGTGTCGCACACGCCCTGGAGGTCGTGGCGGAAGAGGCGCACGCCGCGGCGTGCGGTGATGCGGCGGTCGCCGGGCACGGTGTCGGGCGTGGCGAAGAGCGTGTCGGCATGCAGGAAGAGGGTGTCGCTTCCCGAGCGCAGCAGCAGGCGTGCGTGACCCGTGACGTAGCTGTGCCCGCCGTGCTGGTCGTGGTGACCGGTGTCGCCAAGCACGGTGGTGCCGTTGGCGGTATCGGTGGCCATCACCGCGCCCCAGGCCAGGCCGGAACCGGTCAGGCCGTCGTAGTGCACACTGTCGCCGCTGAGCTCCTGGCCGTCGGCCAGGATGGTGGCGCGGCGGGTGAAACGGGCGCGCCGGCTCCGGGTGTCGTAGGTGCCGTCGGTGCAGCGGATGCGGGCGGCGGGCAGTTCGATGACGGTGGGCCCGTGGAACTCGGCGGTGGCGCTGGCCGTGAGGTAGTGCAGGGTGTCGGCCAGGATGCGGCGCTCGGGGTGGCGCAGGTGCACATCGCCGGTGAAGATGAAGCGCTGCCCATCGGCCAGGTAGGTGCCCTGCCGACTGGTGAGGGTATCGCCCTGGCGCAGGCTCACCAAACTGCCGCCGTCGGTGTAGGTGGCGGCACGGTGGCGCAGGTCGTACTGCAGGTGCTCGGTGGCCAGCGTGCTGCCGGGGTCGGTGAGGCGCACGGCCCCGGAGAGGGTGGCGGTGCGCCGCGCACCATCGTATTCCAGACCACGGCCCGTGATGCTCAGGGTGTCGCCGTGGGTGATGCGGATGTCGCCGAAGGCCTTCACGCGCTGGTCCTCGTAGAGCCACGCGCTGTCGCAGGCCATCACGGCGCCGGCGTGGCGGAAGCGCACGTGGCCCTGCAGGCGCTGTGCGCCCGGGGCGATGACCTCGTCGAAGCGCCAGGCATCGGCGTGCAGCACTTCGATGCGTGCGGTGTCCTGTGCCGCTGCAGGGTGGTGCAGGGCTGCGGCCAGGGCCAGGGCGGGGAGGGCGTGGCGCATGAGGCGGTGCCGGCGGATGCTTGCCGGGCGATGCCGGTGCGAAGATCGGCGGTGCTCAGTTCAGGCTGATGCCCGGCAGCTTGCGCATCTGGCGGTATTGCCGGCTCAGGACGTCGAGCAGGGCGCGGATGCGGGCGTCGGCGGCGCGGGTGGCCTCGCTCACGACGCGGCCCTGGGCGCGCAGCAGCATCACCCCGTAAAGGCCGGTGAAGCAGGTCTCCACGACCCCGGCCGGGTCCTCGGCATCGCGCTGCTGCAGCAGGCTGTCGATGTCCGCCCGGGCGTCCATGTAGCGGTGCACGTAGGCGGGGTCCTCCAGCACGTTGAGCAGGGTGTGGTGCAGGGTCTCCAGGTCGGTGATGGCTTCGACCACTTCGGGCAGGTGGCCCTGGCGGGTGATGCCGTCCTTCACCATGCGTTCGGCCAGTGCGGTGTACCAGCGTTGGGCCTGGATCTTCTGTTCGGCATCCGCCTCCATGGGCTCCACCAAGCGTGTGCGGATGGCCTCGGGGTCGAAACGCACGGCACGCAGCACGTCCTCCAGGTGCCACATGCGCACCACGTAGGCGGCCACGTTGTCCCGGCGTTCCTGCTGGAGGCGTTCGTTCATGGCTTGGTTCCCGCGCCCTTGGCCGGCGCGGCGGCATTGCGGGCGGCGCGGTGGCGCGCGTTCAAACCGTCGATCACCTGCGGGGTGATGTCCAGGGCCGGATTGCCCACCCAGATCTGGCCGCCGCTCTGCACGCTGAAGATGTAGTCGTGTTGTGCCGTGGCGTTGTACTCCTTGAGGAAGTCCATGATCTCGGTGCTGATCTCCTCCAGCATGCGCATCTCCAGTTCGGCCATCTGCCGCTCGCCGCGCGCCTGCATGTCCTGGATGCGGGCCATCAGGGCCTGCACCTCCTGTTCGTCGGCTTTGATCTCGGCCTGGGTGCTGTACGTGTGGTCCTTGCGCATGAGCTCCTCGTAGCGGCCCTGGGCCTTGGCCAGCTCGCTCTGCAGGTTGCCTTCCAGGCGCTTGCCCTCGCTGCGGAAGGCGTCGCCGCGCTCCTTCACCAGTTCGTAACGCTGCTGCACGGAGTCCATGTAGAAGCAGGCGATGCGGGCGTTGGCCAGGGCGGCGGTGTCGCGCGGCACCACAAGGCCGGTGCCGCTGCTGTCGGCGGCGACGGGCGTGGTGGCTGTACCGCCCCTGGTGTCGCGGCCCCAAAGGGCCCATGCCACGAGGGCGGTGAGGAGGACGTTCCAACCGAGGAGGACCGGCGTGAGCTTGGCGTGCATGGGCGAAAAAAGAGCGCCCCGCTGCCGGGGCGCTCCAAAGGTAGGGATGCCACGCGCTACCGGTGGACCACCAGCTTGCCCGTGGAACTGCGCCCGACCGTGGTCACCTGGTAGAGATAGCTGCCTGGGGCCACACCCTCCAGGGAGAGGGTGGCGGAGCTTGCCGCGGAGAGGTCCCACCGCCGCACGAGCGCCCCGCTGAGGTCCACCAGTTGCACCATGGCCGCCCCGCCGCCATACCCGCTCAGGGTGACGTGGTCGCTGGCCGGGTTGGGGCGCACCTCCAACAGGCCGTGGGCATGTTCACCGATGCCGGCCACCACGTCGAGGTTCACACAGGTCGTGTCGTTGATGGTGGTGCCGTCGTTGGGCCAGCCGGTCCAGGCGCACAGGGCGCCGGTCTGGGTATTGGTGGGCAGCAGGGCCTGGGTGAAGGTGAACAGCAGCGAATCGCCGGGCTGCAGGGTGCTCGGGAAGGTCTGCGTCACCACCGGCTCGGCGGCGAAGCGGTAGCTCACCGGGAAACCGCTGGCGGCCTGGTTGCCGTTGTTGCGCACCCAGGTGCGCACGATGGTGGGCTGCGTCACCACCTGGCCGTCCACCACGCCGAAGAAACCGCTGCAACCCACGTCGTACACCGGCAGCTGCTCCACGCGCAGCCCCAGGTGGAAGTCGGTGGTCTCGCGGTCGCGGTACTCGGCCCACACATTGTCCAGCACTTCGTAGGTGTGCAGGCTGAAGGGAGGGGCGATGTCCTGGGCGATGTTGATGTTGGCCCCGCCCATGTACCACTGCACGTACAGGCCGCCCTCGGTCCACAGGAAGGGGGTGCTCACCGGGTGCATCTGGTCGCCGACGGTGGCGCTGGCGGGCGGCACGTACACCGAGTCGATGCGGGTGCCGGGACCGCCGTTGGGTCCGTCGTCGTCGAACACCTTCAGGTACATGCCCACCGGTGTGGCGTTGGCCGCAAGGCGCACATTGATGCCGGTGACGTGACAGGGGCTGAAGGGCGGACGGTCGAGGTACACGCCGACACCGCCGTTCCCGCCGTTCCAGCCGATGCCGAGGCCATCGTCGGAGCCCCCGTTCCACCGCACCTGCTGCACGGCCAGCGTGGTGTCGTACACGGCCAGCTCCTGGGTGATGCTGTTGTTGGTGGTGACGAGCTCATTGGGGATGCCGCTGATGGTGCCCACGAAGCGGTGTGTGCCGGCCACCACGGGCGCGAAGGCGATGGGGAATGTGATCAGGCTGTCGGCACCGGGCACCAGGCTGCCGATGACCAGCTGGTCGCTGACGGCGATCGTGTTGTTGGGGTTGAACACCTGGGCCATGGCGGTGACGTTGGTGAGCGGCTGGTTGCCCGTGTTGCGCACCTGCATCACCAAGGGATAGGCGGCGCCGTTGCGCTGCAGGGTCTTCCCGCGGCTGCCCACCTCGCCCAGGTAGCGCACCGCCCCGTCGGTGATGGCCATCAGGGGCACCTGCGGCGCGTAATAACGCACGGCGTAGTTGCCCACGGGATAGACGTCGGCGCTGTGCTGCAGGCCGATGTCGCCGCTGATGCACTCGATGCCCATCAACAGGTCGTTGTTCTGCGTCAGCCCGGTCTGCTGCAGGATCTGCACGGTGATGGTGCTGTCCACCTTGTTGAGGATGATCTGGAAGGTGTTGCTGCCGGTCCACGTGGGCGGAGTGGGGCTCCAGAACGGCACGTTGATCCACGAGAACACCGTGGTGTCCGGTGTGTCGTACACCCACATCTGCCCGGGATTGCCCGCACCGGTGAAGCACAGGTCGGCCGCCAGGCCCGCGATGTAGTCGTTGGCGCCACCGGCCTGCGGGATGTTGGGGAACGGCGAGGCGATGTTGGTGCTGTTGAAGGCGATGTATCCGTTGCTGCCCACCCATACGTCCTTGCGGTCGTACCAGTAGTAGGGCATGTTGGTGTTCATCGCAAAGGGCCCCACCACGTTGTCGTCCGCCAGGCCGGTCACCTGGAAGCCGGTGCCGGTGATGTCGATCCAGTTGAACACCGGTCCCCCGGGTTCGTTGCTGTCCTTCCAAGTGTAGCCGTAGGTGTCGGGTCCGCCCTGCGCGGCCATGGAGGCCAGGGGGAGGAGCAGACCGAAAAGCGTCAGGGACCGGTTCATGCGCAACGGGATTTGTGGCGGGAAGGTAATGATCGTCGCGATGTGCACCATGGTCCGCCATCCGCCGAAGAACCGCCCCGGACGCACGACGCCCGGAGCGCATCCACCGCGCTCCGGGCGTCGCCAGGGGGGAGGGCCCCTACGGCAGCTGCGCGTTGCGCGTGGCCGTGGGCACCGAGCCGCCGAGGTTCACCAGGATGGGGTCGCGGTCGTTGGAGCCACCGGCGTACTTCACCTGGCCGTTGAGGTTCACGTCCTCGGGGTGGTAACCGTTGACGGTGTTGGTGGGTACCCCGCCACCGATGCGCACCAGGATGGGATCGCGGTCGTTGCTGCCGCCGGCGTACTTCACCTGGCCGTTGAAGGTGACATCACCGGCCCACAGCGCCAGGGTGGGGAAGGCGCCTGTGATGCTCTTGCGGGCATCGGTGCCGTAGGTGGCCGTGCTGCCCACCGTCAGGTCCACCGTGGTGGGCGCGTTGGACAGGGCCACGCCGTTCAGCGTCATCGCCGGCAGGTGGTTGCGGTGGCGGATGGCCAGGCGGTAGGTGCCGGCGCTCTGGGAGAAGCTCACGGCAGAACTGCCGTCCATGCCCACCACATCGCCGTCGCGCTGCAACAGCGCGGCTTTGCTGGCCAGCACCGTGGTGGGCGTGGCGTCGCTGCGCAGTTCCACCACCACCCAGTCCACGATGGCGTTGCTGCCGGTGACGGCGAGCACCGGGGCCGTGGTGCTCTCACCACCACCTCCGCCCGCGAAGGAGTAACCGAGGGCCGTGTACGGCTCGGCCAGCGGCACCAGTCCGGCGCTGCGCAGGCCATCGCCCATCAGCCCCGTGGTGGCATTGTAGGGGCCCTCCAGACGCACACGGGGCGCCACGGCGACCCCCGGCGCCGGGGTGAAGACCACTCCGTAGTCCTCCACCTGACCGTACTGCAGCGGGCTGGTGCAGGATCCCGGCGTGGTGTTCACGAAGTCGGAGATCACCCGCATCCGGCGCAGCACACCCGTGGCCGGCGCCGGCGGGGTGGTGAAGCTACCGCTGCGCACGCCGGTGCCGTTGGCCGGTGCGAAGACCTGTTCGCCCGCATCGGTGAACACGCCATTGCCGTTGTAGTCGATGTACACACGGACCCACTGGTTGTTGAAGGCGCCCACCGTTACCGCGATCGGATAGTTCGTGCCGGCCTCCAGTTGGGCGATCTGCGTGCAGCTGTAGTCGTTCATCACCGGGCCATCCCAGGCCGTGGCGTGGTCGATGGTGTGGAAGGCCACCTTCCAGATGCCGATGTCCACGGCCGGCGTCTCCGTGCGGGTCACCGTGCAGCCCGCAGGGGGCGTGGCGTACACGGTGATGTAGGCCGTCTTCGTCATGGTGCTGCCCGTGCCGTTCGCGTTGGAGGCGGTGAGGGTGACGGCGTAGGTGCCCGGCGTGGCGTAGGTCACCGTGGGGTCCTGCACGGTGGAGGTGGCGGGCGTGCCGCCGGGGAAGCTCCAGCTCCAGCTCGTGGGGCCCAGCAGCGAGAGGTCGTCGAAGGTCACCGTGCCGCCGGCGCACACACCGGTGCGGTCCGCGGTGAAGTCGCTCAGTGGCGCCCCGGTCACCGTCATGGTGAGGGTGTTGGAGAGCGCCGGCGAGGCCAGCACGCCGGCTTGGGAGGAGAACATCGCGCAGTGAACGGTCTCGCCGGGCAGCAGGTCGTTGGCGGCGTAGGTGGCCCCGTTGCCCACGTCGGTGCCGTTGCGGTACCAGGTGTAGGTGGGCGAGGCGCCGCCGTTCACCGGGGTCGGCGTGAAGGTCACGTTGGTGCCGTAGGTGATGGTGGTGCCTGGCGCGGCGGCGATGCTCACCCCGGCCACGTTGTTGCTCACGTACACCCCGTAGTCCTCCACATCACCGATGAAGGTGGCCGAGACGCAGTTGCGCTCGTTGGCGCTCAAGGTGCCGGCCTCGCCGTAGAGGCGCATGCGCAGCAGGGTGTTGGTGACGGCCCCACCGGGGATGGTGATGTTGGCGTTGATGGTGGCCGTGGTGTTGACGGGCGTGCTTCCGGAGATCACCAGCTCGGCGGGGTCCTCGAACACGCCGTTGTTGTTGTAGTCGATGTAGCCGTTGAGGGATTCGGCCGCACTGCCCCCGGCGCGGATGGTGACCGCCAGCGGATAGGTGGCGCCGGGCACCACCACGGTGTTATGGGCGCAGGCCAGGTCGGTGTACGCCGTGTTGGTGGTGGTGCTGGTGGTGTTGTCGATGCCGTGGAAGACCACGTGATTCACCGTCTGGGCGTAGTTGCCGGCGTTGTTGGTGGTGGGTGTGCAGGCGGCCATCGGTGCGGCGACCACCACCACCATGCCGTTCTCGGTGCGGCTGAAGGTGCCCTGGCCGTTGGTGACGCTGAGGGTCACGTTGTACACCCCGATGGAGCCGAGGGTGAACACCGGGTTCTGGGCGTTGCTGTTGTACGTGTTCACCCCGTTGGTGATGGTCCAGGCGAAGGTGGTCCCGGGCAGCCCGGGGTCCGTGAGGTGGGTGTTGGGGATGCACGAGGAACGGTCGAAGAGCTGCACGCTCGATCCGGCCCCGCACAGCAGGGTGCTGGCGGCCTCCATGTCCAGTTGCGGTGCGGCGGGGGGCACCAGGGCCATGTTCCCGTTGACGGCCAGGAACGACGCACGGTCCACCGTCAGCGCCGCCTGGATGCGGGTGTTCTGCCCTGCGGTGAACTCGTTCTGGCAGGCATCGCCCGAGTAGTCGAGGTAGTTGTGCTTGAACAGGGCGTTGCTCGAATTGCCATCGCAGGCGTTGGTGCCCGCCAGGTCGCAGTCGCTGTTGCTGCGGATGTGCGGCGGGGTGTCGCACACACGGTCGCCCTGGGTGCCGCAGGTGGCGTTGGGCGGGCAGATCGTGCCGTTGGCGTCGCCCTCGAAGGTGTGGTACAGGTTGAAGGCGTGGCCCATCTCATGCGCCAGCGTGATGCTCGTCGGGTCCTTGTAGCTGTTGACCAGCATCACCGTGCCGTCCTCGGCCTGCCCGTGGCTGCTGCTGAAATAGGCATAGCCCTGGGTGCCTGCACCGCCGTTGTTGTTGTCGAACTCGCTCACCAGCCAGATGTTGTAGTAAGTGCTCTGGTCCCAGGTGCCGATGGCCTTCACCTGGGCGTCGGTGATGCCCGCGACATCGTCGAAGACGCCGCTGGCCATGTAGGTGGCGTTGCCCGTCATGTCGTGGCGGGTGATGCCGCTGGTGCAGTTGCCCTGCGGGTCGCGGACGGCGAGGGCGAACTCGATCTGGGTGTCCACCCCGTTGCCGTCGCCGGCGGTGCCGGGCACCTTGCGCCAGCGTTCGTTCAGCCAGCGGATGCCGTCGCGCACCTGGTCGTCCGTGATGGCGGTGATGGCCGTGCCGGTCTCCAGCACATGCACCACCACAGGCACGAACAGGGCGCCGGTGCTCCGGGCGCCCATGTCGAAGGTGGGCAGCTGCTGCTCGAAGGCGGCCACGCGCTGTGCGTACCCCGGATCGGTGAGCAGCCGTTGCTGGTGGTGCCTGTCGAAACCGCAGGAGTGCTGCACACGGTGCTGTTGCGCCAGCAGGGGCGAGAGGGCGAGCGCGGAGGCCAGCAACAGGGCGGTGCGCGGGGTGGGAGAGGTCCGGGTATTTTGCATCGGGTTTCGTACGCGGGGGACAGCCGCACGAGCACAAGGATAGCGGCCTGCAGGATGTGGCCGCGCTGAAGTTTTACACAACGGCGCCGGACCTGCCTCAAGGCTCCACGATACGCCACTTGTAGGCGAAGAGCACCAGGCCGGCCTTGCTCTTGATGTGGAATTTCTCGAAGAGGCTCACACGATGGTTCTCCACCGAGCGGGGCTGCACGCCCATGAGGACGGCGATCCGTTCGTAGGTGTGCTCCTCGGGATCGCAGACCAGCTTCAAGAATTCCAGCTCACGCGGTGTGATCCGTTCCAGGATGCCGTCGCGCTCGCGCTCCCACCGGGTGCGTACGCCGCTGCGGTCCAGCAGCTCCAGTTGCGCCTCACTGGTCTGGAAGTAGCCGGTGAGCATCAGGCTGTCCAGGGCGTGGTGCAGCACGGCGCTGCGGGCGTTCTTGCCCAGGAAGCCGCGCGCCCCGGCGCGGATGGCCCGCATCAGGGCCTCCTCGGTGGCGTCGAAGGTGAGCGCCAGGCACATCACCGACGGGTGGTTGGCCTTCATCCAGGCGATGGTGGCGTAACCGTCCATCACGGGCATGTTCAGGTCCACGATGGCGATGGCGATGGTGTGTTTCTCGGCGAGCGCATCGACCAGCTCCCTGCCGTTGGCGGCCTGCAGCACCACGGTATAGTCGCCCAGGGCATTGATGGTGGCTGCGAGACCCTCGCGGACCATGTGGTGGTCATCCACCAAGGCTACCGGATGTGGCATGGGGGTGGGGGTTGTTGGGTGCGAAGGTCCACACGCAGCCCTGGCCGGGGGCGGTGGTGAGCACGGCGGTGTAGTCGATCAACCGGCAGCGGGTGCGGATGTTGGTGAGGCCGCTGCCATGGTTCTGTGCATTGGGGTCGAAACCGCAGCCATCGTCCTGCACGCGGAGGGTGGGCGGGTTGCCGCCCAGGTCGATGGTGATGGTGCGCGCACCGCTGTGGCGGAGGGCGTTGGACACCACCTCCTGGAAGGCGCGGAACAGGATGGTCTTGATGTCGGGGGTCGGGTCGGGCACACCGGGAGTGAGGTAGAGCAGCACCCGGGCCCGGCCCAGGCGTTCCAGGCGGGTGGCTTCCATCTCCAGCGCCTGGGCCAGACCACGCTGATGCCAGTGGTCCAGGTTGAGGCTGCGCCCCACTCGCCGCACCTCCTCCGTGGCCTGGTCGAGGGCCTCCAGGGCCGTGGCGACGCGCGGATGGGCTTTGGCCGGTTCGGACAGGTGGTCGACCAGGCCCATCTGCGCCACGGTGAGCAGCTGCCCCACGTTGTCATGCAGTTCACGGCCCACCTCGCTCATGGCATGCTGGGTGGCCTCACGCTCGGCACGCCGTACCTCGGCATCGCGCAGCAGGTACAGCTCGGCCAGCTCGGCGCGGTGCCGATGCCGGCGGCTGGAGTTGATGATCAGGAGCAGCACGACGAAGCCCAGCAGCAGCAGCAGCAGGGCGGTGGCCACCACCACCGGTACGAACAGGTCATGCACGCCTCCCGTGTTCATCCCATTGCCGTTGACGCCTGGCCATCCCGAAGGCGAAGGCCGCCAGCAAGTAACGAAGGATGGCCAGGACGATGACGATCCAGTAAAGGGCGTTGGTGAGCTGCGGGTCGTCGTGGTCCAACAGGTACAACATGCTCACGAAGGGAACGATGCCGCAGAAGTACAGCAACACGCCCAGGAAGAACCAGAACGACGGTGATGCGGCGAGCGGCCGGTCCACCCGTTGGGCGATGTTCCAGAGCGCGGCCAGCGACCACCCGGTGATGATGACGGCCATGAGCACGACGCCTTCCACCAGCAGGATGTCCGTGCTGCTCGCCCGCACAAAGGCCAGCGCCATCCCCGCCAGGCCGACGGCGGCGGAGACCAGGAGGGCGATGCGGTGCTGCGGCAGGTGGCAGGCCGCCAGCCGCAGCATCAGCAGGAACTCGATCGGGGTGAAGACATTGTACAGCCACGTGTTGTGGCCCCACCGCCAGCGGAGCATCAGGGCCCACAGCTCCACCGCCAGGGCGGCCAGGACCAGGACGCCGCTCCAGCGCAGGAAGGCCCCGCCGAGCGAACGGGCCCGCCACCAAGCCACCAGCGCGATGACCATCGCGAGGGGCAGATACAGGGCCTGGAACGGGAAAGGCATGGAGCGCACCGGTCATTTGCATCGCGGGGGGCAGACGGTGCCCAGGTCCACGGCGACATCCTTCAGCGAGGCGGCGCTCAACGAATTGGAGTGCAGCAGGTCCTCGCCGTTGGCCGTCCTGCGCATGTTCAACGCCAGCAGGTGAATGTATTCCGGTTTGGGCCCTTCAACGAAGCCGAGAGAGCTGTAACACACGTTCTCGGAGATGCAGTTGATCACCAGGTGCAGGCTGTCCGCCCCGCCGTTGTCCCGCCACAGGCGGATGATGTGTTCCGTGTAGCGGAACCACTCGGCGGTCGGGATGTCATGACCGTCCGACCCCTCCTTCACCCGCACCCATTCCGCCTCGTGCGGCGAGGCCCACACACTGTCGGCATAGGCCTTCTTCCAGGCCAGGGCAGTGGCGGCGTCCAGGGTGTCCAAGGTGTGGCCGGTGATCCAGTAACATGTGGTGTCGATCGTCCGGAATTCCGCCGTGCCCCGGTCCTGATGCAGGAACCGCACCACAGGCCGGTAGGCCCCGCCGGAGAGGCCGTGGTCGAACCGGACCGCATCGACCTGCGTGCCGGTGGTATCGATCCTGGCCACCAGGTCGCGCAGGCTGCGCATGGCCAGCACGTGCCGCGTCTCCTTGATCTCGGTCTTGCCGCTGTCCAGCTTGAAATGGTTCAGAAAGGCATTGCGGACGTCTTGGAGCCCATCCCGGTTGTACACGATGGAACGCTCCCCCATGTCGGCCAGCCCGCAATCGCTCGCTGCACGCAGGTTCATCCTGTTCACAGGGCCTGCCTCCTGCGTTCGGGCTTCCTGTGTTCGGGGCTCGCAGCACGCCGCCAGGGCCAACGTCAGCAGCAGGGTGGGGAGGAGCGCGCGTGCGTGGAACGAGGGCGGGCGACGCATGGTTCGGAGGTTTTGGTATCTACAAACCAAGGTATTGTGCTCCGGTTCCGCACAAGGAAAAATACGTGGGCGGCTGGACGTGGAAGTACGTTGCCGATCGGCGAATGGAATGAATAACTACCAGGCAGTGCGTGCCTTCGGCGGAAGCGGATGCATGCGACGGATCCCCGATGGAGAAGTTCCGCGATCACGACCCGCGCCAGGCACCCTGAGGGCAGGGAGGACGCCGCTCCCGTGCCACCCCGCGCGCCTCGGCCTCACTCCAACACCAACCGCAAGGCCCCGGTGGTGGCGCCCTGCAGCACGTAGGTGCCCGGGGCCAGCTTGGCGGTGGGCAGCAGCATGCGTTCGCCGGTGGCGGTGAACGCCGGGGCGACCTGCCGCCCGTCCAGCGTCAGCAGGCGGAACACCATGCCGGGCGTGGCGCCGACGAGCACCACGGGCTGGCCAACACGCGCCGGAACAGGCGCCACCTGCACCGCCGTGGCCTGCGGCCCACCAATGCCCGTGCAGATCTCGATGGTGATCGTGGTGCTGTCGCTTACCACACAGGTGCCCTGCGTGGCCGTGACGGTGAAGGTGGTGGTCTGCGTGATGCTCACGGGCAGCGTGGGGTCGGTGCTGTTGCCGGGCTGCCATACGTAGCTGCATCCGGGACAGGGGCCCGGGTCGAGCACCGTGGTGAGGCTGTCGCACACCGTTTCGTTGGGGGGCAGATCGGCGGTGGCTGTGCCGGCGGTGAGGGGCAGGGTCACCGGCGCACTGCTGCCGCAGGCGTTGGTGGCGTACAGTAGAACGGCCGCGGTGCCGGCGTTCGCCGCCAGCAGTTGCACCGTGTCGTTGCCCTGGCCGGCCGCGATGCTCCACGTGCCGGGGTCCCAGGTGTATCCGCTGGCGTCCCCGAAGGCGTTGGCCGCGAGCGTCACCGTATCACCCACGCACCAGGAGGTGCTCAGCACGTCGATGCCGAAGGGATCGAACGGGGCACCGGCGCACCAGTTGTAGAGGGCCACCACGCCGCGGTCGTTCCCGGTGGGCAGGCTCAGCACGCCCGCCCCGGGGTCGAAGTCCACCGGGTGGTTCTGGTTGAGGGAGCCCACCACGAAGGTGCTGCCGCGCAAAGCGAAACCCTTGGCGACGGGATAGGTGCAGTCGGTGCCGGTGTACAGCGACAGGTTGAAGTCCACCAGGCCGCTCACGTTCATCTTGGCGAACCGGTAGTAGCCGGGCGCGCAGTTGTTGCTGTAACAACCCAGGGCGCCCCCCTGCCCGTCGGCCACATGGTCGCCCAAGCGCAGGTTGCCCATGGTGGTCAGGCCGGTCTGGTAGATCTCCTGCAGGTCCTGGCCGTTGCGTACGAACTTCAGGGCCCAAAGGCCGCCGCCGATGGATGCGCTCGCCAGCAGGTAGGCGTGGCCGGCGGCGTCCACCGCCAGGCGTTGGTTGCCGAAGCCCAGGTCCCCCTGGGCCACGAAGGCGAAGCTGCTGTCGTACTGCAGGAGGTTCTGGGTCTCGTTGTACACGTTGAAGGTGCCGGGCCCGGGGTCCACATCGATCTGGCCGGTCACCGGACCGCCGTTGTCCAGATGTTGCACCACGAGGAACCCCGTGCCGTCGCGGAACGCGGCGATGTCGCGGCTGTTGCTGAAGCCGGAGGGCCAGGCGCGCACATCGGCCCAGTGCAGGCTGCCGTCCGCACGGTACCGGGCGATGAACGAGCCCACCGAGGAGGTGGGCACCGTCAATTCGACCACGCCCGGCCCGGGGTCCATGTCGTACGTGCCCATGCCCAGGTCGCCCGTGATGTACAGGTTGCCGGCATCGTCGCAGCTGATGCCGCCGTAGTCGTCGCTGAGGTCGGTGCCGTTCTGAACGCTGAAGCCCCACAGGAACTGCCCGGTGCCGGTGTACTTGGCGTACGCCTTGCCGGGGTTCACCAGGGTGGTGAACGGCCCGGGGTCCAGGTCCAGCTGGCCGGTGGTGAAGCCCGCGTACAGGAAGATGTTGTCGCTGGCGTCCACATCCATGTCGATGCCGAACAGGGTGGGCGAGCTCAGCGTCTTGGTCCACAGGAGGCTGCCCGTGCCGCTGTAGCGCTGCAGCACCACGCTGTTGTCGCCGGTGCCCAGGGCGAACACGTCGCCGTTGGCGGCGAACTTCACGCGCACCACGGCCTTCGCCGCAGGCGTGGCCCAGTCCAGGGCGAACTGCTGGGCGTGGAGGATGGTGCCGGGGAGGAGTGCGGCGAGCAGGAGGGCGGTGCGCATGGGGGTCGTTCGGAAGGTGGGCGAAGATAGCCGTGCACCATCCGCAGGACCCGACGGCAACGACCGCAGCGTGGTGGCATGGCTCGGCCCGGCGGGTCGTGGGGCCTCCTGAATGATGACGCATATCATAAAACGCCCGGCCCGTCCCGGTACTTTTGGTCCTGTCCGGAAGGGCCCGTGGGGCGGGCCGGGACCTTGCGACGCACAGCCCGGTATCCGGGATGCACGACGTGGAGGTGCCGGGTCCGCACAAGCCCCTCCACCGCCCCGCACCGATCCCCCGCCACCATGTACCCCGACGCACGCATCCCCTACGGCACCTGGGGCAGCAGCTACTTCCCCGCCTGGCAATCGTCCCCGCTGGCCGAGGTGAACATCGGCCAGTTCGCCGGGGAGGCCATGGGCCGCATCATGGGCCTGCGCCGCGTGCCGCTGGGCGAACTGGACTACCTGGTGATCGGCAGCACCGTGCCCTGGCACTGGAAGTTCTGGAACGCCACCGTGGTGGCCAGCTGCATGGGCCGCCGCGTGCCGGGCTTCCAGATGGAGCAGGCCTGCGCCACCGGGCTGCAGGCCATCCTGCTCGCCGCCGCACAGGTGCAGGCCGGCGCCAGCGAGGCCGTGGGCGTGCTCACCTTCGACCGCACCAGCGATTCGCCCGTGGGCGTGTTCCCCGAGCGCCGCGCCCACCGCCGCACCGAGGTGATCAGCGACGTGTGGGACAACTTCGGCTTCGACCCGGCCACCGGCAAGGCCATGATCGCCTCGGCGGGCCATGTGGCACGCAAGCACCGCCTGGACCGCCGTGAGGTGGACGAGCTCACCGCCTGCCGCTACGAACAGTACTTCCGCACCCGGCGCAGCGGCTTCATGGACCGCTACATGGTGCCCCTGGAAGTGCTCAGCGTGCAGGGCCGCGCCATGGGCGGCATCACCGAGGACACCGGCGTGAAGGAGCTGTCGCTGGACACCCTGCGCGGCATGCGCGAGCTGGAGACCTGCGTCACCTCGGGCACCCAGACCCACGCGGCCGACGGCATGGCCACCCTGCTGGTGACCACGGCGGAGAAGGCCCGCGCGCTGAGCCCGCGCCCCGAGATCGCCATCACCCTGGTGGGCAAGGCCGAGGTGCGCGTGGCGCCCGCCTGCATGCCCGAGGCACCGGCCATGGCCGTGAAGGCCCTGCTGCAACGCACCGGCCTGCGCATGGCCGACATGGCCGTGGTGAAGGACCACAACCCCTTCGCCGTGAACGATGCCGTGTTCGCCAGGGTGATGGACCACGACTGGCGGCGGATGAACAACACCGGCTCGCCACTGGTCTGGGGCCATCCGCAGGGGCCCACCCTCACGCGCGTCACCATCGAGGCGCTGGAGGAGGCCGTGGACCTGGGCGGCGGTCATGTGCTGGTCTTCGGATGCGCCGCCGGCGATGTGGGCATCGCCGCGCTCTTCAACGTGAACGGATGAACGCTTCGGACATGGGCACCACCACCACCGGAAGGAAGAAGGGAAAGGCGGAAGGCACCACGCAGGGCCCCACCATGCCGCACCGCCTGCGGCCCTCCACGCTGGAGGCCCTCGGCCTGGGCACACCCGGCGGCTTCCTGGCCGCAGGCGCACGGCCCGTGGATGCCGCCACCCTGGTGGACCGCGTGTTCGGCCCG